>JBIJAC010000074.1:0-2925 GCA_044345935.1 Polynucleobacter sp. | reverse complement strand
TACCCAACTCACCTAACAGCTTCTGAATCTCTTGCACATCATCGCGGTGCCGAAATCCGAGTGCGGTAGCGCCCAAAATATTGCAGCTTGGTGCTTTACCGGCAGCGCGTGCAGCTGCCCGCTCTGCAACAAAACTGGCTGCTGGCGCTTTATTAGCTGGTGCTGATAGCATACGCACTAGCTGATAAAAGGTTTCAGCAGCGCCCCAATTTTCTTTTTTCTGATACGAGGGTAATTCCAGTGGAATGACCGGAATTGGCAGATTCAGCGCCTTTGCGAGACCAGCAGGATCATCTTGAATCAGTTCAGCTGTGCAAGAGGCGCCCACCAACATGGCCTTGGGCAGAAAGCGTGCGTAAGCCTCACGAGTTGCATTCTTAAAGAGCTCGGCGGTATCGCCGCCTAAGTCGCGCGCTTGGAAAGTGGTGTACGTTACAGGGGGACGCTTTTTGGAACGCTCAATCATCGTGAACAGCAGATCGGCGTAGGTGTCGCCTTGGGGGGAATGCAGTACGTAATGCACGTCTTTCAGTGCAGTGGCAATGCGCATTGCACCGACGTGTGGCGGTCCTTCGTAGGTCCAGAGTGTCAGTTGCATATTAGGCCGCCAACTTCATGCGACGTTGCAGTGGGCGCGCAAACAATTCAGCTAAATCCGCTGCTTGCTCGTAGCCGTGTACTGGACTAAAGACCAGCTCAATCGACCATTTGGTGGTGATGCCCTCTGCCTCTAATGGATTAGCTAAGCCAAGCCCACAAACGACGATATCGGGACTATCTGCTCTGCAGCGATCCAATTGCTTTTCAACGTCCTGCCCTTCAACCAGGCGCACATCGTCTGGCAAGAGTGCGAGTTCTTGAGCCAAATGCTGGCGGTGTAAATACGGCGTACCGACTTCGAGTAAGGTCATGCCCATCTCGTTGTGCAAGAAACGGGCCAAGGGAATTTCCAGCTGCGAATCGGGGAAAAACGAAATAGTCTTCTGATTCAGAATGGTCTTGTAACGCGCTAATGCCGAAACTGCTCGGGCTTTTCTAGGGGCTGTTACACGCTCAAAATCGGCGTCGGAGATGCCCCATTCTTTAGCGGCAGCTGCCAACCAATGGCTTGTACCCTCAACACCAAAGGGGAACGGCGCATCGAGGCGCTGAGCACCGCGCTCATCGAATAAACGGCCTGTTTCAGCGAGGAAAGGCTGCGCTAATAAGTAGCGTGTATTGGCATTGACAGTCACCGTGTCACTGCTGTGGCGCGGCGGAAAGAACGAGATCGCATCAATGCCAAGCTCATTAAAGACGCGCCTAAACTGATCTTCTACAACGTCCGGTAAACAGCCCACAACCACGAGATTCTTGGCATTGGCATCCACTGAATTGCCACTGCCTTCAGTAGTCTTTGGCAACTCTTTCACCAGGGCAGCTAAACAGGCATCTTCGCCCTGCGTAAAGGTTGTTTCGATGCCGCTACCGGAGTAACTTAAGATCCGGCATTGCTGAACAAACTGCTTACCTAGGCGCTCTGAGGCACGGGCTAAATCCAACTTAATCACTTCGGATGGGCATGAGCCAACCAGAAAGAGCAACTTGATATCGGGCCTACGACTAAGCAACTTTGTCACCACCTTATCGAGCTCGTCATTGGCATCGGCAATTCCGGCCAAATCACGGTCATCAATAATGGCGGTAGCAAAACGGGGCTCCGCAAAGATCATGACGCCGGCAGCAGACTGAATTAAATGCGCGCAGGTACGGGAACCCACAACCAAAAAGAATGCATCTTGTATCTTGCGATGCAGCCAAATAATGCCGGTGAGGCCACAAAAAACTTCGCGCTGGCCCTTTTCTTTCAAAATAGGAATATCGCGACTAGAGTCACGCGCACTGTTTAAATTGGGCGTTGTAATGGCGTTCATGTTGCCATTCCTCCGCTGACATTTCGGTCGTTTCGCTCTTCTGCCAAAACCGTCTCTTCGCCGACACCCTCGTAGCGCGCTACCCTCAGCTTCCATAAGAACTGGGCTGCATTAATCAGATAAGCAACGTAGGCAGCTAATGCTAAGTAAATTAATTCGTTCGCATCAAGACTGCCATTCCATAAAAAGTAAAGATAAGCAGTATGTAGCGCCAGTACCGCCATGCTAAATACGTCTTCCCAAAAGAAGCCATCTGCAAACAGGTATTTGCCGAATACTACTTTTTCCCAAATCGACCCAGTAATCATGATGAGGTACAGGGCAATTGTTTTTATGACGATCGATATCGTCGCTATTTCATAGCCATCGCCAGTAAAGAGGTAGCGAATAACCAAACAAAAACTGACAAGGAAGATGAGAAATTGAACGGGAGCAAGAATCCCTTGCACTAAGGTCCACACGGATTCATTGCGCCGTTTGCGCTGATCTGGTGTGTAGAGGGGTTTAGTCAAATTACTCACGTTTTTGCTTTGTCTATTTCATTGAATGTGTAAACAAAACTTTACGACTAATTTACTTTACAAAATACCGTATTTACCCTTAGCAGTTCAGGGTTTACCCTTATATACGGTGTTTATTTACCAATAAATCTTTCAAAAATGTAATATTTGCTTTACATTGTAACCAATATAATTCCATTTACACCTACCTTAAATCGAGTCCGTTATCTTGGCAAAAAAAGAAGGTCAGCAACCATCTGTTGATGTACCCGCCATAGACACTGGCAAGGTGCTTGCTATGGTCAAAGGAATTGGCCGCGTGAATCAAACGGGCAAACAGGATTGGATCGAAGACCGCCTACTCAATACCGTTCTGGAAATCGGCGCGCTTGAATTAAAACCGCATTCATCACGCCTCACCTGGCAAATCATTGAAGATCATGCGGATGGGTTTGTCGCACTGATTACGCGCGATGGCCCACAAAAAACGGAACAGTACATCACCGAACTAT
>JBIJAC010000001.1:0-94821 GCA_044345935.1 Polynucleobacter sp. | reverse complement strand
TCCATTTGAACGCGATGCAGCAAAGACTAAACCCCCATACCTACGGCATTTAGGGATTTACGCCTACCGGGCCAGCTTTTTAGAGGCCTATGCACGCCTCGATCCAGCCCCTCCAGAGCAGGCAGAGTCACTCGAGCAGCTGCGCGCCCTGTGGCATGGCTACCGCATTCAAGTGCATGTTACTGAGGATCCTCCCCCGCCCGGAGTCGACACGGAAGCCGATTTAGAGCGGGTAAGACTGGCTTTTGTATCTCGGGGATAATCCTTAGAAAGTACCCGTAATTAGGTCTAAAAAATACGGGACAATGGCAAATCGAGGGGAGAACAACAATGCGGTTAATCCTATTGGGCGCACCAGGCGCCGGCAAAGGAACACAAGCTCAGTTTATTTGTGAGAAGTTTGGTATTCCGCAAATTTCCACTGGTGATATGCTGCGCGCTGCCGTGAAAGCAGGCACGCCCCTTGGTATTGCTGCAAAAAAGATTATGGATGCAGGCGGCCTCGTTTCCGATAACATCATCATTGGCTTAGTTAAAGACCGTCTCAAAGAATCCGACTGCAAACATGGCTATTTGTTTGATGGCTTTCCGCGCACCATCCCCCAAGCACAGGCGATGAAAGATGCAGCTGTCGCAATCGACTTTGTACTGGAAATCGATGTCCCCTTTGATGCCATCATTGATCGCATGAGTGGTCGTCGCGTTCATCCCGCTTCAGGCCGCAGTTACCACATCAAATTTAATCCGCCCAAAGTAGAAGGCAAAGACGATGTCACGGGCGAGCCCTTAATTCAGCGCGATGACGACAAAGAAGAAACCGTGCGCAAGCGCCTGCAGGTCTACACCGATCAAACGCGCCCCTTGGTGGAGTACTACTCCAGCTGGGCCGCTAGCGGCGACTCAACAAAAGTTAAACCACCTGCTTATCGCAAGGTCAGCGGAACGGGTACGGTGGATGACATTACGAATTCGATCTTTGCGGTATTGAAGTAAACATAAAAAATATTTATAAAAGTTTTATATGTACCGTAAACAATAACCGTTCTATTGAATCAACTTATTGCACACACAAGTGCATTCTCTAAAATGGAGGGTTGATTCTTAGAAAGGTTTATATGCCAACAATCAGCAGTTTTTATGGCATCCTCATTCGAATGTTTTTCAATGATCACGCGCCTCCTCATTTTCATGCTGAATACGGTGAATTCAAGGCGACCATCGATATAAAAACGCTGTCCGTTTTGAGTGGCACACTGCCTAGACGTGCTCTCGATTTAGTGTTAGATTGGGCTCATAACCATCAAGTTGAGTTACTTGAAGATTGGAATCTATGCATGTCTAAACAACAGCCAAAATACATAGAGCCATTAAAGTGAGATTGCTATGGATTGGGATGTAAATCAGGTTAAAGTTGTTGGCCCTCTGCAACTTGAGGTGGCCTTTGCCGACGGTACTCGCGGTCGTGTGGTATTTGAGCCAACTCACCTGACTGGCGTCTTTGCCTCGCTTCAAAATTCAGAGTTCTTTAATCAGGTCCGAATTAACGGGGGAGCCGTCAGCTGGCCTGGTGATATTGATTTGGCGCCAGATGCTATGCATGCGGCAATTCGTCAATCCGGGGAATGGGTACTGCGTTAATGCCTCGCGCAGCTTTTTCCTACTTTAATTCTTTAAGCGCACTTTCAAACGATTCGATATCGGCAAAGCTGCGATAAACCGATGCAAACCGAATGTATGCCACTTTATCGAGGCGCTTGAGTTCACGCATGACGAGCTCGCCAACGCGGTCGCTGGCAATTTCTTTCTCGCCCGTTGCCACTAGCTTTTCTTCAATGCTAGCAATCGCTTCATCCACTAAATCCGACGATACCGGGCGCTTACGTAATGCGAGCTTGATTGAACTCGCTAGCTTGTCATGGCTGTAATCAACCCGGCTGCCATTCTTTTTGACGATCGCGGGAAAGGTTAGCTCGGCGCGCTCATAGGTGGTAAAGCGTTTGTCACAGCTAGCACAGCGGCGGCGGCGGCGCGTCGTGTCGCCCTCGTCCGACACCCGGGTATCCATGACCTGGGTGTCCTCGCCGTGGCAAAAAGGGCAGCGCACGCATCAGTCTCCGTAAACCGGGAAGCGCTTAGTCAGGGCATGCACCTGGGCTTTCACTTTCTCAATGTTCGCTGCGTCATTTGGGTTATCTAGCACGTCAGCAATAAAGTGGCCCACCTGAATCGATTCGGCTTCTTTAAAGCCGCGGGTAGTCATCGCCGGAGAACCCAAACGAATACCGCTCGTTACCATTGGTTTTTGCGGATCATTAGGGATGCCGTTTTTATTGCAGGTAATGTGCGCATCACCCAATACTTTTTCCGCCTCTTTACCCGTCATATTTTTGCTCCGCAAATCAACCAACATGACGTGCGACTCGGTGCGGCCTGAAACAATTCGTAAGCCACGCTCGATGAGGGTGTTGGCCAAGGCTTGCGCATTGGCAATCACTTGCTTTTGGTAATCCTTAAAGCCAGGCTCCAAGGCCTCTTTAAATGCAGTCGCTTTGGCAGCAATCACATGCATTAATGGGCCGCCTTGCAAGCCGGGGAAGACGGCAGAGTTAATCGCTTTCTCATGCTCGGCTTTCATCAAAATGATGCCGCCGCGGGGGCCACGCAAACTCTTGTGGGTGGTCGAGGTAACGATGTCGGCATGCGGTACTGGATTGGGGTAGACACCGGCAGCAATTAAGCCGGAGTAGTGGGCCATATCCACCATAAAAATGGCGCCGACTTCTTTTGCCACTTTGGCAAAGCGCTCAAAATCGATGTGGAGCGAATACGCTGATGCGCCGGCAATGATTAACTTTGGCTTGTGCTCACGTGCCAAACGCTCCATTTGCTCGTAATCAATGGCTTCGTTTTGATCGAGGCCATAGGAAATAGGGTTAAACCACTTGCCACTAAGGTTGAGTGCCATGCCGTGGGTGAGGTGACCGCCTTCAGCCAAACTCATACCCATGAAGGTGTCTCCCGGCTTTAAAAAGGCCAAAAAGACAGCTTGGTTGGCGGAGGCCCCGCAATGGGGCTGCACGTTCGCCGCTTCAGCCCCAAATAAGGTCTTAACGCGATCGATCGCCAATTGCTCTGCCACGTCCACAAACTCACAGCCACCGTAATAGCGCTTGCCTGGATAGCCCTCAGCGTACTTATTGGTTAACTGGGACCCCTGCGCCTGCATGACTGCGGGTGAAGTGTAGTTTTCAGAGGCAATTAGCTCAATGTGGTCTTCTTGGCGGCGATTTTCATTCTCAATGGCGGCCCACAGTTCGGAATCGGTCTTGGCAAGGGTGTTTTGGCGGTCAAACATAGCGATAATCCTGATTTAGTTGGATTGGTTAGATAAAATCAACCTACATAATACAAAACACCTATGAACCCGACCGAAGACCTCTCCTTTTTATCCCTTATTCTCAATGCCAGTTTGATCGTCCAACTGGTCATGTTGATCCTCATCACGATGTCGATTGCATCCTGGACCGTGATTTTTAAGAAAGGATCGACTCTACGGGGCGTGCGGCGCGATACCGAACGCTTTGAGCGTGACTTTTGGTCTGGTGGCGACCTCAATACCCTACTGGAGGCTGCTCAGCGCAATAACCGCAGCTCTGCCGTGATGGAGCGTATTTTTGCCGGTGGCATGCTGGAGTTCTCCAAAGCACGGGAAATCGATGCAGCGCGCCGCGCGATGAAAGCGACCTACCAACGCGAAATGGATCTCTTGGAGGCTAACCTCCCCTTCCTAGCCTCCGTCGGCTCGGTATCCCCCTACATTGGCCTCTTTGGCACCGTTTGGGGCATCATGCACGCGTTTAAGGGATTGGCTAACGTTCAAAATGCCACTCTCGCTGCGGTTGCACCTGGCATTGCCGAAGCCCTGGTCGCTACCGCCATTGGCTTATTTGCGGCGATTCCGGCGGTCGTTGCGTACAACAGCAATGCCACTGAGATCGATCGCTTAGCGATTCGCTTTGAAACCTTCATGGAAGAGTTCACCAACATCCTGCAGCGCCAAGCTGCCCATCGTTAATTGATTGCCTTGAGGAATAACTAAGCGAATGGCTCAATCCAGTCGATCCACCTTTCGATCCAATCGCCGCCGCGCGATGTCGGACATCAATGTCGTTCCCTACATCGATGTGATGTTGGTGCTGCTAGTGATCTTTATGGTGACTGCAGCATCCGTTAATCCCGGAATCGTCAATTTACCGACGGTTGGTGGCGCAAAGATCCAAACCTTGCCCCCGATCTTTTTATCGGTCGATGCCAATGAAAACATTACCGTCAAGCGTGACGGTGAGGCATCACAAACCCTCAGCCGTTTGGAGATCGGTGCATTTGCTCGCACCCAAGCAGAAAAATCCGCCGATCAACCCGTTGTATTGGCGGCCGACAAATCCGTTAAGTACGAAGTGGTGATGGATGTGATGGCCAAACTCAAAGAGAATGGCGTCAAGCGGGTTGGTCTTGCTGTTAAGAGCCAGTAATTTCATGGACGCGTCTTCCAGCGCATGCTGATCCCATGAATACCGCACAACAATGGCCTTCGCCTTTTTCACGGGCACCAGCAATCAAAACCGAAAGTACTGCACGCGCCTTCTCGTATTCGATCGTCGCGCACTTGCTACTCATTGCGATGTTCACGATTGGCATTAACTGGCGTACCAGCGCCCCTGGGGGAGTGGAAGTAGAGCTATGGGATTCCACCCCTGTAACCCAGCGCACTGAAACGCCACCACCGGCGCCGATAAAAGAAGAGGCGGCGGATATTGCGGTGAAGAAAAAGCCAATCGAAAAAGAGGTGGTGAAAGAAGTTGCTAAACCAGCCAAAGTAACGCCGCCCAAAGAAAAAGCCAAAGAGCCGGAGAAACCCAAAAAAGTAGAGGAAGCAAAAGCACTAACACCAGCACAGATCAAAGCGAATGCCGCTGCTGAAAAAGCCCGCGCCGATCAACTGGCAAGACTGCGTGCTGCCGCAGGTGCCGAAGGCGGTAGTGGCGGTCAAGTCGGCAGCAGTGTGGGCGGCGGAGGCAATGCGCCACCAGCCTATGCCGATAAAGTGCGCCGCAAAATTAAACCGCTCATTGTGTTTAACCCGGAATCCATTACGGGCAATCCGGCGGTCATCGTATTAGTGGATCTTGCACCCGATGGGGCAATCTTGAAGCGCAGCGTGCTTACGTCTAGTGGGATTCAGAGCTGGGACCAAGCGGTTCTACAAGCACTGGATCGTGCAGAAACATTTCCGAAAGACGACAATGGGGTAATTCCAATGCGTCAAATGAAGCTCACCTTTAAACCCAAGGATTAATGCCATGCGGACATCCCTATTGCGACTCCTGCGCCACCTGATTACCTTGCTTGCGACCGTAGGCTTCATCAGCCCAGCACTAGCACAAATGAATATTGAAATCACCGGCGTAGGCCAATCGCTCTATCCCATTGCAGTGATGCGCTTTCAGGACGAAGGAAAATTACCCGTCGGCGTGACAGAAATCATTCGTCAAAACTTAGCGCGTAGTGGCTACTTCAAAAATACCGAGAGTGGTAATGCCAGTGAGAGCGATGAAGGCACGCCCAATTACAAAGCATGGTCTGCGCGGGGTGCTGATGCCTTGGTTGTAGGCTCCGTTAAGCAAACGGGTCCGACCCAGTTTGAAATCCGTTACAAGCTATTTGATATTCGTAAGCAGCAAAGCTTAGATGGCCTCTTGATCACCGCCAGTAGCGACAATCTGCGCCAAGCCGCGCACAAGATTTCCGATGACATCATCTTTAAGTTGTTGGGCGAACGTGGGATCTTCTCAACACGCCTCTCTTACGTAATAAAAGATGGCAATCGCTATCGCTTGGTTATCTCCGATGCCGATGGTCAGAACATTCGCAATGCCCTCAATAGTGCCGAACCGATTATTTCCCCATCCTGGTCTCCGGATGGCAAAAAAGTAGCGTACGTTTCCTTTGAGGATCGCAAGCCGGTTGTTTATGTGCATGAGCTAGCAACAGGTCGCCGTGTCTCGCTCTCCAATCAAAAAGGCAATAACAGTGCGCCGGCATGGTCACCCAATGGGCAGACGGTGGCATTAGCATTGTCGCGCGATGGCAATACCCAGATTTATGCCATGAATGCCGATGGCACAAATTTACGTCGCCTCACCCAAGGCAACACGATCGATACCGAGCCACAGTACTCCCCCGATGGCCGCTCGATTTATTTCACCAGCGACCGCGGCGGTAATCCGCAAATCTACCGCATGAGCGCCGATGGTGAACGGGTAGAAGGCGCCAAGCGGGTAACCTTTAAACAGTCTTTTGCAACCTCGCCGCGGATATCGCCGGATGGCAAACTGATGGCGTATATCGCCAACGTCGGCGGTGGCTTTCGGGTGCACACCCTCAATTTAGCGACCGGCGAAGTCCGCGCCCTAACCGATACCACCCATGATGAATCCCCCTCCTTTGCTGCCAATGGCCGCTACATCCTGTACTCCACTCGGGTCGGTGGCAAGCGGGTTCTGGCCGCAGTGTCGGTCGATGGCCAATCAAAACAAGTGCTGAGTATTCCAGGGTCTGACGTTAGACAGCCTTCCTGGGGCCCCTTCATGGATTAGTGATCCCTTTCTAATTCAGGGACGAGAAGGCATAATAGAGTCATAGCGGCATTGTCATAAATGCCTCCTACCCATTTTGAAAAGGACTACAACCATGATTTCCCTTGCTCGGCGCTCTGCTGGATTCGCGATCTTAGGCTTCGTTGCCCTCTTAACCGCTTGCTCTTCAGGCGTGAAGTTGGATGATGTTAATAGCGCTAGCAGTAGTGGTGGAGCAGGTGCATTTGGCTCGCAACCCTGGAATGATCCTAAAAGCCCTCTGTTTGAGCGCAGCGTCTACTTTGGTTTTGATGAGTTCACGGTGGATGGCAAATACCAAAAGATGTTGTCCGCCCATGCAAGTTTTCTAAAGCAAAATACAGCCCAAAAAATCATCATTCAAGGCAATACCGATGATCGTGGCACAACCGAGTACAACTTGGCCCTCGGTCAACGTCGCTCGGATGCGGTACGTAAATCGCTGGCTTTAATGGGCGTCTCCGATGCACAAATGGAAGCAGTCAGTTTTGGTAAAGAAAAACCGAAAGCAGAAGGCAGTACGGATGCAGCGTACGCAGAAAATCGCCGTGCTGACATTGTTTACGTCCCCAAGTAATTTGGAATTCCTGTAATGACATGGAATGTTGCTTTAACAAGGGCGCTGGCAACTGGCGCCCTTGCTGTTTTTTTTATTCTGCCCGTACCTGCATTAGCGATTCTTTCAGATGATGAAGCGCGTAAAGCCATTTTGGATTTGCGCAAGACTTTGGCGAGTACCCAGTTAGAACTGCAGGGCCAAATTGAGCGACTCAAATCAGAAAACGCCCAATTGCGTGGCCAGATTGAAAGTCTTCAACGGCAGAGTGAAGAACTGATTGCAAGTCAAAAAACCAATTACAAAGACTTAGACGCGCGCTTAAGTAAGTTTGAGCCCCAAACCCTCGAGATCGAGGGGGTTTCTGGCACGATTCAGCCAGGTGAAAAAGCGGCTTACGATGAGGCTTTAGCAGCCTTTCAGGCAGGTCAGCTCAAAAAAGCGGATGCTGGCTTTACTGCTTTTGTTCGCAAATACAATACCAGCCCCTACCTGCCATTGGCACTTTACTGGCTCGGCAACACCAAATACGCCCTCAAAGAGTATCCAGGCGCGATCACCCAATTGCAGGCCCTCATCAAGACTTATCCAAAACATCCCCGCATTCCAGCAGCGATGCTGACCCTGGGCAATTGCCAGCTCGAGAGCGGCAATAAAACGGCTGCGCGCAAAACCTATGGCGACCTGATTGCGGCTTATCCCGATTCTGAAGTGGCGGTAGAGGCTCGCCAAATGCTGGCACGCGCAAAGTAAGTAGCAGACTGATTATTTGACGGCAGCATGACTAGTATTAATTCGCTCAATGCATTTTCCCATCTAGCGCCGCGTACATCAGGGGCGCCAGCAGTCATTCTGTTTTCCGGTGGACTGGACTCAACCACGATCTTGGCTCTGGCCAAGCGCTTGGGTTACGCGCCCTATGCCCTCTCCATTCGTTATGGTCAGCGCCACTCCTCCGAGCTCATTGCTGCAGAACGGATTGCCAAATCCATTGGCGTAGTTCGGCATGAAGTGATTGATTTAGCGCTCACGCGCTTTGGCGGCTCCGCTTTAACCGACTCGAATCTGGCGGTACCAACAACCTCGAACGCCATCGTTAATCCAGACTCCGATATCCCGATTACGTACGTCCCGGCCCGCAACACCATCATGCTCTCCCTCGCATTAGGCTGGGCAGAAGCGTTAGGGGGCTCTGATATTTTTTATGGCGCAAATAGCGTTGATTACTCAGGCTATCCGGATTGCCGCCCCGAATACGTTGCCTCTTTTGAGCGCATGGCAAACCTGGCTACCAAGGCAGGAGTAGAGGCACACAATGATGCAGAACGCTTTCGGGTACACGCGCCCATCATTGCGATGACTAAAGCAGAAATCATTCACTTGGGTATGGAGCTAGGCATTGACTATGGTCAAACCGTATCTTGCTATCAGGCAGACACATTAGGGCATGCCTGTGGCGAATGCGAATCCTGCAAGCTGCGTCAAGCTGGCTTTATTCAGGCTAGTGTTGCTGATCCAACGCACTACTGTAAATCTGCGTAAGTCGATTTAGAGGACTACCGCTAATGAAGAAATTAATACGCAGCTTACGAAACCCAAACCGTAGGCCAACGCATCCCGGCGCCATCTTGCGCGAGGATGTTTTACCGGGGCTTGAAATAACTCAAGCTGCTTTTGCTAATTATTTGGGTGTTAGCCGCTTGACTGTTTCGGAGATATTGCACGAAAAAAGAGGTGTGAGCGCCGAGATGGCAGTCAGGATCTCAAAAGTAATCGGCGGTACTCCCGAGAGTTGGCTGCACATGCAGGAAGCAGTTGATTTATGGGAAGTCGAGCAGCGCTTTAAAAAGAATCCCGCAAGTGCGCCTATCGCTATGAAGCCACTATTGGCTGCAGCTTAGTGATCAAGCTCTCGACTAATGCCGGATTGATTAAGCTCTAACCCAGCTACTACTTACTTTGAAAATCCATCAAACGCGCCACGTAACGCGCAATCAAATCAACTTCTAAGTTCACTGCATCACCGGCCTTCAGTTGTCCCAATGTCGTATGTTGCATGGTGTGCGGGATGATATTGATTTCGATCGTGCAGCCACCTGTGGCGGTTTTATTCGCGGCATTCACGGTAAGCGAAACCCCATTCACCACAATCGATCCTTTGTAGGCCAAAAATGGGGCAATCTCCGCGGGTGCTTGAATCACCAAATGCCATGATCCATCTGGCGACTGATCGACTGCTGCAAAACGCTCTACCTGCCCTATGCCATCGACATGGCCGCTCACCAAATGCCCGCCGAGGCGATCGGAGAGGCGCAGTGCTTTCTCTAAATTGACGGGCGCTTGTAGATCAAGGCCAATGGTCTTATTTAAGGACTCACGCGAGATATCCAAAGTAAATTGATTACCCTCGATTTGGGTCGCCGTCATGCAAGCCCCCTGAATTGCAATACTATCGCCAACTGCCACATCATCAAGATAGCCTGCAGGCGTCTCAATAGTGAGGCGCATGCCATCACCAAAGGGGGATGCGCTTGTAATATGACCAACTGCAGTAATGATTCCAGTAAACATAACGGTACTTTTCAGTAAATGGTTTTATGGATGGATGTTATCTACTTGCTATATAGCATTACTGCCGTACAAAGCGTAAACGCAGATCCGGATCAAATGCCGTATGGTCAATTCGCTTCCAATCGCTACGCTGCGTTAATGATGTCAGCTCAGGCAAATTGGCGATACCTAGACCAGAACCCAGTAAGGTGGGCGCTAAATAAACGAGTAACTCATCCACACAGCCTTCACGCAATAAAGAGCCGTTTAATTTATGGCCAGCCTCCACATGAATCTCATTCATCTCACACTTGGTCGCAAGGTAGCGCATGAGTGCCGGTAAGTCGACTTTACCCATGCTGTTGGGCATGGAAACCACCTCAATGCCCTGAGCCTGCAACTGTGCCTGCTTCGCTAATTGCGCATCGGTAGTGATCGCACCGCACACCACCATGGCTCCACCATCTTTGCTAGATGGAGGCCCACTTGCAAATTGCTTCAGTACGGCTGCAGTTAGTGGAATGTCGAGCTTGGAGTCGATGATGATGCGCTTGGGTTGGCGTACTGTAGTGACGGCCCGCACGGTCAAACTAGGGTCATCTTCCTTAACGGTTCCAACGCCAGTCAAAATAGCGCAGGCTTGGGCTCGCCAATGGTGACCATCGTCACGGGCAGCAGCGCCGGTAATCCATTGGCTCTGGCCGTTGGGCAAGGCAGTTTTTCCGTCAAGGCTGGCAGCGACCTTGAGTCGTACCCACGGCAAGCCCCGAGTCATGCGTGATATGAAGCCAGGATTGAGGGCGGCAGCCTCTTCCTCTAATAAGCCACACTCCACTTGAATGCCGGCAGCCGCCATCTGCTGAATACCTTTGCCGCCGACCAAAGGATTGGGGTCTTGCATGGCAATCACAACACGCGCCGGTTTAGCGGTAATGATGGCCTGTGTACATGGCGGCGTTCTGCCCACATGGCAACAGGGCTCCAGACTGACGTACATGGTTGAGCCGCTTAGGTCAGCGCTATGCTTACGGGCATCGGCCAGGGCTTCGATTTCAGCATGGGCAAGGCCCACTTGCTGCGTAAAGCCGGTACCGATCACTTGGCCTGTTTTGACAATCACGCAGCCAACACGTGGATTGGGATTGGAGAGGTAGAGGGACTTTTGCGCTGTGGCTATAGCCAAGCGCATGAAATCAGCATCGTCTTTGGTGAACATACCCATATTAAAACCGATTTATCGGCAGGCCCTGCTATCTTGGTTCGGGTCACATAAGCGCCAACGCCCACCACTACTCAAAATGGCATGGCGTTCAACCCCTTGAGCATGCTGATGCCGAAACACCATTCGGTTCGCCACAAACCCACCAGACTGGCTTTTTGCGGACCCAAAAGCATCAAATCCAATTCGCTTATGTTGGCCATTTGGCCCCGCAAAACCCGAGCTCCGTTCGTCAATCTCAACCGGGGCGATATCGCCCTGACTTAGCAGTACCAGCTGCATTTCAGTTTGAATTACCCGCCAACCCCGCGACCACTGCTGCTCAACCGGAATAATTTGAACAGCAAGCCCATCACCAAACAAAGCGGCTTGGCGGGCAAATTGCGCGTGCTGAATAAAACGCCGCGCTACGTTTTCCACTTCGCGACGCGCCAGTTGCTGCTGCAGGAGTGGCGCTCCCATGCTTGCCATAATTGCTACGATTGCTACGACCGCCATCATCTCCAGTAAGGTGTATCCGTTTACAGTGGAGTCGTCTAATTGTTGGATTGGGGTACGCATTAGTGGGAGCTGCCCTGATCAGACTGCGCTTCTGACCACAGCACGCGCCAACTCAGTCGCTCTAGGGTGTGATCCTGTTTATTACGGTAGACCATTGACTCGAGTAGGGTTTGTTTGGCGTGATTGGGTTTAGATGGTGTGGGCTGTTTTGGTATGGCACTCCCAAGCGCTCGGATTCGGATGAGCTCACCTCTAGCATTGGCATCCACTACGGTGACATCGCATGCGGTGCTAGCAGCGAGTGGATCTGCATTGCTCAACTGCGCTTCGCATTGATTGAGTTTTTTCTCTGCCGCTGCAAAAGTTGCGTGCGCCTCTACTTCGATTGCGAGTAGCCGAATTTGCAGAGCGGCGCTATGCCCTAATTGGCTAACCAGACTGGTAACCAGCACGATCACGCAAAGGATCCAGGCAATGATCACGGTGTATTACGGAGAGCCACAAAGCGACTGAACTCACGCTCCACCAGTGTGGTCTTGAGCACAATCTGTATGCCACTGCGTCCTAAAGAAAGGGATTGACCTTGCTGTGCTTTGTGTTCCACCCACTTAAAATGGAGAGAGTCAATATGATTCATGAGGCTGGTATTTTGAAGGCGACCTTGGCGATCGAGTGAGTTACACATCAGCGATCCAGCAGGATCACCGACTGCTTTTTGTACAAAAAAGCCTTGGTGGCGCAAACCCTTTTTGGTTCTGGGTTGGGTTTTTCCGCGATTGTCTTGTGCCACTCGATTGCCCAAGCAATCCCCTTCATTACTATCGGCTGACTCTTGCTTTACCCACAGCAAATCCGAATGATTCCAGCCGCTGCGCTGCTCAAGTCCGATGTAATTAATTTTGCTCGTGCGTTGCCGGTAATCTGCCAGGGAGCTGATCTTGCGGTAACCCGCCATGCGAATGGCGCGCGCCATAAGCTCAAGCACCCGAATTGCATCTTGCTCGACTAGCCAGGCTTTTTCAAGTTGGGTTTGTTTGCGCGCGAGTGCTGCGCTGGACTGCATCACTGGCGCAAGCACGGCAATACCCAGACCAATGCTTACCAAACACCCTAAAAGAGTCATGGCGTGCCACGCTCGTGCCCATCCTGAGCCCGATTCAGCTGGGTGCGCTGTGCCTCGATTTGCCCGTAGTGCAACAGCACACGCTGATATGCCTCCACCACAGCAATGTAAGCACCGGCGATCAAGGCCATAGCCACCACCACCTCAATTAGCCCAAACCCCCTATTACTGGCAAGGTAGGCCGTATGCGACTTCGGCATGAATGGAGGCAATCGGCTTACTGGTGGTTTTTGCATTCACCCATATTGCGAGGAATGGAGGCTAATTTCTATCAGGCAATACGGCTTTTGTCCGGTAAAAGTGCTATAGACCCACCGCTTTTGCCCCCTGCGCTTAAAATAGCGGCTTATGCCTACAACTTCATCCGCTATTTCTGCTGTGCCGCAAGGCAGCCTTTCCTCGACCCTCGAGATCATTGCTGAAATGCAAGCGGGTCGTATGATCATTCTGGTTGACGAAGAAGATCGGGAAAACGAAGGTGATTTGGTTTTGGCTGCGGATCATGTCACGCCCGAAGCAATTAATTTTATGGCTAAGCACGGTCGCGGCTTGATCTGCTTAACCTTGACACGCGAGCGCTGCCAGCAACTCAATTTACCGCTGATGGTGCGGGACAACGGCACCTCGATGGGCACTAACTTTACGGTCTCGATTGAAGCAGCTACCGGTGTTACGACGGGCATTTCGGCTGCAGACCGAGCACATACGATTCAGACGGCAGTAGCGCCACACGCCAAACCCAATGACCTGGTTCAACCGGGCCATGTATTTCCATTGATGGCACAACCGGGTGGTGTACTCATTCGTTCCGGCCACACCGAAGCAGGCTGCGATCTGGCCGCACTAGCCCACTGCTCCCCAACTGCCGTCATTTGCGAAATCATGAAAGACGATGGCAGCATGGCAAGACTGCCCGATCTACTGGAGTTTGCCAAAGAACATCAATTGAAGATTGGTAGCATTGCCGATCTGATTCAGTACCGCAGCCAAAACGAGAGCATCGTTGTGCGCGAAGGTGAGCGTGCCTTCTCAACCCCTTGGGGCGACTTTCAGGGGATCGTTTACCGCGATACTCCGAGCTCCTGTGTCCATCTGGCCCTCGTAAAGGGCAGGCCAATGGAAAACATTGAAACTCTTGTGCGTGTTCATGAGCCTGCAACCGTTCTCGATTTTTTAGACAGTAAAGAAAGCACCCACTCTTGGCCTTTGGCTCATGCCCTGCAAAGAATTGCAGCAGCTCCGGTAGGCGTTGCAGTCTTGCTCAATATTGCTGGCGTTGCAGCACCATCCGAAGCAAACTGGTTATCGCAGTTTCATAAACTCAATAAAAGTGTTTCGCCAAGCGAGAATAAAACCGTTGGCCACAAAACCGATTTTCGGAGTTACGGTATCGGCGCGCAAATTCTGAAGGACTTGCATGTGGGCAAGATGCGTTTGCTCGCGAAGCCCACGCCCGTGCCTAGTCTCTCCGGTTACAAACTCGAGATCACAGGTCATATTCCATTTGAATCGACCTGAGTCTGTTATCTATTTGGATAATTCAATGAGTCCTTTTTTACACTTAACCCATCGGAACTTTTATGACTAGCCCTACTTCCAATCCTGCGATGGATGATGACACTGAAGGTCGCGGCGTCGGCATTTTAGAGGCCGATCTCAATGGACAAGATATGCGCATTGGCATTGTGCAAGCGCGCTTTAATGAAGACCATTGCAATGCCTTAAGCGAAGCCTGTATCGCCGAGTTAATTCACTTGGGCGTGGCACAAGACGACATTCGGCTCGTGACTGTTCCTGGTGCGCTGGAAATTCCGTTCGCGCTCCAAAAGCTGGCTGAGACAGGCGAGTTTGATGGCCTGGTTGCTTTGGGTGCCGTCATTCGGGGGGAGACCTACCATTTTGAGCTGGTCTCCAATGAGTCTGCTGCTGGCATTACGCGCGTGAGCCTGGAGTCTGGCTTGCCGATTGCCAACGGTGTATTAACCTGCGATACCGATGAGCAAGCTGATGAGCGTGTCCATATTAAGGGGGCTGACTGCGCACGTGCTGTAGTCGAGATGGCCAACCTCGCCTTAGCCCTTACGCCCGACCTGGATATTGAAATCAATAATGCCGATTAAAGCCCCAAAAACAGGCGACGAAGGCGCTTCCAAAGCAGTAGCTCCGAAGCGCTCGCTGACGCCCCGCCGCCGCGCCCGTGAATACGCCCTGCAAGGGGTCTATCAATGGCTGGTGATGCGCCGTGCTGGTAGCCTGGGCAATGTCGCTGCCATTAGTAAGCAGTTAGCAGAGGATCCTGCTTTTGCCCGCTGCAAGCTGGATTTATTTGAAGGTTTATTTAAGGGCGTGCTCGAGAATGCTGATCAACTCGATAGTGTGATTGCGCCTGCCCTTGATCGCCCAGCCAATGAACTCTCACCCGTAGAGCATGCCGCTTTGCTGATTGGCACCTATGAGCTGGCCATGGATATTTCGGTACCGTATAAAGTCGCTATCAATGAGGCGGTGGAGCTGGCTAAGACCTTTGGCGGCACCGATGGCCATAAGTACGTCAATGGGGTGCTGGATTTATTGGCGCAGTCCCTAAGGGCTGCCGAGACGCAAGCGGGCTAGACTGCTGCAGCTTCTAACCCGACCGGAAGTTCTTACGCGTTGGAATTACCCAAAGTCCTTGAGGAACGATTGCGTGCTACTTCATTGAGCTCTTCACGCTCTGCAATCACTTTGAAGGTGTAGCTATTGGGGCCACTACTGGCATTGGGTGCGCCGAGGTAACTGCGCAAACCCGCCTCGAGTGATCCAGCCTTGGCGATGCATGCTTTGAGTATCAATGCGCCTACCCGAATGTTTGCCTCCGGCACGAATGCCGCCACAACGCCACCGTAGGGCTCAAATTTTTCTGTATGAACGCGGGTGAGCACTTGCATTAAGCCCTGCGCTCCTGCGCGACTTTGCGCATTGGGATTAAAGCTGGACTCGGTAGCCATAATTGCCAGGAGTAGCACGGGGTCTAAGTTGACCTCATTGGCTACTTCAATCGCATGGCTCACGTAACGCTGGCTCTCGTCCATGCTAATCCGGTACTTGGCTGCCAAGTGGTTGGCTACCGCGTGGCGCTCTTTATCGCCCTTCAAATTCTGGGTATTGAGTGCAGCTTGGTCAATCTTGCTACTCGGTATTGCTGATGCGGCATTGGCAATCGATGGGAATACCGCTGGGGCTTCCGTATTGGCAAATTCCAATTGGGTATGCGCCAAGAGCAACTGCCGAGCCTCGCTGGGCACCAAAATGCGGGCAAACTCAAAGGCGCCAGCATTGGTGCGGGGGCCCGTTAACCAAAGGGTAATCGCCAAGAATACGATGACTAGCCAAGTACTTTTACTTAGCTTCCTCAAAAACGGAGGAAGCTGCAGCGATACAAGCCGGAGCTGTAAGGCATTTAATTGTGTTGTTACCTTGTCTACTGGTTTTCTCATTTACTGGAGTCACTCTGCAATCTGCACTTTCTACCGCCTGCATATTGCATTGCAACATTTATCATAGATGATGCATAGTAGGCAGCCCTATATATCATGTCAAGTATATAGAAGCAGTTTTCTATAACTTTTTATACGTATAGGATGATCCTGGACGTGCTCTAGGGCTAATATGACAATAAAAATTGATATAAAACAATAAGTTATCGATGTTAGTCCTTACTAATTTTGGTATGTGAAAATCCACCTGTAATCGGACTTTTTTTCATGATGTAGAAGATAAAAACACTAGATCTAGTGATCGACTCCCATCTTTAGGCCTAGGGCTAGTATTCGCCTGTTTATTTTGTTCGATGCATTGGCATGCTTTACTGGGTATCTAATAGGGCCATGAAGCCCTTGCTACACTCCCATATTCCAATGCAGTATTTCACTGCTACTACCAACCGAGCCTAGCCATGCCAAATTCCACCATTCAATCTACTTTGCAAAACCCAGCCTTGTTTCAAGCGGATGCCTGGATCAATGGCCATTGGGTTACAGGGAGTTCGCGCTTCGCGGTAGACAACCCAGCCAGCGGCGAAGTGATTGCACAGGTCAGTAATTTAGGCGCTACTGAGGCTGAAGCAGCCATTGCGGCGGCTGAGGCTGCATTGCCAGGGTGGCGGGCTAAAACCGCCAAAGAGCGCTCCGCCATCTTGCGCCGCTGGTTTGATTTGATTGTCGCCAATAGCGATGATTTAGCGCGGATCCTGACCTTAGAGCAAGGCAAGCCCCTGGCAGAGGCCAAAGGCGAAGTTGCCTACGGTGCTAGCTTTTTAGAATGGTTTGCCGAAGAAGCCAAGCGGGTGACGGGTAGTATTCCGGCTACTACGTGGAGCGATAAACGCTTGCTCGTTCTCAAGCAGCCGATCGGCGTATGCGCCGCCATTACCCCATGGAACTTTCCGATTGCCATGATTACGCGCAAGATTGCTCCCGCCTTAGCGGCTGGCTGCACCATTGTGATTAAGCCAGCCGAGCAAACACCCTTGTCTGCCCTTGCCTTAGCGGAACTAAGCCGCCAAGCTGGCATTCCGGATGGGGTGGTCAATGTGGTGACAGGGGATGCAACGCAATCGGTTGCAATTGGTAAGGTGCTTTGCGCTTCGCCTGTCGTGCGCCACCTCTCCTTTACCGGCTCGACTGAAGTCGGACGTATTTTGATGGCGCAGTGCGCCCCAACCATTAAAAAGCTCGGCCTCGAGCTGGGTGGCCACGCCCCCTTCATTGTGTTTGAGGATGCCGATATTGATGCCGCCGTTGCTGGGGCAATGGCTTCCAAATACCGCAATGCCGGCCAGACCTGCGTGTGTGCCAATCGCTTTTATGTCCACAGTAAGGTAATCGATGCCTTTACCGAGCGCTTTGCTAAAGCAGTAAAAGCTTTAACCATCGGCAATGGTTTGGATGCCGGCGTGATGCAAGGCCCCCTGATTGATGCCGCAGCGCTTGCCAAGGTAGAAGAACACGTGGCCGATGCGCTTGCCAAGGGGGCCAAGCTGGTGACCGGTGGCAAACTAGCGGCCATCGGAGGGCACTTTTACGAGCCCACCATTTTGTCGCACGTCACCACTGCGATGCGCATCAATAGCGAAGAAACCTTTGGGCCGGTCGCGCCGATCATGGCCTTTGATGATGATGCGGAAGTTGTGCGCCTAGCGAATCAATCACCCTTTGGGCTGGCCTCCTACTTTTATAGCCGTGACATTGGCCGGATCTGGCAGGTAGCTGAGGCGCTGGAGTACGGCATTGTCGGTGTAAATAGTGGCGCGGTTTCGAATGAAGTAGGCCCCTTTGGCGGCGTCAAACAATCGGGGCTTGGACGCGAAGGCAGCGTCTGGGGAATGGATGAGTATCTTGAGATGAAATACGTGTGCGTTGGTTTATAGGAGACAGTAAAGCAAACAGGCTCCTGCACGCCTTTTAGCTTTTTTAAATATTACCGTTCGGTACTATTTTATCTTTTCTGTACCTTAATCTGCTACTATATTACCTATCGGTAACTTTTAGGAAGCAATATGGGCGGCCATTCACTCAGTACCCCCTCGACCCCTGTTCATAGCACCCGTGACTTGGGTTTACTGTTGAAACACTTCAGAGGCACCCTGGATTTAACCCAAGCAGATATTTCTGGCCTGGCAAATACCGGTAATCGCTTTGTTATTGAGCTGGAGAAAGGCAAGGAAACCGTCCAACTCAATAAGGTATTTGATGTGCTCGAGGTATTGGGACTCGAAATGGTGATTCAACCCAAGCGCAGTTTTTAATGCCCATCAATAAAAGGTTGGCGGTCTACCGAGGAAAGTCGCTGGTTGGATATCTTGCGGATGAAGATCCCCTGTCCTTTACCTATGCAGATACTTGGTTACAAATTCAAGGCAGATCAATCACGCCAACACTCGATGCGTCACGACAAAAACACAGCGGGGAATCGGTTGAATCCTATTTTGAAAACCTTCTACCAGAAGCAGGTATTCGGGATTTACTGAAACTCAAACATCAATGCACCAGTGCCTTCGGTCTATTGAATGCGATTGGCGGGGACACTGCTGGTGACCTGAGTATTTTGCCAGAGGGCGCCGAGCCTACGCGTGATGAATACCTCCTGATCGACTGGAAGGACGTGGCAAATTACGTCTACCAGGGCAAGGGCCTCATGCATGAAGCCTACCAAGAGCATGGCTTCCGCATTTCCCTTGCTGGGGCTCAGAAAAAAAATGGGATTGTGATAAATCACTCAGGGATTTTATTACTTCCAATCAAAAATACACCATCGACTCACATCGTGAAGCCAGACATTCAAGGCATTGATGGGGTGTGGTCGTCTGCGATCAACGAGACTTTTATCATGCGCCTAGCGCAGAAAATAAACCTAGGTGCTGCTACAGCGCGCTTTGAGCCCCTTGCTAAAGCATGTGTGATTGAGCGTTACGATCGATGGCTGGATGGCGACCGGCAAATTCAGAAAGTTCATCAACTTGATCTGTGCCAATTGGCCGGTAAGCCATCGACTATTAAGTATGAAGCGGATGGCGGACCGAACTTAAAGCAGTGCCACCAACTCTTAAAACAGCATGGCATATCAGGCAATGACATAAAACGGTTTTTGCAGTGGATCTTTTTTAACTTATTCGTTGGTAATAATGACAGCCATGCAAAAAACATTTCGGTCTACTTTCCGCCGGGTCAGCATATTTGCTTAGCGCCCTTTTATGATCTACTGTGTACCACCATTTACCCAGGCTTATCTAACCGCTTTGCGTTTTCTATCGGAGGAGAATCCAGGCCATCGCATCTCAATAGAAATAATCTGACGCAAATGGCAATTGAGCTGGGTTACAAGCCGGCCTTTGTAATGCAAATAGCCAAGACCACTGCCGATGCCATCCTGAAGAATAGTAGCCTCGTTGCGAGCGAATGCCAAAACCTTGCCTCTGCCGGCACTGAAAGTACGATGGTAGAGAGACTGCAAAGCCACGTTTGCAGTAATACCCAAAAACTACAAAAGCGATTATTACTCTAATGAGCCTTGGCTTGAGGAGTGCCCAAGCTTTATTGCAGCAAACTGATAAGGTGTTTTACCGCTTTCTGTAAACCAAATCCCAAACACCATGCCCCAAGCGGATGCCGCGGCTCTCAAACTTGGTAATGGGCCTATAGGAAGGTCGCTCGGCATAACCGGGATGATCGCCCGCAAGATCTTCTACAGTGGGTATGAATTCATTTTTCGTTTCGTGCGCGCCAACATTGTCTGCATTGCTAGCAACATCAGTAGGCGCAAAGGTTTCAATGCGCACACGCTCGTGTGAGGTATTTTGCAAGCTCGCCTCTCGATTCAGAACGAGTAGCATTTGCTCAGCGTAGTTGTGCCAATCGGTTGCTAAGTGCAAATAGCCGCCAGGCTTTATGCGGGATGCCAATAGTTCTACGAACTGCTGTTGTATCAGGCGGCGCTTATGGTGGCGTTTTTTATGCCACGGATCTGCAAAGTAAATGTGAATGCCATCTACAGAATCTTTCCCAATCATGTGCTCGAGCACTTCGACCGCATCGTGCCGAATTAAACGCAAATTGGTGAGGCCCAATTCGCCAATGCGCTTAAGTAATGCACCCACTCCAGGTAAATGTACTTCAATCGCCAAAAAGTCATCTTCTGAGCGGAGCTGCGCAATCGCAGCGGTTGTCTCGCCCATACCAAAACCAATCTCCAAAATACGGGGGCGGGGCCTACTTGCAACATCAGTACTCGGATGACTAAATGCAGCCCTCCAATCAAATGGCTGCTTCTCAAAGGGGACTAAAAACTGGGGGCCTAAGTCATCGAGTGCGCGCTGCTGGCCAGCGGTTAAGCGCCCCGCACGCAGAATAAAAGACCGAATACGATCGGTGCGATCCGCTTGCCCTACTGAGCTTACTTGGCTGGATTTCGTTTCCACAGAATGCGCTAGTACGATTGCGAATACTTATGTATTGGCCAAGAGGGCTTTAAAGTAGGCAATCGTCTCTTTCAGACCATCCTCTAAATTCACTTTGGGCTCCCAACCGAGCTTGGCTTTGGCTAAAGTAATGTCGGGTTGGCGTTGCTTGGGGTCATCCGATGGCAGCGGCGCAAAGACCAATTTCGACTTGCTATTGGATAAACGTAGAATGGTTTCAGCCAATTGCAACATGGTGAACTCGCCTGGATTGCCCGTGTTGACAGGGCCAGTAAAGCCAGCTTCGGAGTTCATCATTTTCACCATGGCATCGATTAAGTCGTCGACATAACAAAAGCTACGGGTTTGCTGACCATCACCATAAATGGTGATGTCTTTGCCTTGCAAGGCTTGCACAATGAAGTTACTCACTACCCTGCCATCATTGGGGTGCATGCGCGGGCCATAGGTATTAAAAATGCGTACTACTTTGATGTCGAGCTGGTGCTGGCGGTGGTAATCAAAAAAGAGGGTTTCGGCGCAGCGCTTGCCTTCGTCGTAACACGACCGAATGCCAATTGGATTGACCTTGCCCCAATACGATTCAGGCTGGGGATGTACTTCGGGATCGCCATACACCTCGCTGGTAGACGCTTGCAAGATCCGCGCCCGGGTGCGCTTGGCTAGGCCCAGCATATTGATTGCGCCGTGCACGCTGGTCTTGGTAGTTTGTACTGGATCGTACTGGTAATGCACTGGCGATGCGGGGCAGGCTAAGTTATAAATCTGATCCACTTCCACATACAGCGGAAAGGTGACATCGTGGCGCATTACTTCCAAACGGGGATTGCCCAGTAAGTGCGCAATGTTTTGCTTGCTGCCCGTGAAGAAGTTATCCACTACCAAGACTTCATTGCCCGTCGATAGGAGTTTCTCGGTTAGGTGAGAACCTAAAAAGCCAGCACCGCCGGTGATGAGGATTTTCTTGGCACTAATGGTATTGATTGAGGCGGGGTTCTTAATCATGGGTATTCCAGAAAGATAATGGAGTGGTCTTACTCAATAAGGTTATGAAAAAAATCAGTGCTCATGATGGTGGCATATCCCAACTCGCCGAGCGATAGGCATGCACTACTTCTGCCAACACAATCAGCAGGGAAGTCATAAAGGAGATCAAACCCAGTACAAAAGTAGCAACGACATATCCTGTCTGCAGCAGTGCGACCGAGCCAGTCTGAAAGAAAAACAGCTCCAATACCGTTAAGGAAATCAATACGCCGCTGAGCACATTAAAGAAGATGGCAACAGTGCATAGGCGGCCGCGCATCTTGAACTCATGAAGCTCAACCTCATAATGCATGCGCAACTGCTCAGAAAGGGCTTGGCTGCCATACAAGGCATCCTGCACAAAGCGCATCCGGTCTACTGTTCTGGCTAACCGAGTCGAAATCGCGCCGACCAAGGTGGCTACTGCAGTGAGCAAGAACACCGGCGCCAAAGCCAATTGGATATTGCTGGTTAGGGCGTCAATGGAGATATTCATAAGGGCATTCGGTGTTTCAGTATTAAGGCGTTAGCGTTTGTGCGGGCTGGGTTGTGGAAGTCATCCTGGTTGCGGATGCTAAAGACGGATTGTGCTTTTTTTCTAAGCTTATTAAATCCTATTTTAAACCCGCCCAACTAATATGCCCTTTGATAGCCAAGCGGGGGCAGATCACTATTTATATCGAGTTATCCACTTGTAGATATAAAAAATACTCTGTATAGTACGATTAATAGTATTAATAAGGAGACTCTCATGGGTACTGTCGTTGCCAACGATTTAAAAACAAAAGGCATTAAAGCCATCGAAGATGCCCTACTTACCGAGCCCGAGGCGTCGCTTTCCGTGCGTGGCCAAATTAAATACGTGGTGATGAGTCAAGATCATTATCACTATCTACGGGAATGTGAGCTGGAGGCTGCTTTGGCTGAATCAAAAGCCAATTTGGCATCTGGGCACTTTGTAAAAGAAACCATTACCGAGCACCTCAAGCGCCTCAAACAACTCAATAAAGCAGCTAAATGACTTGGCAGTTTATTTTTACCGAACAATACAATCGACGGGCCGCTAAATTTCTAAAACGCAATCCCGCCATTGAGAGTCAATACATCAAGACGCTTGAGCTCTTAGCGTACAACCCCCATCATCCCTCACTACGCCTCCACGCCTTAAGCGGAAAACTAGAAGGGCTGCATAGCGTTTCCATTAATCTGAAATACCGTATCACCATGGAGATGATCATTACAGAGCGAGAGATCATTCCAATTAATGTGGGTGATCATGATGTGGTGTATTGAGAGTTAAGCTACTCCAAAGGAAGGCGCTGTTGATGCAATTTACTCGGCGAGGGCGAACCGATCGGCCGTTGTTTTACAACGCTCTTCAATCAATTTACAAATTTGGGCAATGATGGGATGACCCCAACCCTTAGCCTCAAATTGCGTTTGCAGTCCGACTGCCAAACGAGGCAATTTTCCCGCAATCTCCAGCACCCTTCTTTTTAACTGGGGCGCCCCCAACTGAGCCGCTTCGGCCATTTGTGCCCAATGGCGCGCATGCAATTCATCAAAGCGGTATTTACTCCCTAACTTCATCGCCATCTTATCGCTGAGGTCTGAGTAGACTGCCGTGGATAGTACGTCATACAGTGGCGCCAATTGAGCTCCCTTTTGGCCATACAGCAATGAAAAGTTCTTTGCATGGGCATCGTTATTACCGACGAGGCAATTGAAGATGATGTAATCCAACAGTCGCAATACATTCGGGGCACTGGGGCTAGTTACTCTACGCACCAATGCAAATCCATCGCTAATCGTTGGCCCGCCCTCATTTTGGTATTTAAGCTCCGGTGGCACGCCCAATGCTTGGCAGAAATCCTCTTGATGCATTCGCCTTAACTGCCCATCATCCAAAAAGCGGTCATAGCGCTCTACGAGTAAATAGGTTTTATCTTTTGCTCGGCCAATGTGGGCAGTAGCTGCATCTAGCTTTAACTCCCTAGCTAGGGCTAGGCAGAATGCTTCGTTATAGACGCTACCCTCAATACCAGATATCGCTGGCTTAAGAATGCATGAGCTGGGAATATTGTTTTTGGGCAGACCAATTTCAAAATGACTGAGACCGCCTTTACCCAATACTTCTCTGGCAACTACTGGCAACTTCTCTTGAGCCCCGGCAAGTGAAAGTCGTAAGCCAGACTCTCCAGCGAGCAATGGCCGCTTAGGCAACTGCTCGAGTACGGCAAGCAATTGATTTTCATCTAACCACTCGATGGATTCACTGGCGCGTGCCTCTGCTGGTGGCATTTGACCGGGCTCTAACAAAATCAGTGCGCCCGCGCACTCGCCTCCAATACCATCCAATAGTGCGAAATCATTTTTGCTCGATACTTTTAAGATATTCGCTACTGCAGTACGTTTATCACCCTCTGGCAAAAGGCCAGCAAAAAAAGGTTTCGCCATTCGGTCATCAAATGACTCGGTACGTAAGGGCAGGGACTGTGAGAGCGGCTGAGCATGTTTTGACTCTAGCCACTGCGGTAAATATTGAAAAGAAAGATACCCTTTATCTTGCGTCAACACGCCCACGCACTCACCAAAAAACCAGACCTTCAATTCGCGGGCCATTAGCGCGCTCCCTCCTCAGTATTGCTAATAAAGCAATCCATACCTTCCACGCTCAACACACCACCCAAGGCCTGTAGCACCCGCAAGATATTTTCCAATCGGAGGGTCGATTTGCCGGCTTCGAGTTCAACAATGAATCTGACCCCCACATTGGCAGCAAGCGCCAACTGTGGCTGCGTTAATTTCAGGCGCTTGCGTGTCTCACGCACCATGCGGCCAAGATCTTGAGGGGTGTGAATGGGTGTGCTCATACTTATTTCCTGATCGGGAAATTTTAACCTAAATTAACTCTTTATGCTTAATAATTTCCCGATCAGGTAATTTATTGCTTAAATGCATCATTTAGTGGGTTATATTCCCGATCGGGAAATATTTATAAAGCACTAGCAATTGCGCCTTGCAAATACCTAAGGCATTACTAATAATTCACGATCCGGTTTATTGGGAGCTAGGCTTTCTCAAGCGGGGTATACCTTTGGCACTCTTGTTCATGGCCAGCAATTCTTTATGCAACTCTGGCAGCAATACTTCCTTTGCCGGCTTAAATAATTTCATATCGGCGGCAGATAAAGATCTAATTTCTCCATCAGCCTGAATGATTGGTGGACGCGGCTTCATCTTGTCTTATCTTCCCTCTGAGAATCCTAGCAGCGCATACCGCAGCGTCCTGAGAATAATTATCTAAATTGGTAGACGTTCATATTGCTAGCCTTCACCTCTTCAATGCTCGCAAGGATGTCCTGCATCATATGAATTGGTAAATCAGGGTTTTCTTCTGCAACTTTGCCCAAGCGAGCCCAATACTCAATCTGTTCTGAAACAGATCGATGCATCGCCTGAGCAAAGGGCTTTGCCTCCTCAATCAGTTGTTGTGATAAGTTAATTGCAGTGGGCATCGACTAAGACCACGCCACCAAACCCGTATAGGCCGTAATCAGTACCACCACCCCAAAGATGATGCGGTACCAGGCAAACGGCACAAAGGTATGGGAAGCCACATACTGAATTAACCAGCGCACACAAATGAAGGCAGAGATAAAGGCAGCTATAAAGCCCACCAGAATTGCCCAGCCAAAATGCATGGTCTCAACACCGCTCGTTTGAATGGGGTTAATCCAGAGCTTTAAAAGCTCATATGCCGTAGCGCCACCAATCACCGGTATCGCCAAGAAAAAAGAGAACTCGGTCGCAACTGCCCTCGGTAAACCAAACAGCATGCCACCAATGATGGTGGCTCCTGAGCGGGAGGTTCCTGGTATGAGGGCAGCGCACTGCGCTAAGCCGACCTTAAAGGCATCAGAAGGCTTAAGGTCGTCCACCGATGCAATCACCCTCTTTCCTGCCGAAGCGGTTTTATTACCAGCCTCTGCCATTTGCCGTTGGCGACTCTCTGCCCAGAAAATAATCAGGGCGCCGCCAATAAACGCCATGGCAACCGGCACGGGTGAGAATAAAAATTGCTTGATGTATTTGCCAAAGAGCAGCGCTAAGCTCATGGCCGGAACGGAGGCAATTAGCACATTGACTACAAAGCGCTGAGAAGCGCTGCTGGTCTTAATGGTAGAGGCGACGGACCACAGCTTGCTGCGAAACTCCCAGCAGACTGCCAAAATAGCGCCAAACTGAATAATCACCTCAAAGGCCTTGCCACGCTCATCATTAAAGCCCAGTAAGTCACCCACCAAGATGAGGTGCCCCGTACTGGAAATTGGCAGAAATTCCGTGAGGCCTTCCACAATCCCCAGAATGAGGGCTTTGCCCAGTAGTAATAGATCCATCGTCTAATTTTACGGCCTGCAGGCAATCCCAAGCCCATATTGCAGCCCAGGTAAATAGGGCTAGCGCTCAAGGCCTTTGGTCTTAGGCACTGGCAGGCGGTTTGGCCTTAAACTGAAGGCTCAAGTACTCTTTTTTTGATCTTTTTTTGCCAATGCCAATCTGAATGACCTTGCCGTTTTTATCAGTCCCTGCCCGCTATAAGCCCCGCATTCTGCTGCGCGCGATGGGCGCCGGTATTGGGAGCACCCTCGTCTTGGCTCTTCCTGCAAGTGTTTGGGCACAAGCAGTCAATCCATTGCAAGGCCGTAATGCAGCTGCAGCCGGTCAAGTCACTGTGCTACCCGATGCATCCAGCAAAATGCCTAGCGCGGTTCAAGGCAATCAAAATCTCTCCTTGCCGCCAGCTTTAACAGCGCCAGTCTCCAGCAGTGTTCCTGCGTTTAGTAATTTCAGTAGCCCGCCCGCTGGAGCCAACTTTGGCCCTAATATGGATTTAATGCGCCTCTATCAAGAAGCGGCGTTTAATGATCCGGTACTCAATAGCGCGCGCTTTAATTACGCCGCGAATAGAGAGATTTATTGGCAAGGCTTATCGACCTTGCTACCGCAAGTTTCAGCCAACCCCACTGCTACTCGATTTTTCCAACATGGTGAAGGCAATAGCCGCATCTTTGATCAAAAGAGCTATACGGTTAGCTTAACCCAGCCGGTATTTAATGCCGCAGCGCTCGAGGTATTTAAACAAGGTGACTTGATAACCAAAGTAGCGGATTTGCAGTTTTTGCAAGCCCAGCAGGATTTAGTCATTCGGGTTTCGCAAGCCTATTTTGATGTACTAACAGCGCAAGACAACGTTGAGCTCTTCCAGAATAAAAAGGCTCTGATTAAGCAGCAGCTCCAAGCCGCCCAGTCGAAGTTTGAAGTGGGCTCAGCAACGATTGTCGATACCAATGATGCGCAGGCCCGCTTTGATATAGCCAATGCACAAGAGACCGCTGCCCAAGCAGAGTTAATCGTGCGGCGCGGTGTACTCGAGCAAATCGTTGGACACCCAGTACCCCCACTCAAACCGCTAGCAAAAGACGCCAAAATTGAAGGGGTGGTTGCTGATCCAAGAGCCAAAACAAAGGATGCTAAAGGCATTCCGATTGCCGACAGCGTCAACCCAAAACTGCCACCCGGTCAAGAATTGGGTGATTGGATAAAGCAGGCAGAAGCCGCTAATTATGGGGTGCTCGCCAGTCAACTCAATGTCGACATTGCCCAAAGTTCCTATCGGGGATCTTTGGCGGCCAACTACCCCACAATAAACTTTGTGGGCACGACTGGCTTTAATGCTGCCAATGGCTCGCCTACCAACTTTAATCCGTCGACCACGCAAAACATCTTCAATAACACCATTGCCCTACAGATGAATTTGCCTATTTTCTCGGGCGGCTTTAATAACTCTGTGATTCGGCAACGGGCAGCACTACTCGATAAAGCCAAATCGGATTATGACAATCTGCGCAGAACTGCTGCCCAGGCAACGCGCCAAGCCTTTACAGGTTTTTATGGCGGCCTTGCTACCGTTAAAGCATTTGAGGCTGCAGAAAAATCCTCTGCTTCCGCTTTAGCATCAAGTCAGCTGGGTTTTGATGTGGGTACCTTAATTAATCTGGACGTACTTATTGCTCTGGATGCCCTCTTTACCACCAGAGCAACCCTCTACAAAGCCAGATACGACACTATCCTCAATGCATTGAGACTAAAAGCCCAAGCCGCGGCATTAACGGATCAGGATTTATTAGCGGTCAATGCGTTGCTCAAATAAAGCGCTAATCAAAGCGAAGCAAAACAAAAAAGCTTTATTTAAGGATGCGCAACACACCCAATAGCTGCCATAAAAATATCAACACCGCCAAACAGGCAACCACTATCAGACTGAGCTCAATTCGAAATAGGCGTACGCGTTTGTGAATGTATTCAATCGATAACATGAAATCTACCCCTCCCTTGTGTGTATAGCTTCAGCTTAGCGAACTACAGGGATATTAGCTGTCAGTAAAAGCGGAAATCGTCGTATGAAAGGGCCGAGATGGCTATATTTAGATATATATTGAGTTAATTTTTATCTGTATAACAATATTTAGAATTTATAATCCTATTTATGATTAGTTTAATTTTCGCCTTCTTTGCTTCATTTATCACAACCCTGCTGATTATTCGTTTTAAACATTTGCATGGGAAGATTTCGGGCGACAACGACCTTTCTGGGCCGCAGAAATTCCATACAGATTCTGTACCCCGCATTGGTGGCATCAGTATTGCAATTGGCATCCTTGCAGCAATCTTAGTTAATCTGAATACTACAGAAGTCGTGTCGCCTAATGTAACGCTATTGCTGTGTGCAATGCCAGCCTTTGCGATTGGCCTCACTGAAGATTTAACCAAGATAATTAGCGTCAAAATCCGCCTTTTCTTTACCGCTCTTGCGGCAGCTATTGCCGTATATTTTTTAGACGCCTCCATTACTAGACTGGATATTTGGGGTATCGACTATTTACTCAGCATTCCCTTCATTGCGATTGTATTTACTGTATTTGCCATTACAGGCTTAGCAAATGCCTACAACATCATTGATGGATTTAATGGCCTATCGAGCATGGTGGGCATCATCACCCTCCTGGGCTTGACCTACGTAAGCTTTCTGTTTCAAGATACTACCATCCTCTCCTTAAGCTTAATCATGGTGGGTGCTATCTTGGGTTTCTTTATCTGGAACTACCCGAGGGGCTTGATCTTTCTTGGTGATGGCGGAGCCTACTTAATTGGTTTTTGGATTGCTTCGCTAAGCGTTTTATTAATTGCGCGTCACCCCAGTATCTCGCCCTGGTTTGCACTGCTGATCAATGCCTACCCTATTTTAGAAACCCTCTTTACTATTTACAGAAGAAAAATTCACCAAGATAAGAGTCCTGGCTTACCCGATGGCATTCATTTTCATACGCTGATTTACAGGCGCATTCTAAACCCCGCCACAGTCAAAACAAAATTTGATTTACTGAATGCCAATGCGAGAACGGCACCATATTTATGGCTGTTAAGTAGTTTTGCAGTGGTACCAGCAATTCTCTGGTGGCAATCGACGCCAATCTTAATTTCATTCACGTTACTCTTTACGCTTACTTACATCTGGCTCTATACCAAGATTGTGCGCTTTAAAGCGCAAGGGTGGATGCGCCTGTAGTTACTAAAAATGAACCTATTCTAATAAGAATAATTAATAATTAGTTTGATAGCTTTGTTATAACGTGTCTGCCCCGATCATACTGCTAATTTAAAGTTGAGAAGCACTTTGCTGATTCACCGCACTTTAAGAAATGTGACCTTTTGAGGTTATAAAAAAACCTAATTAATTGCCAATCACTCAATTGGCAATTAACAAAGTTTTTAAGTTTTTGGAATGAGCGTACCGTGCCTAAGTCGTTCGAATAACTCCATCCCCACTAAACATTTTACTTAGGGGGATTGCCAAGCGATACTAAAGTATGAAGAATATACTAAATTAATCAAAATCTACAGCTTACTAATTCTTGATAAAATTCCAATGTTTCTTGATAGCAACGCTCCCAAGAAAATTTTTTAATATTCTGAAATCCAAGCTCAATCACTTTCTTACGAAAACTCAGATTAGCAAGCAAGATTATTTTCTCGGCGAATTGATCTGCATCTGAATGATCAACTAACAAACCCGCCTCTCCCGCTACTTCAGGTATCGAAGAAGCATTCAAAGCGATCACAGGACAGCCAGAGGCCATTGCCTCAATTATGGGTAGTCCAAACCCTTCGTAAGTAGATGGATACAAAAGAGCATGTGCTGAGTTATATAAATGATTTAGTTCCATATTTGAAAGACGTTCGTAGTGCTGATATTTCCCATCCAAGTGATAATTTAGATAACAAATTTCATCTTTATTAAGATTTCCACCTCCCACAATAACAAGCTTATAGAATTCAGATTTTTTAACTGCTTGGACTGCTAAAGTAAAATTTTTATAGCCGCCTCTCTCGCCAACAAAAACCAAGTATGGAATTTCATGAGCTGCCCCCAAAAGCATCCCAGACGGCATGGAGTCAGTAGGATAAAAATCTTCCGAGTACCCCAATGAAATTACTCTTATCCTACTTTCATCCACTCCTGATACAAATTTAAGTAAATCTCTTTTGGTACTATGCGAAATGCATATAATCCCATCCGCCCTTCTTAAGGATGTATGCTTTTGCAGCATATGAATTAAACGGGGAATGCCGCTTCTAAATCTCTCGTAAGTAAAGTCATAAACAGTTTGTATTACGGGCCCCCTGGATAAAAGAGGGGACCGATAATAACTGGAATGATAAATAGAATCTCTCTGAATTACTTTCATACAAGGAAGATATCGAGCAAATATAAGCGGAAGGCAACATGTAGAAATTAACAATTTTTTAGGAATTTTAAGATTTTCTCGAAATAAATTATCCATAGCATTTCTCTCATCAACAGCGATAAATGAAATCTTATCTCGTACCATTCTTTTGGTTAGCTCAGACCAATATACTGAAATTCCTCCCGCTTGCTGTAAGGAGTAAATAATATTGTCCAGGTAAATAGTCATATGGAGAATTATGCTCTCGTGTCAACAGTCGATTTAACACTTTTTTTTAATAACTTTCTAAAAAATAAGACCAATAGAATAACTGGCAGCATATTCTTGAACAATGGAGTAAGAATATAAAAAATTGAATATTTCAAGGTGATAATTGATGCTCCACAACAAAATATATAAATTGAGAGAGCCCACCATTTATTTTTGTAAATAGAAAACCAACAAGTAATAGCCCCAAAAAATAATCCATTAAGTACACCGCGAAAAAATAAATCAAGCTCTCCACCCCAAATTGCACTATCGGCAATTGGACCCAAAGTATATGGAGCAACCGGAGCATTTGGGAAAAAATTCAAGTAATACCACTGCATTGGATTCCACTTCAAAAAATCATTGAAAGTAAAAATAGAAATGATGTCATTAAAAAACATTGGCCACTCTATACCAGGCATTCCTCCAAATCTCTCGGCATAGAGGTGAAATCCGGTATAAAAAACAGCATTTAATTCCCATGGCAACTGAAATGAAATTCCATCAATTGCGGTATCTACGCCCTGAAATCCCACGCCAAGTCTTACAACTTCCACTAAAAAGAATAGTGGAATAAAAATAGCTGATATCAAAAAAATACTTTTTAAGGGAATCGGCCTAACTAACAATGTATAAAGACAGAGATACTGCATCAAAATTATAAAAACTTGAATTCGGGCGCCCATCGAAAATAACAACTCAAATCCACAAATAATCAAAACAAAAATAGGCAATATAATTCGATATTGACTGTAATTCAAAAACATAAGTGACATTGCAATTATATATATTGCAGATTTAAATCTAATACAAACAGAGGCTATTTTTCCCAGACCCCACGACAAGCCTTCGTAGCGGCTGTATGCATCGTAATAGGTTTCTACTGACGCTGACATTAAAACTAAATATGAAACGCTGCATAATAAAAGAGTGAAAAGAAATTTTAAAGTGAGATTTTCTATGCGCATGTTTATCTGTGGTGCTATTTCTGAGAGCGGCCTAGACCCTCGCACAAGCGGATAAGCACAAATAAATCCAAAAGCAAAAAGGGTATGTCTCCACAGATGGTCATGCACCATACTATTACTTGGATTCAGCAATGCAATTGGGTCGTTCTCCGGTACTCCAATTGCAATATTAAAGGCAGGAACTAACGTATAAATTAGTGCCATACCGATATAGATAAATCCCAATTCTCCTACTAGATTTGATCCAAATCTTGACTTCAGGTAAAGCGAAAATAAAAAATATATAGCTACAAACGTTAAGCATGGAAAAATAAAAAAGTTTGAATTGCTGTAATCAGCATTTGCTAGTAGTAAAAAAAAAGTATTCGCCATCAATACCGCCAGAGTTACCGCAAAACCTATTGAAGATATTTTTATTTTTTCGAGCTTATTCATCAAGCCTTCTCTCCTCTTCCAATTTAAAACCTACTCATAATCCCTATTTGGTTCTATCTGGAAATCTATCCCCTGCTTTTTTTCCTTGCCTCCAATAAGAAATGGAGTTCAAAATAAAACTTTTAATTATCCCCAAACCAATATTAGGAAATATCTTGTGTGCAAAATACGCAGCATAGGCAGCATCAAAAATATTCCTCACACCTAAATGTGCTGCATCAATAAAGATCATCTTAGAGCTAATAGCATTGCCAGCCAAGGGACTTCTCAAATCTCTAGTAGCCTTGTCCAATGTTTTATTGAAAAGCGGCTCTAGATCATGAAACTTAGCTATTTCATAAATTATTTTGAGCTCCCTGGATACCTTCTCCTGCGACCATAAACCATTCTTTAGTTCTGAAATAGACTTAGCAATTACAGCTCGATAGTCAATGTTGATAGACAAATCTGTCCAACCTAATACATCCCTAGCAGTTAATAGGTAGTCTACCGTCATGAGGGTTATTAAAGGAGAATACGGTTGTGATGCAAGATCTTTATGCATTGGTATAGCAGCGGCATTTTTAAAAAATGACTCAGAATTTTTCTTTGCCTCTTCACTACTAGACAAATAGTTTTGCCCCTGCGACTTAGGGGAAAGTCCATAAATTGAAAATGGCTCATAAGAGAAAACGTAATCATCAACTGTCCCCGCTAGAACGATTCCTGAATATCCATCTGGCGTTGAGCATGTATAAAATCTACCCTCTGATGATCTACGTTTCACTACATCTATCAACTCAGTCGAAACTACTCCCTTTACATAAAACATTGGAGACTCAACATCTGACAGATAATGAAGGTGTTTAGCTTGCCTTTCCAGAAATTCTTTTGATTTAATAATCTTAAAGCCCTGTTGCATACGTCCTCTTCTGGCGTATAGTGATATTTGACCACTGTCCGAGTTGATACCTGGATAGGTAAAAAGCGGCGCTTGCCAAGACAGAATTTTCTTGCCTGATGACTGTAGCAATTTATTCATGCCGCTTATTCCATAAGGCAATAGTCCATCATCCGCACCTAATGCCATTACATAGCCGGGCCTCACTTGAGATAAGGCAAATTCAAAATTATCTCGCATGCCAACGTCCTTACCCGGTGAAACATATCGTATTCGACCATCTCTTTTTGATGCTTCCTCAACTATTTTCTTGGTATCGTCAATACTTCCATCATCTGAAACAATAACTTCTAAATTTTGATAATCCTGAAGGGAGCAAGTTCTTAAAGTTTGCTCTAAATAAAAAGCTCTATCTTTCGCAGGAATAATTACCGAAAATAAAGGCATTTGATCTTTATTCATCATATTTAATGCAATTTGGTTTTATGGGTAAAAAAAAGCGTGCATAGGACGATTGATAGCAATATACAAATCGACCAAAGAACTCCAAAAAATCGACCAACATCAATAGGCATTAATAGCATTGAGATAAATGCAATCGAGATACTTATTAATATCGGCATTAATAGCACTGATTTATACCAAGATGAAAGCTCCCCAATTAAAAAACGCTTATGCATTAACCATAGGCCAATGGTTAGATCAGAAATGCCATGAATAACCCATACAGTAGCTGCCCCAACGGGACCATAGAGTGAAATCATCCACACCATTATTGGAAAACCGATCACTAAAGCGCCCATCATCATTTGTATATGAAGCTTAGTTAATCCTTGGGATTGCTGAAAAGCAGCAGGAAGCCATGTCAAGCCTGAGCAACAAACCCCTATAAGCAACCATCTAAATATTTCAATTACTTTGCTTGGGACAGGTCCAAGCCATCCACTTAACAACTCCGGTGCGTAGATCCACCCCACAACACCTAAGGGAATAATTCCTGCAGCAAGTAATTTACAGCTATAGAAATATTCTTTTTTTAATGCCTGCAGATCACCCCGGGAAACCAAATATGAATATTTTGGGAAAAAAACTCGATAGAATGGCTGAATACCAAGCTGAAGCAACCCAACAGCGGTAAAAGCTAAGGAATATTCGCCCAGATCGTAAGCAGTAGCCATCTTACTTAAGGTTAAGCGATCAATATTCGCCAACAAAAGTGCAACTAATGCAGTTAATCCCATACCAGCAGAAAATGATCTTACTTTTTTTAAAATATCCAAACTAAATTTAGGTCCATCACAAATTAGTGGGGAAAAAACGTGCTTACTTAACGATCTTCTAACCAGTGCAACGCTTACTATTGCCACAACAATTTGGGCCACAAAGAATACTAACAAGTTAGAGGTCCATAACAGCGCTAAAGCCCCGATCCCATACCTTAATGTATTCCCTGTGGCTTGAAGAATGTTCATTTCCTTATGCTTATTTAATCCCCCGAGCCCATTTAAATAAAGCGAGCACGGGAATTGTATACATAAGCTTATACCCATCAACTTTAGAATCATGGCTAGGTCTTGATTGGGTAAAAAATTTTTTCCTAACCAACCATCTGCAATCCATGAGGAGCATGCTATAAACGTCATCCCAAAACATATTGACACTGCCCAATAAAAAATTTCTAATGTTCTGAGAAGATTTTGCCTGTATTTAACAATATCTTTATCTTGGCCCGCTGCAAAATCTCGTACTAAGGTTGCGCCCATACCAACATCAAGCAACCCCACCAAAATTTGCATGACCATCCACAGGCTAATAACACCATAACCAGCCATGCCAAGTTGATTCAAATACCAAGGAGTTGCCAGCAAAATGATTGCTCCGGACCAAAATCCACCAAAAAAATTCCAGCTAAGGTGAATAAATGTGGGCGCATTATTAATTACACTGATTATTTTTTTGATTTGTGCCTCATGAAATTTCAGTTTTCGTAAGATATTTTAGATGTAAAAAAATAGAATATTAGTATTTTTTCCAAGTTTTTCTATTGATGAAGTCGGTGTAGCTTTGAATTATTCTTATAACTTTTAATGAGACATTGGCCGTCAAATAGTCTTGAACTTCACCAATATCACGTAACAAACCAATAGATTGGTCTCCAAGAACTTTTAGCGCCTGCTCAACTCGTTGAATATTCATCCCAACAAGCATTACTGAGCCCTCCTCAAAACCTTCAGGCCTCTCTTGAACTTCTCGCAAATTCAATGCAGGAAAATTTAAGATAGACGATTCTTCGGTTATTGTTCCGCTATCAGATAAAACACACATAGCTGACATTTGCAGTCGAACATAGTCTAAAAAACCAAAAGGTTTTAAAAATCTAATCAACGGATTTACTTCAAAACCATATTTTTCCAGCTGTTTTCGTGTACGTGGGTGAGTTGACACGATAACGGGATGTTCATATCTATTGGCTAGAAAATTTAAAAGTTCAATAAACTTTTTTAGGCAACTTAGATCATCAACATTTTCTTCTCGATGAGTGCTTACCAAGAAATACTTTCCTGTGACTAAATTTAATTCATTAAGAACACTTGATGACTCTATCCCCTCCTTGTAATAATTTAAAACCTCTCTCATAGGGCTGCCTGTTTTAATAATTTGATCTCCTGGCAACCCCTCTCTAAGCAAATACTCTCTAGCAATTTGACTGTATGTTAAATTGACATCCGAAATATGATCAACAATCTTTCTATTTATTTCTTCTGGAACTCGCATATCAAAGCAACGATTTCCGGCCTCCATATGAAAAATAGGTATTTTTCTTCTTTTTGCTGAAATAGCAGCCAAAGAGCTGTTGGTATCGCCAAGTATCAATAAAGCCTCAGGTGCATATTTATCAAAGGCAATATCAGATAAAGAAATGACATTACCAATTGTTTCAGCTGCTGTTACTCCTGCGGCCCCCAAAAAATGATCTGGTTTTCTAATTTGAAGTTGGGAGAAAAAAATTTCATTCAACTCGTAATCGTAATTCTGACCTGTATGTACAAAAACATGATCACAATACTTATCTAATTGTGCAATTACTCTTGAAAGGCGTATTATTTCTGGCCGAGTTCCCGCTATCGTCATCACTTTTAATCTAGACATGCAATGCGCCCCGAATCTCGTCAAGCTTCATTAATGTTTTAATTACCCCGTCAATATCAAGCCGAGTCGTATTATGGGAGGTATAGTCATCCATCTTGGCCACATCAATTTCGCCCTCCACAAAATATTTACCGTAATTCAGATCCCTGGAATCGGAAGGTATTCTGAAATACTCCCCTAAATCTTGAGCTCTAGCCATTTCCTCTCGAGAAACTAATGATTCAAATAACTTTTCACCGTGTCTAGTCCCTATAATCTTTATTTCAGAGCTCTTGTTAAGCATTTTTTTCATAGCCTCTGCCAAATCTAATACTGTAGTTGCTGGCGCCTTTTGAACAAAAATATCTCCAGGATTTGCATTTTCAAAAGCGTATAAAACAAGATCAACTGACTCATCCAATGACATTAAGAAACGAGTCATCTTGGGATCCGTTATGGTTAATTCTTTCTCTTCAATTAGCTGTCTTAAAAACAATGGTATTACTGAACCACGGGAAGCCATAACATTCCCATAGCGCGTGGCACATAAAACGGTCTTCACAGGATCACACATTCGTGATTTGGCAACCATTACCTTTTCCATCATAGCCTTAGATATGCCCATTGCATTAATTGGGTATACAGCCTTATCAGTACTCAGGACTACACATTTCTTAATATTATTTTCAATAGCAGCTCTCATTACATTTTCAGCGCCAAGCACATTTGTCCTTATCGCCTCCATTGGATAAAACTCGCAGGATGGGACCTGCTTCAAAGCTGCTGCATGAAAAACATAATCTACGCCCTTCATGGCCTCATTTATGCTATCGTAATTTCTAACATCTCCAATATAAAATTTAACCTTATCATTGTTTAAATGCAATCGCATATCTTCTTGTTTTTTTTCGTCTCGACTAAAAATTCTAATCTCTTGAAAGCTAGAATTTATAAGTCGATTAAGTACAGCGTTCCCAAAAGAGCCAGTACCGCCCGTGATTAATAAAGTTTTATTTTTAAATTTATTCATTTTTTTATTTCACTTAAATTCGTACATTTCTTTAACTAATTCAGGCCAGGGTTTTGGCTTGAATCCAGTGGCCGATCTAAATCTGTCTGAATTTAAAGACCGATCAATTGCGTAACTATCATCCGGAACAATATTGATTTCTTTTTCATATTGCTTTGAAATTAAGTTAAGTAAATCATATTTACTTATTGGATCAACAGATAGATGATAAGTTCCCCGCAATGAATGGTTTGGTATTACGTGCTTTTTTATCACATTGGCAATTTCAATGGCAGGGAGGCCAGAAAAAATCGCCTTTCTAAAACCATTCACAGTACCGGCTTGAGATAAAAACCAACAGACAAGACTTTTTGTATCGCTTAACTCATGCCCAATTATTGATGTACGCAAGGTAATCGCATTTGGATAATCAACCTCCCCTAAGTATTTAGATCTTCCATATAAGTCATTAGCGTCGGGAATATCAGACTCTTTATACAAGCCACCCATTCCAGAAAATACGCAATCTGTACTCATATGAATTAACCTAGCGTCTAATAAGCCACAAAGACGGACTAACTTATGTGGCAACAAGCTATTAATCGGCAACGCAATCAAGGGATCTTCCGCAGCCTTTTCTTGCTTAATTAAACCGATACAATTAATTACAATATTTGGCCTCACAATATTAAATAAATTAACTAAATTATCAAAATTATCAATATTTACACCCGAAACAATATTTTTATGATGTTCAAGTTGGAAGTATGCTTTTACACTTGGGGTCCTTAAAGATCCAAAAACTGTAAATTGATCATGGCAAGATAAATAACGGAAAAGCGTGTTACCCAACATTCCACTAATGCCCAATATTAAAATTTTCATTGTTATTTATTTTTTGCAGTTATGAATTGGGATAACTTTCGGATGTTTTTAAATACCAGCGTATCTAGCCCCCAAATAAATCCCAAGCGGTGCCTTCTAATTATAGAGAAATCTTCTCTACTTTTTCTCCACAGTCGCTCAAAAGATTTGTTGCTCTCACCGCCCATGCTCATCTTCACTAAGACACGATTCAAATAGTAAGTAGTCGCATTCCCAAGATGAATATATCTTGTCATAGCATCATAATCAGCAGATATCTGATATTGCTGATCAAATCCACCTAACTTAATTATCAATTTCCTACGCAAAAATAATGTTGGGTGGGGTGGAATCCAGCCAAAGTTAAATTTAAATGCTGGTAAATTACCTGCACTCCAGTATCTAATTACTTTATTTTGATTTACTTGCGATACATACTCTAAATCGCCGTATACACAATCAATTTTTTCATTTTTAAAAGCCTCATTTATATCTTGCAAAACATTACAGTCTGCAAAAATATCATCCGAATGTAAAAATCCAACAATGTCTCCAGTGGCCATTGTGAGGCCCTTATTTAAAGCGTCATATATCCCAGAATCTTTTTCGCTTAGAACTATAGTTTGCACTGACTTAAGTCTATTAATTATAGAGAGGGTGCCATCAGCTGAATTTCCATCAATAATAATGTGCTCATAGTTATTAAAGGTTTGATACTGCAGGCTTCTAATAGCCTTTTCAATTGATGATTCTCGATTATAAACGGCAGTAATTATTGAAATTTTCATGTTTATAGCAAGTAAGCTCACGGAGTCATTAAAAAACTCTTGTAGGCCTTAACTAGGCCACTTTTTAAATCAACGAAAGGTTCCCGCCCCAAAGAAGTGCGACGCCTATCACCACGAATTATGCGGCCTTTTTCTAATAAAAACTCAGCAAGATAAGAGCCATCTTGATCTGTGATGACCGTAATAAGGGTCTTTTTTGCATTCATATTACCTTTAATTTTTTTTATTCTATTGATTTTTATATTTTTTTATCAAAATCTACGCCTTTAATTGTAGCTCTCCAGCCCATTTTTTTAATGTTTTGGGTCACTAGAGCTGACTATTGCATCAGTCGAACGCAATAGTTTTTTATCTTGTACTACATAGTCCTTTCGATTAGGTCTAGTACGCTCAAATGCTGCATAGCGCCATTGATTGAATTGAAGGGGTTTATGGGCCAGTTATCATGCGGGCTTTTTTGCGGACTTTGCTGTATTTATTGTCTTCTGTGATTTAAACAATTAATCCGCTTTGCCCACAAATTCAGTAATGGCTGCCGACTTTATTCGTCATATTAGCAACCCCCGCCAGTATTCGGCGGGCAGCGATGGCGATCTCTGTGGCACATCTTTTATATCGCGTGCCGATTTCACTAAGGATCTAGGGGCACGGATCGCAATGAAGCGAATTAATTGTTCTCTTGGAAAGATACGCAATCAGACCTATGGTGTTCGGCAGGATATACTGAACATGCTCTTGGCTAATGCGGGTGACCTTATTAGGTGATTGCGGAAAGCGGCTTTCCTGCAACTATCCTACGACACGCTCTGCCGTCGTAGTGATTTAGTCCCCCTGCGAATTGATGATGCAGCGTCTGCGCCCTATGCTGTCTGAAAGTGTTACAGCATCTTACTGCGCAAGAGTAAGGCGGCTTAAGAAACAAGTGGTCGGTGGCTGGCCTTGTGGGGCCAAACAATGTGTGCGATAGAAGTAATCAACCTAACTAAACTCGGCAGGAGGCCTATCCTGCGGAGCATTGATTGAGGTGAAAAAATCGACAGCATCCTTGGTGGTAGCCAAATCAACCGAATCTACAGGCGCCTAGCAAATCAGGCTGGTCTTGATCCTAATCTGGCAGCAAAGATCATTAGGCAATCTTTAAGGGTGGGGGCAGCGTAAGATTTAATGGCATACGGGTCCCGCATGCCCAACGTCATGCACTGCGGTAGGTGGGACAAGTCCGATACAGTCATGCGCTATCTCGTGCAATCCCAATGATTAGAATAGTTTTTTGCATCTGGTGAGCCATGCCTCAGATGTTAAAAAGCGCCGCCACGATACATACTACTTCGATGCGGTATTGTTCTCGAGTTGTGCTTTGATTTTAGGGATAAGCTGACGTCCAAACGCAATCAAGAGACCCAAGAAAAGTCCGCCAAATAAACCTACCAGAAGCACAACAAGCTTTTTAGGAGAAATTGGATCATCGCTTGCATAGATTGGTGCAAGCAAACGGGTCGCCCTACTTTCATTGGATACCACTATATTTTTCAGGGCGGTAATCTCATCCAAGAGAAATCGAATCTCATCGCGTGTTGATAAGTATGCCGCGTTCATTGCTGTGCCTGACTTATCCGCCTTCGCTAAAAAATCTTTTGACTTAGTAAGACGCTCTTGATCATCAAGTAGCCTTGCCTTTGTCTCTTCGATATAAGGCTTAATGATTTGAGCCTGAGTAGCTTTAATCAAATCGAAGACTGCTTGCGCACATGCGATCGAGGCTTCAGGTGATGTACCTATGATTTTCAGATCGACCACATTCGCTACGCCTTTTGGAATAGTCAACTTCACTGATTTTGACAATATCGCTTGGGCATCTTTCGCTGGATTCAATCCACATGCTTTAGCAATTTCACCCGTATAGCTAGTTGGGGAAGAAAAGCGAGCAATTAAAAGGGCTGGTTCTTCAATATTGATGCCCAGGGGATTAATGTTATCGTTGTTTTTGTTTTTGTTTTTGTTGTTATTAATAGCAGCATCAATTTGCGCCATCTGAATTTGCGCATTCGCCTGGTATTGTTTTGGAGTAATAAGTAGGTATCCGATTGAGGCTGCAATGCCAAGGAGGCCAATAAGTGCAATTAATTTATACGATCGCTTTAAAAAGATGAAGATATCCAGAAGAGAGATTTCTGAGTCATTTATTTGATCTTGCAGACCAAGCTGTCCTGATGAATTTTGATTCATATTTGTCTTTATTTAAATTTTAGCACTTTGTAATATCCGTAGTTATTTAGCTTTCTAATATTGCATTACACAAATGAAGTTGTTTCAGCCACCTTCTAGAGGAAGATTTTCCCTCAACTTGAAAGCATATCCTCGTAAGCCATCCTTAGCCCGTCATCCAGCCCGATTTTTGCTTTCCATCCTAAATTATTTAATCTTCCCGAATCCATCCACTTTCGAGGGCTGCCATCGGGCTTGCTGGTATCAAAGCGAATCTGGCCTTGATAGCCAACAGCCTCACCAACGGCAATTGCTAGCTCCGCTATCGTGGTATCACTGCCAAAGCCGACATTAATATGGCTTTGCATCGGCTCGGTGTGCTGATCGTATTTTTTTTTGTCTAACTCCATCACAAAGACGGACGCAGTAGCCATATCATCTACGTATAAAAATTCACGTCTTGGTGTCCCTGAACCCCATATCACCACTTCGGACGCTTTACTAATTTTTGCCTCATGAAATCGCCTTATAAGCGCTGGAATAACATGACTATTTTCAGGATGGTAATTGTCGCCCGGCCCATAGAGATTGGTTGGCATGACGGAGCGATAGTCAATTCCATGGGACTGGCCATACTGGCGGTTATAGCTCTCACACATCTTGATGCCCGCAATTTTGGCAATCGCATACGGCTCATTGGTGGGTTCTAACTTACCGGTGAGCAATGCATCTTCACTCATCGGCTGGGGGGCTAGCTTAGGGTAAATGCAACTTGAACCCAAAAAAAGTAGTTTTTTCACTCCACTAACAAACGCCTGATGAATGACATTGTTTTGCACCATCAGGTTGTCGTAGATGAACTCTGCTGGGAAGGTATTGTTGGCATAAATACCGCCTACCCTAGCTGCTGCTAGGTAGACTTGATCGGGCTTCTCTGCTTCAAAGAAAGCTTGCACAGCAGCTTGATTGGTGAGATCCAGCTCGGTATGCGTTCTGGTTACAGTGTTCGTAAAGCCTTTGGCCTCTAGATTACGGACGATGGCCGAGCCTACCATACCGCGGTGGCCGGCAACGTAGATTTTTTGGTTTAGTTCAGCGCTCACTTAGCAGGTCAGTTCTTTAAATAGATTTATTCGATCGATACGGACACGGAGTATCCATTTTGTTTTAAGAGCGCAACTTGCTTTGCTTCCTGATGGTCATTAGCCACCATCTCTTCAATCATTTGATCGAGCGTAATCTCCGGTACCCAGCCGAGTCTTTCCTTGGCTTTGGTTGGGTCTCCCAAGAGGGTTTCGACTTCAGTAGGACGATAGTAGCGGGGGTCAATTTGCAAAATCACATCACCCACTTTTAAGGCAGGTGCTTTATCGCCATGAATGGCAGTAACACTGGCTTTTTCAGACTCGGCAGCACCTTCAAACTTCAAGCTAATGCCCAATTGCGCTGCGCTGCGGGTGATAAATTCACGAACAGTGAACTGCACACCTGTCGCAATCACAAAGTCTTCTGGTTTTTCTTGTTGTAGCATCAACCACTGCATACGCACATAGTCTTTAGCATGACCCCAATCCCGCAGGGCATCGATATTACCCATGTAGAGGCACTTCTCAAGGCCTTGGGCAATATTGGCCAGGCCACGGGTGACCTTGCGCGTAACAAAGGTTTCGCCGCGGCGCTTGGATTCATGGTTAAAGAGGATGCCGTTGCACGCATAGATCCCATAGGCTTCACGGTAGTTGACGGTAATCCAGTAGGCATACATCTTGGCTACGGCATATGGGCTACGAGGATAAAAAGGCGTGGTTTCTTTTTGGGGGATTTCTTGAACCAGGCCATAGAGCTCAGAAGTCGATGCTTGATAAAAGCGGGTCTTTTTCTCCAGGCCCAAGATGCGGATAGCTTCTAACATGCGAAGCGGGCCCATCGCATCCACATCCGCCGTGTACTCAGGCGATTCAAACGAGACAGCGACGTGCGACTGGGCCCCTAGGTTATAGATTTCATCTGGCTGAGTCTGCTGAATAATGCGCACCAGGTTACTGGTATCGGTTAAATCACCATAATGCAAAATCAAGTCTGGGTGCGGCGTATGCGGATCCTCATAGATATGATCAATGCGACTGGTATTAAATGATGAAGCGCGGCGTTTAATGCCGTGCACGATATAGCCTTTTTCCAAAAGGAACTCGGCGAGGTAAGAGCCATCCTGGCCGGTAATGCCAGTGATGAGGGCGACTTTTTGTGAGGCATTGTGTTTGCTAGTCATATCGGTGCTATTTTTTAATTAATGAAATTAAATGGATTGATACATTTTTTTTACGACGTCGACCCCGCGGGTAGATGCCTGCCAATGCAGCATCTTTTCTGCTTTACTCGGATCGGCGCGGCCTATGGCCAAATCAGTGGGTCTGAATAAACTGGAGTCTTGAACCACATGGTCTTGCCAATGCAGACTAGCCTCCTCAAATGCAGCCTGCACAAACTCTTCTAAGCTCATGGTGGTTCCGGTAGCAATCACGTAATCTTGGGCCTGATCTTGCTGCAACATCCGCCACATGGCGTCTACGTATTCTGGGGCCCAGCCCCAATCCCGAGCAATATCCAAGCGCCCTAATTTGAGTTTCTCATTACTGCCCTGCGCAATTCGTTTGGCAGCACGAATAATCTTTTGCGTAACAAAGCGCTCAGGGCGCAGTGGCGACTCGTGATTAAACAAAATCCCCGTGCAGGCAAAAAGACCATAGGCATCGCGGTAATTATTTACTAGCCAATATGCTGAACTTTTTGCAACCGCATAGGGACTCATCGGAAAAAATGGAGTATGTTCATTCGCAGGCTTACCTTGTGTATCACCAAAGCACTCACCCGAGCCAGCATGGTACAGCTTGATCTTTTTTTCCATCATGCGGCAACCCTCGAGCATATTGAGCGTACCCAAGGCAATGCTTTGAATGGTTTCGGCTGGCTGCTCAAACGAGAGACCCACCGAAGATTGGCCGGCCAGATAATAAATCTCATCGGGCTTACTTTTACGAAGTGCTACTAAAACACTACGAAAGTCTTCTGGCACCATCGAGATGTATTGAACCTGCTCTTTAATGCCCAGCTGACGCAAGTTTAAAAAACCAGAGCCCTGCACATCCCGAGATGTGCCAAAGACGCTATAGCCCTTTTCAAGCAAAAGTTGTGCAAGATAACTGCCATCTTGGCCGCTTACACCACAAATCAAGGCAACTTTTTTGCTCATAAACTTATCTTTACTCTCTACCGTAGGTATCTTCAAAACGCACAATGTCATCTTCACCCAGATAGCTGCCGGATTGCACCTCAATGATTTCCAGCGGGGTATTGCCAGGATTTGCCAAACGATGAGTTTGCTCCTGGGGGATGAAAGTGCTTTGGTTTTCAGTGAGCGTAATGACCTGATCGCCATTGGTAATTTCGGCAACCCCTTTCACAACAATCCAATGCTCTGCCCGGTGGTGGTGCATTTGTAATGACAGGCTTGCTCCCGGCTTAACCTGAATGCGCTTTACCTTAAAGCGTTCACCCTCGTCCACACTATCGTACCAGCCCCAAGGGCGAGCAACCTTGCGGTGTAAATTCTTTTCTTCTCGCCGTTGCTGCTCAAGTTGATTAACAATACTTTTCACATCTTGGCTATTTTTTCTGTCGGCCACTAAAACCGCATCAGCCGTTTCAACAATGATGAGATTCTCAACCCCGACTGCACTCACTAAACGATTGCTGGCATGCACTAAGGAGTTTTTGGTATTGGCGAGTAAGGTATCGCCCGAAGTAACGTTCCCGTTTGCGTCTTGTTTGCCCACTTGCCAAACTGCATCCCAAGCACCCAGGTCATTCCAGCCTGCATCAAGCTCCACCATCTTTACTGAAAAAGTACCCGCAGTGCACTTTTCAATAACCGCATAGTCAATCGATTCACTTGGCACTCCAGTAAAGAGTGCTTTATCGGGTCGCACAAAAGTCACTTCACCCGATTGATCCATGGTTTTATTGTTCCAAGCAGCTTCAGTAGCCTTGGTAATGTCAGGGCGATACTGTGCCAAGGCAGCCAGCCAAGTGCTAGCACGCAGCACAAACATACCGCTATTCCACAGGTAATTGCCATCCACCAAGTAGACCTGCGCTGTTTTAGCGTCGGGCTTTTCTACAAACTGTGCCACGGTAAATTCATTATGTTTACCTTTAGCGCTATCGCGCTGAATGTAGCCGTAGCCTGTTTGAGGGGCAGTTGGCGTAATGCCCAAAATAGCAATGGTCTTTTTGCTTTGGTCCTCTGCAACTACCGCTACGCAATCCTGCAAAGCCCGAACAAAAGCTGCTTGATTTTGAACCGTTTGATCGGCCGGAGTAATGACCAGGATTGGATCAACATCTTCCATTCCATTATCTAGAGCCTGTAGCGCTGCAAAGCTGAGTGCTGGCGCCGTATTACGGCCTACGGGCTCAAGCAATAGCCTTGCTTTAATACTCTTTAATTCCCGCAATTGATCCAAAGCCAAAAAGCGGTGCTCTTCATTCGTGACAATTAAAGTTGGAGTTAAGTCAATTTTCGCATTGCCAATGGCATTAATGCGAGTAATTGCCTGCTGAAACAAGCTCTGATTAGAACCGTCGCCAGAAAGCACCAAAAACTGCTTCGGAAAGCCCGAGCGAGATAAGGGCCAAAGGCGTGTACCAGAGCCACCGCAAAGAATGACTGGCGTTACTAAAGAGGATCTGGCTCTACTACTCATGAAGTGGGCGATCGAAACTGTATTAGTTTCTATAAAGAAGGAAATTGCATTTTATCTGAAGATTCAAATACGCTCCCATTCAATCCAGGCCTTAAGATGGGCTTAAGCAACTGATTTATATGCATTAATGCCATAAATCCTATGGCGCCTGCTTTTTAATGGCACCCCTCTTTTAAAAGCGCCTCAGCGGCCTGCAACACTGCATCTGCCCGGGGAATGCTCCTAAAGTCGCCCAAGTTAGCGATATTGCCACTCCAATACCCTTCTGTCTTCCATCTTGGGGAATCACAGTAAATCTCAATCGTGGGTTTGCCCAGTACCGCAGCCAAGTGGGTTAAGCCCGTATCCACGCCGATGGTCAGCGCAGCATGCGCCACCAAACGATAGGCCTCCTCAATCGAGAAAGCTCTGGGCACAATGGCGCCCGGCACTTGGCTTGCCATGAGGGCGCTGATTTTCATTTCCTCAGGATTGCCCCACGGAAAAAGAACTTGAAAGCCTTGGCTGGATAAGCTTTTACCCAGTTCCACCCAGTTTTCACTAGGCCAGCGCTTTGCTGCCCTCGCCGTCGAATGAAAGCACACCACATAGGGCGCCGGCGAATCCTTATCCGCTTTCTTCAAACCCTCAAACAACAGTGGAGGCAGTTGATCTGCAAACGCTTGCGGGTAAAAGCGTGGGGGCTCGTCATTTCGGTTGAGCAGCGGCCAATCAAACGCCGAGCACATCACCCAGCGCGAGCGATCAATCGCATGGCACTTCACAGGCACATGCACCGATTGGGTATAAAACATTCGGGCCAAGGGCTCATAGCCGGAGTGCTCAGTAGCATTACCTAGGCCAGCAACAACTGCATTATGTGATTTTTTTGCCAGCGCGCACACCAAAGCAGACTTGAGTAAGCCTTGCGTCTCTAGAACAACATCGTAGGTGGTGGCTTGCAATAATTTACGCATGGCAAAAAACTCACGCCAGGTTTTAATGGAAAAGACATTCTTTCTCCAACGCCGAAATGCCACTGGAATAATGCGATCAATACCTCTAAATGTATCGGTTGTTTTGAGAGGCTCTAATAAATGCACATAGCCCTCCTCCACAATCCAATCGATTTGGGCATGAGGTAAGCGTTTACGTAAATCCCAGACGATCGGCAGGTTGTGCAACACATCGCCAAGCGAGGATAGCTTCACCAATAGTATTTTTGGCGATTGGGATGTTTGCACTAATTCAGAAGCTGGGGTTTGATACTGGCTAGTCATACCCACATTATCGTATTGTTTGCCGCCGATGAAGACAGCAAGCTCGCCGCTGTGGGGAAATTAGAACTTCGGCGCCTGATCCCAGGCTAGCCCAGCAGCATCTTTGGCATTTAGTAAGGCCTGCTTACCGAGTGGAATCGGCCAATCTATTTTTACTGTTGGGTCGCACCACGATAAGCATGCTTCGCTCTCTGGGTCGTAGTAATCGGTCGTTTTGTATAAAAACTCGGCAGCCTCCGACAGCACCAAGAAACCATGGGCAAAACCGGGCGGCACCCAGAGTTGTTTGTGATTTTCAGCGGAGAGCTCTACGCCCACCCATTTACCAAAATTACTGGAGTCTTTTCTTAGGTCAACTACAGCATCAAAGACTGAACCTGCAGTAACTCTCACCAACTTGCCTTGGGTGTGTTTGAGCTGGTAATGCATACCCCGCAGTGTCCATTGCCGAGAGAAGGAGTGGTTATCTTGCACAAACTCGATATCTAAATTTGTTGCTTTTGCAAAGTCATTGGCATTAAAGGATTCGGTAAACCAGCCACGGTTATCACCAAACACCTTAGGCTCAATAATCAAAACCTCTGGAATTGCGGTTGGCGTAACTTGCAATTTTGAATTGGAATCGGCTGTCATTGCGGTATCTTTTGTCTTATCTTTTACTGGATAGGCCAATGGGTTGTGGGCTGGTATTGAGTTCATTCAGTATTCTGGCTAGATACTGACCATAACTGTTTTTCTTGAGCTGATCGGCTACTTTTTGCACCGTCTCGGCACTAATCCAACCCTGACGATAGGCAATCTCTTCAGGGCAAGCCACCATTAAACCTTGGCGCTTTTGCAATGTGGCAATAAAGCCTGCTGCATCGAGTAAAGAATCGTGCGTTCCAGTATCGAGCCAGGCAAAGCCGCGACCCATGATTTCGACATTAAGTTGGTTTTTATCGAGGTAGGCCCGATTGACATCGGTAATTTCTAACTCACCTCTGGCACTAGGCTTAATCGAAGCTGCAATATCACACACCTGATTGTCGTAAAAATACAGGCCCGTTACTGCATAGTTGCTTCTGGGCTTAAGGGGCTTTTCTTCAATCGAAAGGGCTTTGTAATCTTTATCGAATTCCACTACGCCGTAACGCTCGGGATCAGTCACGTGATAGGCAAAGACACTTGCGCCACTGCTTCGGTCATTCGCACTATTAAGTTGCTCCACTAACTCATGGCCATAAAAAATGTTATCGCCCAGCACTAAGGCACTTGGATCATTGCCCACAAATGATTTACCTAGAGTAAACGCCTGCGCCAAACCATCGGGTGAAGGCTGAATACAATATTCAATATTGAGACCCCACTGCGAACCGTCGCCCAGTAACTCAGCAAAACGCGGCGTATCGTGCGGTGTTGAGATCAGCAAAATATCCCGAATACCTGCCAGCATCAAGGTCGTTAAAGGGTAGTACACCATGGGCTTATCGTAGACTGGCATCAGCTGTTTTGAAACGGCCTGCGTCACGGGATACAGGCGCGTGCCCGAACCCCCTGCCAAAATAATGCCTTTGCGCTTAATCGAGTTTATTTGATTCACTACCATGGTTGAATACCTTTGAATGCCTTTAATACGTTTGAATGCATTTAAATAATTTTTCGTAAAGCCAAGTCTTGAGCATAGGTCGAGACCTGCGACTCCCACGATTGCGACAATAAGGGAGATTTTGTCATATCGCCCAAATCACCTGACGCTTTATCCATCGTCTGATCTAAAGCGGCCCCTGCACCCCTTGCCATCCGCGAGTTCATGGGCCTAGGGGCTGGTAAGGGGTAGTCTGTGGCAGGGATTGCCTGAATAGCCTCTGGGCGGAGTTTGAGCACTGCACCCGCATCAATTGCCGCTTCGACTGCGTAACATGCTAAGGCATGCCAAGTAGTCTGCCCCAGCGGCACCGCATGATAAATACCCGATGGAAATAGCCTTAACTGCTGCTCTTCATTCAGCACTAAAGCCAAACTGACTTCTGCTAGCCAAGTGGCGCTGGTTGGGACGCCATATTGATCGGCAATGACTTTAAGCATTTCGCGCTCTTTAGCTAAGCGCAAAATGGTACGGATGAAATTGCCGCCATCGCCATAGACCCAACTGGTTCTAAAAATGGCATATTGCGCGCTCGAGTTTGCAGAAAGATTATTAAACGTTTCTTCAATTGCTTCTTCCCCGGAAGCTTTGCTTTTGCCATAGATGCCCAATGGGTTCCGAACATCACTCTCTATATACGGGCCTTCTTTGCTGCCATCAAATACATAGTCAGTGGAGTAATGCAAAAAAGTGGCTCCTTGGCGTTTTGCATAGATTGCCATCAACTCTGGGGCTTTGGCATTAATCGCATAAGCTAAATCGACTTCGGTTTCTGCTTTATCCACCGCCGTATAAGCAGCAGCATTGATTAACAAATCTGGCTCGATCCGATTGAGTAATTCGGCAATTGCGTCTGCGTTGCTCAGATCGCATTCAGCACGGCCCACATAGGTAATGCAATGCAATTCATCCAGCTTATTTGCGTCAAAGAGGGCCTTAAAGGCCTTGCCTAGCTGACCATCTTTACCAAAAACAAGAATATTCATCTGGGGAGTCTATGTGGTTGCGCCGTTAGTCGTGCTTAGCTATTTTGTTCGCCGTGTATTTAGTTGTATTGCTTTTGAAGCCACTAGCGATACGATCCGCTTACCACACCCTCAATCCAAACTGGGTTATCTAAATACCACTGCACCGTTTTTTTAATGCCGGTATCAAAGGTTTCTTTGGATTTCCAGCCAAGCTCCCGATTGAGTTTGCGCGCATCAATAGCGTAACGGCGATCGTGGCCCGGCCTGTCTGTAACAAAGGTAATTTGCTCAGCATACGATTTGCCATCGGCTTTGGGTTTTAGTTCATCCAAGATGCTGCAAATAGTTTTGACTACATCGATATTAGCCTTTTCATTCCAGCCGCCAATGTTGTAGGTTTCACCCAGCTTACCTTTGGCAAGCACTTCCCGAATGGCCGAGCAGTGATCACCCACATAGAGCCAATCGCGTATCTGCTGACCATCGCCATAAATGGGCAAGGGCTTGCCATTTAAGGCATTGAGAATCACCAGCGGAATGAGCTTTTCTGGAAAGTGATACGGCCCGTAGTTATTCGAGCAATTGGTGGTAACGACGGGAAAGCCGTAGGTATGAAACCAAGCCCGCACTAAATGGTCAGAGGCTGCTTTAGAAGCTGAATAAGGACTATTCGGTTCATAGGGATTGGTTTCAGTAAAAGCAGGATCACTTGCCGATAAAGAGCCGTAAACCTCATCGGTAGAAACATGATGAAAGCGAAAATCATTTTTTTTATCTTGGGCCAAGCCATTCCAATAAGCTCTTGCGCACTCGAGTAAGTTGAACGTACCCACAATATTGGTCTGCACAAACTCGGCCGGCCCATGAATCGAGCGGTCTACATGACTCTCGGCTGCAAAGTTCACAATTGCTCTGGGCTGATGCTCTTTTAGTAGTTTTGTAACGAGTTCTTGATCACCAATATCGCCATGGACAAAAACATGCCGAGAGTCACTCTTTAAAGAATTGAGGGTAGCTAAATTACCCGCATAGGTTAATTTATCTAAATTAACAATGCCTTCGGCTTTTGGGTCTTTAAGCCAATCGAGAACAAAATTACCGCCAATAAAGCCTGCGCCGCCCGTTACTAAAATCATTTTAAAGTCACCAATGCGAGTGAATATTGATTGAATTATGCATTAAATGTCTTTGCATCGAAGGTCATAATGAAAACCACTATCAGACCCAATTTGAATGTCCTTTACTGGCTTGAGTTGATTTACTATGGCAGTATTACCAACCCAAAACCGTTATAGCTAAAACTGCCGCCTGACGACCATAAAGGCGAGTTTAAAATTACATAATCTATATCATGTCAAAAACAATAGTTATTTATCACTATTACGAAAAAGATAACTCTTACAGAGACAATTTATTGCATTTTTTGTCTTTTGGCTATTCACAATCAATCGACTATCTAGTGGTGATTGCTGGTAAACATACCGTTCAATTACCCATTGCAGAAAATATTTCTTATATTTTTACTGAAAATCTCAATAACGACTTTGGTGGTTATTGCCATGCAATTAATAGCGCAGTTCATATCTCAAAGTATGATTTTTTCTTTTTTATCAATTCCTCAGTGCGAGGACCTTTCCTGACGGTCAGGGACAACAAGGCGTGGACCGAATATTTTATTGAGCAGCTTCAGCCGGACATTGGAATTGTTGGCTCAACAATCAACATCCTGCCGCCAAGCGCAGCTTGTGCCATCAGTTATGCCGAGAAGTATGGCCAATCTGTAAATTATTCGCATGCACAAACCACCTCTTACCTCCTCCCCAAGAAAACTTTACTTTATTTAATTCAGGAGGGCTTTTATAACTCGGCTGGAATCCCAGATAAAGAAGATGCAATTAGAGACTACGAAGTCAGGCTATCACAATTAATTAAGGATCGGGGATGGAACTTAAGATCGCTGCTACCAGAATACAACGGCGTTGACTACCGCATTGCACGCGAAGACATCAATCCCACATCCGATCATGGAGATCCCTGTTTTAGAGATTCTTATTTTGGTAGGACTCTTCACCCGACCGAAATCATTTTTATAAAGACTAATCGAGAAATATATCCTCTTGCCTACTATGACAGACTGGCCTACTCTCTTTTTTCTTTAGGAAAATCGAGCAATGAATTAAAAGAGTGCATTGACTTGAAAAACTATTACGCGAGAATAAATCGCGTTGGACTCTCAAAGGAGAAAGTTTCATATGTTCCATTAGGTAAGGCTTTTAAAGCCTTGTGGAAACAAATCACTCGAATAATTAAAGGCAAAGATTAAAACAATAACTAAAAAACCTCAAAATATTAATGCGAAGTTTTTTGTTTTTTTACTGATGAAATTAGAGTTAAGCCGCTAATCAGTCCGGAAAGATAAAAAAGGATTTCAATGCCATGCTGAAAGGCATACTCACCAACCCCATAAAGAACCAAGATGGCAAAAGATAGAGAGATGACTGTTGCTCTGTGGTCGTAAGAATGAAAAAACAGAGATCGAATGAAAGAAATCGATAATGCAATCGGAATAAGCACGAGACCAAGAATTCCGAATGACAAACCAAGATCAATCCAGCCTGAATGGGTATATGAGCCACCACTAAATTCTGGTACTAATTTTTTTACCTGATCAGGAAAGGATCGAAGCACTCCACTACCTAGGGGCTCCATCAAAATTAATTTATACCCCACCACCCCCCAAGACACCCTCTCATACGTATTACCAGCCACCGATGATCCATCATCACGCTTTGGGAAGCCCAACTTAGATGGGTTTTGCCAGTTAGGATACTTCTCAATTTGCGCAGAGATTGCAATATCTTCCAACAAACTTTCCCACCCTGGATTATTTTTTACGTGCTTCCATGCTAAAAAAGTTATTACCATCACACCTAATAGCAAAAGACTGATGAGCTTCAACGAGCTAGAAATATGCTCTTTTTGGCCTTGATGCCTCAAAATTCTCACACCCAACACAATAAGCCCCGACAAAGCCCAAAACCCAATCAAAATGACTGCCAGCCCCACACCTGCTTTGGCATCAAAAATAAAGACAAAAGAGTATATGGCTAAAAAAATACCCAAAATTGCATAAAGCCATAGCATTACGATGGATTTTCTATCAGGCCTATCTTCCCGCAAAGTATTTTTTTTTCGCCCACTTGCGGACAAAAAATCGATCGACATTCCTAGTAGTCCAGCTATTAGCGCCGTTCCCGCCAAAACACCATTGAACTTTGCCCAATAAATATAACTTCCAAAATGATCAATAGCAAAAAAGCTTTCGCGTTGAATGGCTTTAGGTATGTATTGGCCCATTAGCAGGACAAAACTAATAAGCAACCCAATCCATAAGAGTGGCAGCCAGCCCTTATTCTGAGTCAATGCGATTCCCGTTGATAGCCCTACTAAAACCGCCAAAAATGCCCTTAGCCAAGTGCTAGTTAATTCATGCCATTGACGGCTTTGATCGGCTGAAAAGAAGAGGTAATGAGCAACAACCCATACCAGCATGAAAAAAATTAAAGCTAGGGGAGCTGTTGTGGAAAGAGATATTCCTTTTTTTAGTAGCTCTTTCTCAGGCGATCTATACAAACCCAGTAAATAAAGAATTGAAAAAAAACTACCGACAGCCAGTAGGATATTTCTTAAGGCAATTGTTTCCATTGTTGCCCATATACCCATTAAAACTGAACTTATAAGAACAAGAATTAAGCCTGTTTTTTCAGTATTTTTAATAAGCTCTTTAAATGTCATCTAGCAATTTTGAATTAATTAATTAAATAGAAATATCTATGCATCTTACCAAAATAACACACTCGATATTGATCTATTTTTTTTAAAATTATAACCAAATTTTTTTATTCCTTAAATTTCAATAAATTAAAAAAATCATCTCAAATGACTTGGTAAAACTCATCAGATATTTTTATCTGACAAAATTCATGGGGGTATGCTTAAATGGAAGCTAGCATCAGCCATAAATATCTAAGCAAAATTAACTAATTTAAAATCAGAATATGTTCTCATTTAAAAAAATAAAGAATATTTTTAGAGTTATCCCACTACTTTCTAAATCTAATGAGTCGTTTGTCAAATTAACGCGCATTCGTAATATCGAAAGCTTATATGAAAAATATAGCTCTAAAAAAATGGATCTTAATAAGTCAACAAGCTTAGATATTGGATGTGGAACCACTCCTCGAAACCCATTTGATGCTGAGACTCAATTTGGGGTTGATATTCGAGAGGATTTGGCGCGCAATATTAAAAGCGTTGATTTAACATTACATCCCATACCATTTGGTGATTGCGAATTTGACTACATAACCGCTTTTGATTTTATTGAGCATGTGCCGCGCGTCGTTTATGCCCCTGACTGCCGGTTCCCCTTTGTTCAATTAATGAATGAGGTCTGGAGAACGCTCAAGAAAGATGGAATATTCTTTTCCCACACTCCAGTCTATCCATTAAGAACTGCATTTGGCGACCCCACACACGTCAATTTTATTACTGAAGAAACATTTCTCTACTTTGATGATCAAAAAAACTTAGCCAGTATGTATGGCTTTACTGGTGCTTTCAAAGTTCTTGAGCAAGTCAGGACTGATTCCCATCTTATTTCAGTTTTACAAAAAGTTGAGACTCGTTCTTTGCCGCAATAATAAAAGCGCTTTAAAGAATTGCCTTCTCAGCTTCCATTTGAATTTGATGCGAGTCCAAATGGTCTTTGCCAGTTCTTCGTTTTTATGTTCAATTAAATAATAGATCAAATCATAAGTGTCGACTCCGCCCAAGTAGCTATCAGGCAGTAATTTTAGAAAAGCACCTAACTCTTCTGGGCTAAGCGCTTTACCATAGTTAAAAAACCCATGGAATCCAAACGCAGGATGCCAGCTGGTTCGCTCGACTGCAAATTGCTCCGCAATCTCTATTGGCGCAAACCGAATACCAAACTGATTCTCTAGAATTGGTTTGTTATCCACGCAGATGCAAAAGTCTTCGGGGTGGCGCTTGGTAATCGTTGGGCTCTCTAGCGCTTTTAATAAGGTGACTGACCTGAGTGAGAACCCCCCATTGCCGACTGGTGTATCGGGATGGTGGGGCCAGGTTGCGCCAATGTAGTCGTATTGCAGAAAATCATCGGTCCACAACTCGGGATGAAGAATAAAGCTATCCCACTGAATAATTAAGACATGGGTCCCGGCAACATATTGGCGTAAGCCCGTGAGCAGTAAATCAGAATAGTCTTTGGTAGTGTTGATTGGCGGAGCCTGCACATACTCAACACCCTGTAGCCTCGCTACTTTTGAATTCTTTTCTTGGTCTTCTGCTTGATTACTGGCTTGATCATTTGGCCAGTTACTCAGCTTAGCTAAATCCGTAATCAGCACCACCTTGCCAAAGCGTGCATGCTGGGTGCACTTCTGAATTGCAAAGTGAGCTAGGGCCGGATCCCTCGTTTCAACACAAAGTAAAGTGATTGCAGATAGATCCAGCATGGAGGCGCTTATCCCAAGATACGGGGCAGAATCCGCAACTTAAAGAACAGTTTCTTTAACAGGCGCTTGGCCGAACGCAAAACCCGCGAGGCAACGCTCTTATTGCTGGGGCCATAGTCACCCCAACTTTCCCAATTGGATTGATACACGACTCCTAGGCAGTCTTTAGCGAGGATGGCTTCGGTATAGCCTAATAACTGATCAGCCCAAAGCTGATGTTCGTAGTGGTAATGCTTAAAGAGCTGCTCTCTAGGGTAGATGGGAATGGCCCTGAAATTGATTAAGGATTCCCCATACCAGGTGAATTCCGAAGCGCAGAGCTCTACTGCGTCTAAAAAGCTCATGCCATTGGGTGTGAGGTAATTGGTGTCCAAAGACTGCCATACCTTGGTGCTCCACAAAAAAGGAGCATAGCCAAAGTCATAGGTCACACCTTCTCTGCCCAAAGCCTGCCGAATGGGTACACGATCATTTAAAAAATGCTGGCGGATTTGTTTGGGACCAAAGCGATCGGTTGCCTGTAAGACATCCCTGCCCTCATGAATAATCGAGTACGGAATATCGTCTTTGACAATAAAGTCACGTTCATCAAAATCCCGAATAAAGACGCAATCCGCATCCAGTACCAAATAGTTTTCTGAAAGGCCCAAGCGCCAGAATTCAGACTTAATCACCTGCTGGCGCAGGCCACCACGAATTTGATAGAGCTTGGTGATGTCGAGTTTTGGGTTTTTCTCAAAAATCTCTTTTTCATTAAAGACCGTCACATCAAATGTTGAGAGGTGTTCTTTAAATAGAGAAACATTCTCTTCAGGAACCGATACATAAAACGGGATCTTTGCCGTATTGTGCTTCTGAATGCTCTGCGCCAATTTCACCGTTCGTTTTAAATCTTTGCGAAAGGTGCAGCTGTACAGAACAAGATTGCGAACAGGTTGATTGGTCATGGAATAGGATTGATTAAATTAAGAAATAATTAAAGCAACATGGGCGGTGAATTTCATTGTGCTTTTGCCGTTTGCATTGATTCTACGAATTGTAAGATTCTTTGCGCCGCCTGATCCACCCCAATGGGCTTCCAGGCTAATTGCATCAGGTTTTTCTGCTGCCAGTCCAGCCAAATACGCTCTAGCGCCCCATCAATCGAAGCCACATCATCGGCAGCGCTAATGTAGGCATTGCGCTCAGCAAGCAAGGCATTCATCTGGGGATTGCGGTGGGTGATAGCCCAAATGGGTCTACCCATCCAGAAGTACTCGTACATCTTCGACGGAATGTACTCGGCGCACCACTCATCATCGCCGTGCAGCAGCAAGAGCACATCGGAGGCTTGCATGCGCTCTGCAATGCGCTCGCGCCCCGATTTACCGGTGACGGGATCTCTTTCAATCCGGCCATGCTCGATCGCCAGATCTGCAAACCCATACTGGCTAATAGTATCTGCTGTTAAGGAATCGACCTTAGCTCCATACACATGCACCTGAATGGCATTACGTGCTTCAGGGTGCTTTTGAAATAGATTTGGCAGTCGGTTGAGGATCGTTGAAATTGAGCGGTTCTTAGCCAACGATCCAAAGTGGCTAATCACCAAATGTGATCCGTAGTGATGGGAATGCGCTTCCTCTGCTTGCTTTGCTGCTGAGTTTATTTCCTCAGCAGCTCCCGGCGGCTCCGCCCCCGGAATCACCATCACCCCTTTGGCATTGCCGGGTTCATTTAAGTTGGGGTTGCGGAGTTTAGCGTAATGCACGGCGCCATCGGTAAACCACCAAGCAAGGTCGGCATGTTTGCAGATTTGAGTCTCTAACCACTTTCGGAATCGGGCATCGCGATTACGTGGAGTTGCAAAACCCAAATCGTCTGGGTTATTACGGATGACCAGGGGGTCGTGTATCTCGGTCATCCAAAAGATACCGGTACTCTTTTTAAGCCATAAGGCTGCCAACTGCGCAGACCAAGCCCCTGCAGTGGAATAGACCAAATCCACTTGCTTATTCTGGATGAGCTTTTTTCCATGCAGGTAGGCAGGCATGGCCCAGGACCATTGATTCGATAAGCCTAAGAGCATTCGCTCTAAAGCAATGAATGGCGCCAGCAGGATAGAAACGGTAGTCGTCACGACTTTATAGAGTAGGCCCCGACCATATTGATTTGCAAACCAATGCCGAAAGTCAAAGCGAAAGGCAGCTGGCCCCCAGGCTAAAAATTGATAGTGCGGAAAGCGGGTGTCTTTGATGCCAGTAATGGAACTAAACACCATCGGCTTAACCCCGGCCTCTAAAAAATAGGGGATCTTATCGGTAATCGTTTGACTCGCCGCCCGTCCATCCATATTGAATGCATGCGACAAAATGAGCCAGCGCTTGTGCTTAGTAATCTGCGGTAATGGAGCCGTCACTGTTTTGATTTTGTGTTCTTAATTACCCGCCACAATCGACATCACTGCCATGCGCACCGCAATGCCAAAGGTCACCTGTTTGAGAATGACGGATTGCGCGCCATCCGCCACTTTGGAGTCAATCTCAACACCGCGGTTCATCGGGCCAGGGTGCATCACGATGGCATCTGGCTTGGCTAATGCCAGGCGCTCTTGGGTTAAACCAAACTGCTTAAAGAAGGCATCTCCTTCAGGCACCTTGCCGACTTCCATACGCTCTTTCTGAATGCGCAGGGTCATCACCACGTCTACGCCACGTAAACCCTCTTCCATGCTGTGAAAGACCTTCACGCCCAGCATATCCAAATCATTGGGCAACAAACTCTCTGGGCCGATGGCGCGGATATCAGTACAACCCAATGCCGTCAGCGCATGAATGTTGGACTTGGCGACTCGGCTATGGACGATATCGCCTACGATCGCCACCTTGAGCTTACGAAAGTCCTGCTTAAAGTGGCGCATGGTGTACATATCGAGCAAACCCTGCGTCGGATGCTGATGACTGCCATCTCCAGCATTAATCACATGCACATACGGTGGTACGTGATTGGCAATCTCAATCGGCGCGCGCGAGACGCTGTGGCGCACCACAAAGATATCGGCCTGCATCGCAATCAAGTTATCAATCGTATCAATCAGGCTCTCACCTTTGGTGGTGGACGACGTAGAAATATCCAAATTGATGACGTCGGCCGATAAGCGCTTAGCAGCAATCTCAAAGGTCGTGCGGGTGCGGGTGGAGTTTTCAAAAAAGAGGTTGAATACACTTTTGCCGCGTAGCAGTGGCACTTTTTTTACTTCACGCGCTGGGTCGGTCACGCTAACAAACTGCTGAGCTGTATCCAGAATATGCAGGATCTGCTCTTTGGGCATGCCCTCTAAGGTCAGTAAATGGGTGAGCTCACCTGCCTCATTAATTTGATTAGTCTGCATGGCTTGCTTGATCTGAGTACTCATGCTCGTTCCTCCAGAACAAAGCGGAATGTGTATTGGTCGCTTTTTGCATCTGAACTGTGCTTTTCCAATGCGAGTATCTGGTGATCTGGCACGCTCACATGCTCACCTACAAAGTCAGCGGCGATAGGCAGCTCGCGCTTACCGCGATCGGCGAGCACCATCAACTCCACACTGGCTGGGCGACCAAAATCAAATAGTTCATTTAGGGCGGCGCGCACGGTTCTGCCGGTGAGCAAGACATCATCAATCAATACGATGTGCGCGCCCGCTACTTCAAACGGTAAGTGGGTCGCCATGCCATCTGCTGAGCGCATCGCAGCAAGACCCTTTTCAGCATAGTCATCCCGATGAAAGGCGACATTGATTACGCCGTAGTTTGGGAGGCCTAAATCGCGTGCCAAGCGCTCCGCAATCCAAGCGCCTCCAATTGCTAAACCGGCGAGCAGAAATGGTGAATTCGCTTTGGATGTTCGGGCCTGCAGATGGGCTAGTAGCTTTTTGTACAGTAACTCGGCGTCCATCCTATTGTCCTGAAAGGGTTTATCTCGTGCGCTGTTGCGCTGGCTTGCAACTTCTTAAAGGTTTACATCTCTCTCTGCTGCATTTCAGCTGCTGCATACAGGCGCATTGATGCTTATTTTATTGTGCCGGAGACATGCACAGCAGTTTTTTTAGTGAAATAGCCAAAAGCCCCCTTCTGAGGTCGGTAGTTATTTGGCGACAGTCGTTTGTGGGGAGAAATGAATTGCCTAGTTGGCATTGAAATTGTATAATTTGTATATACATTTTGCGGGCTACAAAACATGAATAATCTCATCACAAGCCAGTCCGTCTTGGCGCATATTTGGGAAAAACATCAACTCAAGCGTGTGGATGTGGAAGAGTGCTTTTTCAATCACACTTCGGGAAAATACCTTCAAGATACAAGATTAAAGAATAGAACGGATCCACCAACCTATTGGTTTATATCGGAAAATCACCAGTCCCTTGTATTAAAGGTAGTGTGTGTTTTTAAAGATGGTCAGGTTTTTTTAAAAACAATTTATCCGCCAAATACAGTAGAATTAAGTATATACAATAAATCGCTATAATTACCGAATACTATATTTACTTCATAAATGAGGAATTCAATGAGTCCCAAACAACGTGCAATCGAAATTGCTGACACTCCCGAAGAATGGGAAAGCGGTGAACTTGGGCAAAGTCATGAATATGCCAAGGTAGCCCCGAGCAAGTTAGCGTCTGAAATTGATGATGCCCTTGGCTTGCAAATGATCTCCATTCGCCTAGATAAGGAGCTCATCGATATGTTTAAGCTCTTGGGCAGTAAATACCATATGGGTTATCAGCCGCTCATTCGCGAAGCACTAAAGCGATTTGTCGATGGCGAGCTAAAAATGGTAGCGCTTGAGGCTTTACAAAAGCAAAGTGCTGCGAGATCCAAGCTGAAGGATGAAAAGCCTCATTCAAAGAAAGAAAAGACGTACAAGGCTGCATAAACAAAGGGCGATGTCATGGCCATTTCTATTCAACTGGATCCTGAGATTCAGCAAAGACTAAATAAGCTTGTCGCTTTGACGGGCAGAACGAAGTCCGACCTCCTGTACGGATTAATTCAGAGTGGACTTGATGATCTTGAAGACCATTATCTAGCCGATGTAACCATAGAGCGCGTTCGCAAAGGCACTGAAAAGCTACTGAACTCTATCCAGGTAAGGAAAGCTCTTGGCCTGGATCATTAATTAGACGAGCAAATGACTGTCTTGGTCATTAAAGCGGGAAGTCGAAAAGAAATCTACAGGTAAGAATCTCTGTAGTTACGCAGACACTATCTCTCATTTCCCAATCAAACGCTCCAAAAAATATTGCTCCAAAATCAATCTGGCTGACTCGGAGTCAAGGCCACCATCTTTCTTGCTCGCTTGGCTTTTCTTAAAACTGGGATCGTTTTCTAGAACAGCTGAGGTGTAGCGCTCATCTACCCAAGCTACGGGTAAGCCAAAACGCCCCTGCAGCTGGTTACCAAAGCGCCGTGCTTTTGCCGTCATGGCATGTTCTGCGCCATCGGGATGGCAGGGCAAGCCCACCACCAGTTGATCGGGCGCCCATTCTTTTATTTGAGCAGCGATCAGGGTAAAGCGGGCAGCATCCTGGTCGGCAGTAATGGGAGCCAATGCCTGACTCGAGCCTGTAATCGTATTACCCACCGCCAAACCAATGCGGCGGGTGCCAAAGTCAAATGCGAGGGCGGTAATGGCCTTTGTCTCCATGATCCAATTAGCCTTGCATTGATTCGGACTGGATCATAGTCAGACTACTGGCTGCGTTACGCATGCCCCACTTGCCCCGATAGATCGGCGGGATCAAAGCCCAGGGCTTTCATGGCCCGCTGGTAGCGCTGCTCTGCAGGTGTATTGAAGATGATCTCGGCCATCTGCGCACGGCTGAGTTCGGCATTAATCCAGCCATTGAGGGCGATCTCTTCTTCGAGCTGGCCTGCGCCCCAACCGGCATAACCCAAGGTCATGATGAAGCGTTTTGGGCCATTGCCTTTGGCAACCGCTTCCAATACATCTTTCGATGTAGTCATCGTCAGGCCGCCCGGCACGGTTAAAGATGAGCTGTAACTTGCTGTAGCCGATGCGGCTGGATTGGCAGAGGGATCAACACTAACCCTAGCTTCTGTAGCACTAAGGTTAGGCGGTTCATGCAAAACAAATCCGCGCTCGGTTTGGACTGGGCCACCAAAATAGACGGCTTGATCGGCAAATGGGGTGATCTCTAGCTTGAGTTCGATTTTATCGAGCAAGGTGGACAAATTGACATCGGTTGGCCGATTTACAACAAGGCCCATTGCACCTTTGGCATTGTGCTCAAAGAGATAGACTACGGAGCCCGCAAACTGCTCATCCAGCATGCCAGGCATTGCCAGTAAAAATTGATTGGCCAGTTGTGCGCTTGGCTGTGAAATCGATTCTGGATAAGCCGAGGCCGAGCCCGGACCTTCGGCATCATTTGGGCGCTTGCTATTGGAGGTTTTCTTGGGGGTACTCATGTAAGGTCATTTTACCGAAAATGCTCCTTTGCCGGTAATCCAATAAGCAGCAATGCCCACCAGCTCATGAATCAGCCACTTCCACTGCTCACCGCCTTCCACTAAATCAAAGCGATGCCAAGAGTAGGAATTACTGGTTTGGTAATCCACCAAAACAGGGAGTGCATCAAGGCCTTGTTTATGTGCCACTTGCATCGAGCGCAGCATGTGCCGCGCCGACGTGATTAAGAGCCAAGGCTTGACTGGAGCGCCTTCTTTTTCTGCAATGCCATCGATGATTTTTTTGGAATAGACCATATTCTCATAGGTATTGCGCGATTGGTTCTCGTAATAACCGGGGTGATTGCCTAGACCCTGCTCTTGCAGCAACTGCTTAAACGCATCGGCTTCAGAGAGACCCTGCGGTAGTAAGCGCCCCGAGTAGCCGCGAAAGATAAACGGCAGCTCAGGCTGTTGGCGTAGCAGCTGAAATGCTTTTGTTACTCGCTCAGCAGAGGAATAAATCGATACCTCATCGCGGTCACGTGCGATGAGGCCTCCCTCAATCGCACCACCTAAAATCAGAACGCCGCCTACTTGACCCAGTAAATCTGGCGTCAGCACAGTCTGTGGCACTACATCCTCCAAGATACGCATCGCAAACTGCGAAGTGGGCATATAGCCAATGAAAAATCCTAAAAAGAGTGCAATGCCTAATGCACGCCGTACCAGGTGATTCTTGCGCAGCAGTAAAAATAGCAGCGCAAAAGCAATCAGAATCAGGAGCCAATTAAGGGGCTCAATCAGGATGTGAATTACTTTAGAGAAAACGAAAAAAATGCTATCCATATTGTTGCCGTATTTTTTTAATTAATCCTGATGACTATACCGCCATATCAACGAAAATCCCCCTGCTGTCCTACAAACTATTATTTCGGCTCTTTAGTAAGCTAATTTAAAATTGGCATCAAAGCAAGAAGCTCCAACTTTTATCAAAACCAATCATTCAATAAAAAATGCGAAACCACGGGTGGCATATAACAGGCAGCTTGACTGCCGACCCGTCGAGTAGCGCCGCAATCAAAAACCTACAGTCCAGTGGATTTACTGAGCCTCAGGCAAAAGCGATCCTGGATAGCATTTACGAGAATGATCACCACGAACACTATGCAACGCAAACCCAAATGCAGGAAGTGAAGCATGAAATCAATGCCCTTCGGATTGATATTCAATGCATTCATACGCAGTTGAGTGTGATTGAACACAAACTGGTTTACAAGCTGGGTGGTATTTTGATTTCAGGAGTAGCTATTTTGGGCATTGTGGACCGCTACTTTGCTTGAGTTTCACCCCAATTCGGATTAAGCCCTAAGATAGCGGCTATGGCCCTATCGAATACCCCTTCCCCCACCCATTCCCATGCGGCAAGCCTGGTTTGGCTCCGTCGCGATTTACGCCTTTATGACCATGCTGCGCTAAGCCATGCGCTTGCATCCAGCAAATCGGTTTGGGTCGTGTTTGTATTTGATACGACTATCTTAGACCCTCTAAGGGACAGTAAAAGCTCTGTCCTCACAGCAGATCGCCGAGTGGACTTTATTTGGCAGGGCATTGCCCAAATCGATGCTGCCCTTCGCAAGCAAGGGGGCGGTCTCATCGTTCGCTATGGCAAGCCGACCGAATGCATCCCCAAAATCGCGACTGAACTTGGGGTCTCGTGCGTCATGGTCAACCATGACTACGAACCCAGCGCAATTAACCGCGACGCTGTGATTGCATCCTCTCTTGAAAAGCAAGGCATTGCCTTTGAGACATTCAAAGACCAAGTGATCTTTGAAAAGAAGGAAGTCCTCACCAACTCCAGCACCGTCTTCTCGGTCTTTACACCCTTTAAAAATGCCTGGCTTAAGCGCCTCAATGAGGGTGATCTTGCGCCGCATGCATGCAAGGCAAAGCCAGGGCAATTTGCCGCCATTCCAAAAAAACTGAATTTAGGCATTCCGTCCCTCGAGTCGATGGGCTTTTGTGCAACCGGTATTGAAAGCTATTTGCCACCCGGGTCTGATGGTGGCCAATCCTTTTTAGAAGATTTTTTGAAGCGCATCGATCAATACCAAATTGGACGGGATTTTCCGGCCATCAAGGGCGTGAGCTATTTATCCACCCACCTACGCTTTGGAATGCTCTCGATTCGGGGTTTGGTACGCGAAGCACATCGGCGGATGCTGGCTGGCAGTATGGGTGCCACCATCTGGCTCAGCGAACTCATTTGGCGTGACTTTTATTTCATGATTTTGGCAAATCACCCTCGCCTTGCTAGCGGCGCCGCATTTAAACCCGATTACGATGACATCGTTTGGGAGAGTGGCGCCATTGCCAAGAAACGCTTTGCGGCCTGGTGTGATGGTAAGACCGGCTACCCCTTGGTTGACGCTGCCATGCACCAGCTCAATCAAAGCGGCTATATGCACAATCGCCTGCGCATGATTGTGGCTAGCTTCTTAACCAAAGACCTGGGTATCGATTGGCGACTGGGCGAAGCCTACTTTGCGAAGCACCTCAATGATTTTGAGCTCTCCTCAAATAATGGTGGCTGGCAGTGGGCTTCTTCTTCTGGCTGCGACGCCCAGCCCTACTTTCGCATCTTTAACCCCACCACCCAATCACAGCGCTTTGATCCGCAGGGTAAGTTCATTCGTCGCTATATCCCAGCCTTAGAGAAGCTATCGGACAAATCGATTCATGCGCCTTGGGAGGCCGGCCATATTGAATTAGAAGCCGCTGGTATTTTGCTCGGCCGCGATTACCCGCTACCCATCGTGAATCACGACGAGGCTAGAAAAGAAACCTTGATTCGGTACAGCGTAGTGAAAAAGGTAAGCACTCCTGACTGACTTATTGGCTAAACGATTTCACGTTTATCCACTACACTTTGCTCATGTCATCCGTTTACGCTATCGGCGATGTGCAGGGCTGCTTAGTGCAGCTCGATGCACTGATTGCTAAATTACCCAAGAAATCGAAGCTTATTTGCTTAGGCGACCTCGTCAATCGCGGTCCAAATTCTTTAGGGACACTGCGTCGCCTCAAAAAACTGCAAGAGCAAGGCACTGCGGAATGCATCCTGGGCAACCATGACCTCAATCTACTGGCACGCGATGCTGGCCTGCGGGGATCACGTCCCTTAGATACCTTAGATAGCGTCTTAAAAGCCAAAGACCGTGCAGAATTGATTGATTGGCTGCGCCATCGCCCGATGGCGCTGAGTAATGGACACGCTTTACTGGTACATGCGGGCGTACTGCCCGATTGGGATGTAAGCCAAACCCTCGAGTACGCCCACGAAGTGGAGAAGGCGCTGCGTAAATCATCGTACAAACGTTTTTTGGCGGAGATGTATGGCAATACGCCGACTAAATGGAGTAACTCCTTAAAAGGTAACGATCGCTTGCGCGTCATCACCAACGCCCTAACCCGCCTGCGATTTTGCACCCCCAAAGGCCAAATGGAATTTGAGAGCAAAGAGGGATTAGAAGCAGGCCCGAAAGGCTATCTACCCTGGTTTGAAGTAAAGCAGCGCAAGACCGCAAACACCCACGTGATTTTTGGGCACTGGTCAACCCTCGGATTGATTCAGAAACGCAATGTCAGCGGACTGGATACGGGCTGCGTCTGGGGTGGCAAACTCACCGCAGTTGAAGTTCCCGACTCTGCTACGAGGGGTCGTTCAAATAAATACCGCATCGTGCAGGTATCTGGCTACGATCATCCTTTACGGATGTAAGCCTGCAGTCTTGCCAAATCCTATTTCAGTTTGGCAAAGGCTTTTTTCGATGCAGCGATGATCTCATCGAGCACCGTATTGTCATGCGCTATCGAGGTAAAGCCTGCCTCATAGGCGGATGGAGCCAAGTAGACGCCTTCATCTAGCATCGCATGAAAGAACACCTTGAACGCATCAATATTGCTCTTGGTGACCGCATCAAATGAGGTGGGGACTTGATCGGTGAAGTAAAAACCAAACATCCCGCCCACGCTATCGGTTGAGAATGGAATGCCTGCTGCATCTGCTGCCTGCTTCATCCCCGCCATCAGCTTGCTGGTTTGGCCACCCAGGCAATCAAAGAAGCCATCCCGGGAAATAATCTCTAGGGTCTTCATGCCGGCCGCAACTGCAACCGGATTACCCGACAAGGTGCCCGCTTGGTAAACATTACCTATGGGGGCTAACTTTTGCATGATCTCTTTTTTTCCGCCAAAGGCCGCCATCGGCATACCGCCACCCATCACCTTACCCAGGCATGTCAGGTCGGGTGTAATGCCTTGCAAGCTTTGTGCCCCGCCGAGTGCCACCCGAAAGCCCGTCATGACTTCGTCGTAAATCAAGACACTGCCATGGTGCTGCGTTAACTTCCTTATCGCTGCTAAAAATTCGGGTTTGGCTTTAATCAGATTCATATTGCCAGCGATGGGCTCAATGATCACGGCTGCAATTTGATCGCCATGCAATTTAAAAGTTTCTTCAATCGCCGCAGTATCGTTGTAGGGCAGCACCAAGGTGTATTTCACCAAGTCTTGTGGAACACCGCCCGATGAGGGTGCATTTTGAGTTGAATCAGCAAAGGTGAGTAAGCCCGAGCCTGCTTTTACCAAGAGACTATCCGCATGGCCGTGATAGCAGCCCTCAAACTTAATTATCAAGTCACGCCCGGTATAGCCACGCGCTAAACGCAGGGCGCTCATGGTCGCCTCGGTCCCGCTCGATACCATACGGATTTGTTCGACGCTGGGCATGATGGCGCAAATGCGCTCGGCCAATTCAATCTCGCCGACGGTGGGGGCGCCATAACTAAAACTCAGGGTGGCTGCTCGCTGCACTGCCTCCACTACTTCTGGATTGGCATGACCCGCGATCATGGGACCCCAGGACATGATTAAATCCACATAGCGTTTATCTTCAATATCCCAAAAGTGCGGGCCGAGCGCCTTCTTAATAAAGCGCGGGGCTCCGCCCACCTGACGAAACGCCCGAACAGGGGAGTTCACGCCGCCCGGGATGGTTTTTTGTGCACGCTCGAATACGGTTTCGTTTAAGCCCATGTGATTCTCATTCGTTTTATTTGTTAAGGTGTATTTTGCTTTAGAACTTAAATTGCCATCATTTCAAAATCGTCCTTGCGCGCGCCGCACTCAGGGCAAGTCCAGTTCATGGGCACGTCTTTCCAGAGGGTTCCAGGCGCAATTCCTTCATCCGGCAAGCCAGCTGCCTCGTCATAGACCCAACCGCAAATCAGGCACATATAGGTTTTGAATTCCATGGCGTTTTATCTTTCTATCTTCTTTTTTATAGTGATAGTCACATCATCGTAACTAATTCTAAATCGGCTTACTGGCAGACTCCAAACGCTCGGTTTTGGAGCGCATCTCAAAGCGGAATAAACGGCATTCAAGCGGGCCATTAAAGAGTGGTGTTCGGCGTGACTCCTTGATGCGCAACTGTCCTGGAAGGGCCATATCTGCGGTCAAGATAAACACATGCCAGCCGCCAAATACCTCTTTGAGGTGTTGGCCAAATTGCTTCATGAACTCTAAAAATGCAGGATCGATTTCTTCTTCAGCTTGCAGGCGCTTGAGTGACTCACGGCTAGAACGTTTGGCGCTCTGCCGTCCGGTTTCAATGTTGTGACTGTATGGATCAGAATCATCCTCGCCATAGCCCTCATCGTCGTAGCGATTCTGCGCTGGGTCGCGATCATCGCCCCGACCGCCTTTGATGCCTAAGCGTTGTCCGTAGGGGGGATTAAGTAAGGCCAGTCCTGGCAAGTCGACTGCCTCTCCTGCGCTACTAGCAATGGCAGGGGGCTTGGCTGCCAAGGCATCGACCTGACGCACCACAGGCAAGCCAGGCAATTGCGCGCGCTGCCAATTGGATTTGGTCATGGAGACCAGTTTTTCATTAATGTCGCTACCGCTGATTCCCAATGACTGCGCATCGGGGAAGGCCTTACGCCGTTCTAGTATTTCTGCCAGCACAGCGTCTTTCAGGGCTTGCCACTTTTTCTGTTCCGCACCCACTGAAAATGGCTTCAAACGGAAAAAGCCAAAGCCGTGTACCGATGTGACAAGCGGCCGATACGCCAAGCGTGTGGGCGTAGATTCTTTGCCTGCCTCGTCATACATGCCCGCCCGAATCGCTCCCGACGGAATGCCCATGGCGATCTGTGCTGCCTCAATTAAAAAAGTGCCGCTGCCGCACATCGGGTCAAACAAAGGCTGCTTGGGCTGCCAGCCAGTTAAGGCCAGAATACCGGCAGCGAGGTTTTCCTTTAAAGGCGCGTCGCCCTTTTCATCGCGCCAGCCGCGCTTAAACAAGGCTTCGCCTGAGGTATCCAAATAAATCGACACATGGGTCGCAGTGAGGTGCGCTTGCACTCGCACATCCGGAAAGGCAGTATCAATCGAGGGGCGATCGCCCGAGACTTCACGCAAGCGATCCACAATCGCATCTTTGATTTTCAGGGTTGCAAAATTGAGGCTCTTGAGTGGCGAGCGATGCGCCGTAACATCCACCCGCAAGGTTTGTGTATGACTAAACCATTCTTCCCAGGCTAGGCCGTGGGCCAAGCGATACAAATCCTCTTCCTGCCGATAGGTTGATTCAGCCATTTGCAAGAGCACGCGGCTGGCAATGCGCGAATGCAAATTAAGCGCCATAGCGGCCGATAAAGGACCAGCTAAACCAACGCCGCCCGTCGGGCTGGTTGGCGTTGGATCAATTACCCAGACGCCTTGGGCTTTGACTTCAGGGCGCTCGGCAATCTGCCGCAGTTCAGTAGCTAAGACCGTTTCCAATCCGCCGGGACACACCACAAAAAATCGCATGAAGAAAACCTAAAAAAATAAAAAGGGTAAACGCCGATTGGCTTATGGCTTGATCACGACGATGGCAGTGATGATGACAAGTAAGACCACGGGCACTTCATTAAACCAGCGATACCAAATGTGGCTGCGCTTATTCATGCCTTTGCGGAATTTTTTCAGAATGGTATAGCAGGAATGGTGGTATCCCAAAATGATCAGCACAAAAAGCAGTTTGGGGTGCATCCAGCCCGCACCACGGCCAATGCCAAAGTGAAGCCAAAGTACCACGCCCAGCACCACTGCAGGCACCATCAGAATGGTCATAAACCGAAAGAGGCGATCGGCCATACCCAATAAGCGGGCATTGACTTCGGGATTGGTCTCTTGCGCCATATTGACAAAAATGCGTGGCAAATAAAAGAGTCCGGCAAACCACGAAGCCACTAAAACAATATGAAATGTTTTCGTCCAAAGATACGCGTCACCCATATTCATCCCCTTTGTTGGTTTACTAAAGCAGCATTGCCTTAGTTCAATGCGAACTACTATACCGCTTTAATTAGCTTCTAATTTCCCCATGGCCCATCACAATGTACTTCAGCGAGGTCAAGCCATCTAAGCCAACCGGGCCGCGTGCATGCAACTTGTCATTGGAGATCCCAATCTCAGCGCCCAGACCGTATTCAAAACCATCCGCAAAGCGGGTGCTGGTATTAACCATCACGCTGGCACTATCGACCTCCCGCAAGAAACGGTCTGCGCTTGCTGTATTGGTCGTGATGATGGCATCGGTATGCTTACTGCCATAGTGTTCAATGTGGTCCATCGCCTGATCCAGCGAGCCGACGGTTTTAATCGACAAAATCGGTGCAAGGTATTCGGTGGTCCAGTCATCTTCGGTCGCATCTACTAGATTCTGAAAGCCGACTAGCTCAAGCGTGGCACGGGTTTTTTTATCCACCCGCAGCTCAACGCCCTTGTCTTGGTAGATTTTGCATAAGCGCGGCAATACCGCACTAGCAACAGCCTCATGCACCAGCAAGGTCTCCATCGCATTGCAAGGGGCATAGCGCTGGGTCTTGGCGTTGTCGCAAACGGTGATGGCTAAGTCAAGATCAGCATCGCGGTCGATATACGTATGGCAAATGCCATCGAGGTGTTTAATCATCGGCACCCGAGCATCGGCCATCAAGCGCGCAATTAAGCTCTTACCGCCCCGCGGCACGATTACATCGATGTACTCGGTCATGGTGATCATTGCACCCACCGCAGCACGGTCTGTCGTAGTTACCACCTGCACTGCATTGGCCGGTAAGTTAGCTGCGGCTAAGCCTTGCTGAACTAAACCTGCCAAGAGGGTATTGGAATCAATCGCTTCGGAGCCACCGCGCAAAATGACGGCATTACCGGACTTGAGGCACAAGGCTGCCGCATCAATGGTGACGTTGGGACGCGATTCGTAAATGATGCCGATGACGCCGAGTGGTACGCGCATTTGTCCCAGCTCAATACCGGAGGCTTGGCGCTTGAGCGGGCTAATTTTGCCAATCGGATCTTCTAAAGTGACAATTTGCTCTAAACCCAAAGCCATCGACTCGACCGTTTTGGCTGTCATGGTGAGGCGATCAACAAATGCTGCATCATGCCCACTCTTTTTGGCACGCCCTACATCCACTGTATTGGTTTCCAAGATGCGTGCCGACTGCTCGCGTACCAATCGGGCGATGTGCAAGAGGGCCTGGTTCTTTTGTTCAGTGCTGGCGCGCGCCATCGCCCGCGAGGCTGCTCGTGCCGCCTTGCCAATCGACTGCATCATTTCCGTAATCGCTGTACTCATATTCGCTCTATCACTCTGTTTCTCTATCGCAACAAACTGCCAACCAACCGCAATCCATCCCAGGGGTCTGCTGGCAACTCGGCTGCCGATAAACCCTTGGCCTGCCGATCTAAACCCGCCGCAACCTGCATCGCTCGCCGCAGTTTGAGGGGATTCACGCGGCGCAGGGCGCCGGGATACAACTTTTCCTTATTTCCCCAGATGCGGTTCGCCCGCATCAACTGCTGCACCGACTCGCCACGCTGACTTGCGGCCTGAAGCTTTGATAGTATCCGAAGCTCTTCGGTTACGCTCCACAAAATTAATGGCAAAGGCTCACCTTCTCCCTTGAGGCCATCGAGCATGCGGTTTAAACGGGCTAAATCGCCCGCCAGGATCGATTCGGTTAACTGAAATACATCGTAGCGCGCTACCTTGAGGATCGATTCGCGAATTTGCGCTTCCGTCAATGTCCCCTGCGGATAAAGCAAACCCAATTTCTGAATTTCTTGGTGGGCAGCAATTAGATTACCTTCCACTTGGTTAGCGATAAACTCCAGCGCTTCTTGACCGGCCGAACCAGACTCGACAGACTGGCCTTGTTTTTTCAGGCGCTGCGCTATCCACATCGGCAAGTGACTGCGATCAATCGAGTCAATTTGCACAGCAATTGAGACTTCCTCTAACGCACTAAACCAAGCTGAGGCCTTGGTTTTACTATCCAACCTAGGCAACACAATGCAGACGATGGTGTCGGGGCCATCATGCCCGGGTGACTGAGACTCCATTTGCGCAGCGAATTGCTTGAGTGCTTCTGCGCCATCGCGGCCGGGCTTACCCGTCGGAATGCGCAGCTCCAGCCAGCGCTTGTCGCCAAACAAAGACATGGTTTGCCCAGCAGACAGTAGTGATGACCAATCAAAGTAACGCTCGTGCATTAAAACTTCACGCTCGGTATACCCCAGCTTGCGAGCCACAGAACGCAATTGGTCCATGGCCTCCATCATCAGCAAGGGCTCATCCCCACTAAAGACATACACTGGGGAGAGCGCTAGGCTAGACTTGAGCCCACTGATGTGCGCTTGCAGCGCATCGCTAGTCATCATTGGGTGCTTGTTCCCGTTCTCATGGCTTGCCCATGACTGGTTTAGCACTGCTGGAGGCAGGCGCCCTAGGTTTAGCAGCGGCCGATATCCGGCGCAGAATCTGCAGCGCTAAATCCATGCGCATGGCAGTCGTAAATTGCTGTTGTTGTACATCGGTAGCCAATACCGTCGACACCGAGAAGTCCATATCGCGGGTAACGTAAATTTCGGATTCAGGAACAATATCGACTCCATTTTGATCGATCGCCTGAAACGCCACACGCGAGTTCAAGCGGTACGCCGAAATCTGACCAGTAGAGCTATAGGCCAAAATCTCGCGGCTATTGACTTCACTGATGATCTCTAAAATAAGATCGGCATCTTTTGAGTTATTCACAACCCTAGAATCACTGCCCGTCAAAATCATCATCTCTAAGTCGGATCTGAGTAATGGTGACGGAGCACCTGTAATCACAATCGCCTTATATGGAATCGATACGGAGCCACGCAACTTAAAACCGCAGGCCGAGGTAAATAAGGCCGGCAACCCGATTAATGTCCCAAGCACAGTTCTGCGACCCAAACTGGGCATTGGGCTCTTGCCCTTTGCGCTGGGGCTCACTGCAGGATCATTTATCTTAGGGTTGATGATGGCGCCTTTATTTCCTTAAACCACAATATTAACTAAGCGGCCCGGAACCACAATCACTTTTTTAGGCGATCCGCCATTCAGGGCCTTCAGGGCAATCTCGCTTTGCAATGCGGCAACCTCGATTGCCTCTTTGCTAGCATCAGCGGCTACTGTAATTGCACCGCGTAACTTGCCATTGATCTGTAACACTAATTCCATTTCAGTCTTCACCAAAGCGGCTTCATCGACTTGCGGCCATGGCGCATCTAAAATTAATCCGCCCTGATTGCTGTAACCCATCTCCATCCAGAGCCGATGCGTTAGATGTGGTACGACGGGATAGAGCATGCGTAGCAAAATGCCAATGCATTCACGCAAGACTGCTGGACGAATCGCTTGACTAGCATCCTTACCTTCACCCAGCTTGATCGGCTCTAAAGTATTGAGCATTTTCATGGCAGCCGAAACAACGGTGTTGTATTGGCGGCGCTGGTAATCAAAATTGGCTTGCTTCAATATGGTGTGAACTTCACGGCGCAGGGTCTGCTCGGCCTCATTCAGGTCACTTGGCAAAGTAGTTTCACCGCACAACCGGATTGCAGCAGCCTGACTCATTGAGTAAGCCCACACCCGACGCAGAAAGCGCGAAGCGCCCTCAACACCAGCGCCAGACCACTCGAGCTGTTGCTCGGGCGGCGCCGCGAACATTGTAAAGAGCCTCGCCGTATCGGCGCCGTACTGATCAATCAGTGACTGTGGATCAACGCCGTTGTTTTTGCTCTTCGACATTTTTTCCACGCCACCGATGGTGATGGAGTTGCCATTCAGCTCAATACCAGAATCTGTCTTGAGTTTTGCGCCCGTCGGCCTACCTTTGTCGTCCAGACTTAATTCCACATCGAGGGGATTAAGCCAGGTCTTTTTGCCGCTGGCATCTTCACTGAAATACGTCTCATTGAGAACCATGCCTTGCGTCAGTAAATTGGCAAAGGGCTCATCAAAGGTAATTAAATCGAGGTCACGCATTACCTTGGTCCAAAAGCGCGCGTAGAGTAAATGCAAAATCGCATGCTCAATACCGCCAATGTATTGATCCATTGGCATCCAGTATTGATTGCGCTGATCAACCATGGTCTTGGCATCTGCCCCGGTATAACGCATGAAGTACCACGAGGAATCCACAAAAGTATCCATGGTGTCGGTCTCGCGCCGTGCTGGCTTACCGCATTTCGGGCAGGCCACATTTAAAAAGTCCGCACGCTTATTGAGGGGATTTCCACTGCCATCGGGAACGCAATCTTCTGGCAATACCACCGGTAAATCCTTTTCGGGAACGGGTACCGCGCCGCAGCCCGGATTTGCCTCATCGCCACAATGAATGATCGGAATGGGCGTACCCCAGTAGCGCTGCCGTGAGATGCCCCAATCACGTAAGCGGTAAGTCGTTTTGATTTCACCCGCGCCCAGCGCTGCTAAATCAGCGGCAACCGCAGTCACCGCATCACTCACCGAGAGGCCATCGTACTTGCCACTATTAATGCACTGCGCCTGTTCTTTTTGGGCGTACCAGGCATCCCAGTGGGTGGGATTAAACATCGGCGACTCGCCGGCGAGTGCAATGACTTGCTTAATCGGCAAATGGTATTTGAGCGCAAACGCAAAGTCACGCTCGTCGTGGGCAGGAACGCCCATCACCGCACCATCGCCGTAACTCATCAAAACATAGTTACCAACCCACAAGGGTACGGGCTCTTTATTTAGAGGATGGGTCACGTACAAACCCGTGAACATGCCTTCTTTTTCTTGCGTAGCGAGGTCTGCCTCAATCACGCTACCGGTCTTGCATTTTTCGATGAAACTAGCCAGTGCTGGATTTGTTTGCGCAGCTTCATTGGCGAGCGGATGCTCTGCCGCCACCGCGCAAAAAGTCACACCCATAATGGTGTCAGCACGCGTAGTAAACACGTACATCTTGCCATCCTGAATCAGCTCACCCGCGCTATTTTTAATTGCATGGTCAAAGGCAAAGCGCACGCCGCGGCTTTTACCAATCCAGTTTTGCTGCATGGTCTTCACGCGCTCGGGCCAGCCCAAATCATCCAGGCCCGTGAGCAGTTGCTCTGCGTAGGCAGTGATGTTCAAGTAGTAACCCGGAATCTCACGCTTTTCGACTAAAGCCCCTGAGCGCCAACCGCGCCCTTCAATCACTTGCTCGTTGGCCAATACCGTTTGATCAACCGGATCCCAATTCACCACCTGGGTTTTACGGTACGCCACGCCCTTTTCCAGCATCTTTAAAAAGAGCCACTGATTCCAGCGGTAGTAGTCGGGTTTGCAAGTGGCAATTTCGCGGGACCAATCAATCGCTAGGCCCATGGCGGCCATTTGCTTTTTCATGTATGCAATATTTTGGTAGGTCCACTCCGCTGGGGGTACCTTATTTTGGATTGCGGCGTTTTCAGCAGGCATACCAAATGCATCCCAACCCATTGGCATTAAGACGTTGTAACCCTGCATGCGCAGTTGACGCGCCATCACATCATTGATGGTGTAGTTGCGCACATGGCCCATGTGCAATTTGCCCGATGGATAGGGCAGCATCGAGCAGGCGTAATACTTGGGCTTGGGTTTGCCTTCGGCGTTAACCGCATCTTCGGTAACGCGATAGACGTCTTTGCTATTCCAATCTGCTTGGGCTGCCGCTTCAATGCTGCGGTAGTCGTATTCCATACTCATCGTGTAAGGCTCTTTTCGCTCTAATCGCTTGGTGATGTCTTTGTTTTTTTAATGCCTATGAACGCGAACCGAGAACATCTTGCATATCAAATAGGCCAGATGTTTTTTTCTCTAAAAAACGAGCTGCCCGTATCGACCCCTGGGCATAGGACTGGCGGCTCGAGGATTTATGGCTAATCTCAATGCGCTCGCCTTCACCCGCAAATAGGACCGTGTGATCGCCGACAATATCGCCGCCCCGAATGGTTGCAAAACCAATTGATCCGGGCTTGCGCTCACCGGTATGGCCTTCGCGTGCATATACCGCGACATCGCTCAATGATTGACCCAAGGCGCCTGCAATCACTTCGCCCATCTTCAGTGCGGTACCTGATGGCGCGTCGACTTTATGGCGGTGGTGCGCTTCGATGATTTCAATGTCGTAACCGGTATCGAGCATCTTCGCAGCCACCTCGAGCAACTTTAAGGTGACGTTGACGCCCACACTCATATTAGGGGCAAACACCACCGCAATTTTGGACGATGCAGTTTTCAGTTGGGCAATTTGATCTGCGCTTAAACCGGTAGTGCCAATAATCATCTTGACGCCGTGCGTAGTGCAGGCAGCTAAATGCAGCATCGTGCCCTCGGGCCGCGTGAAATCAATTAAATACTCGGCATCGCGTAAGCCCTGAGCCAAATCGGCCGTAATCATCACGCCGGTTTTTTTGCCTAAGAAAGCGCCAGCATCATCACCCAAAACAGGGCACGATGCATGATCAAGCGCGCCCACCAAAGTAGCGTCTGGCAATTGCAATACCGCCTCAATTAGCATTCGGCCCATTCGACCACTCGCTCCTGCGATTGCGATTTTCATAATCTCACTCTTTACTTGGCTAAATTTTTTCAATTCCACTTTAGCATTGCTGACCTAACATCAATACCGTTTATTTGACTGGTGTCACGATTGGGCCGCCGGAAGGAAGGGGTGGACTCGGCTTACTCGGGATCAATACCTCAGGCTGTTGCAATGGTGGCGTTACTGGATTCTTGTTACTACCTGTAACCATATCCCAGAATGAGCGCTTATTCTTTGCATAGTTATCGATCTCTGCTACGAGCTCAACTTCGGTTGGCAATGCGTCGCCATTAAACTTCGTCACCTTGTCGCCATCGAAGAACACCGTTACTCGGCGCTCTTTGCTAATTTTTTCACCCAGGCGTTTGAATTCAAAAACGTAATCCCAGCGATTGGCATGAAAATAACTAGCCAATAATGGGGTACCCAAAATTTGCCGCACCTGCTCGCGGCTCATGCCAAGCTCTAACTTGGCGTATTGCTCGCTGGAAATAAAGTTGCCCTGCACAATATCCGGCACATAGGGCCGAAAAACGCTGTTCATCATCGTGCGCTGGGTGTCATCGACCTTGGTTGAGCAACCGGTGAAGATAACCGTTCCCATCACCAGCAATCCGAGTACGAACCAGCGCGCAAAAGGCCTAGGCAAGGCAGTGCGCTCAATTTGGGGGTACTTTGTTGGTAAAAGGCAGTTTTGCATGGCAAGCCGTATCATTAAGGTCTTGATTTTAGCCCTCAATCGATGCCCATGAACCAAAACCCCTCCCCAGCCGATTTACGGGATATTGGCCTTAAAGCCACAGCTCCCCGGATGCAGATCCTGGATTTTTTTCATCAGCATCCAGGCGCCCATTTCAGTGCCGAAGAAATCTTCATGGCCATGGCCAAAGAAGACAAAGACATTGGTCTGGCTACGGTATATCGGGTGCTCACCCAGTTTGAGCAGGCGGGCCTCCTGCTCCGCAGTCATTTTGAGTCCAGTAAAGGCGATAGCCGGGCGATTTATGAACTCAATGAGGGTACACACCATGACCACCTCGTTTGCCTTGACTGTGGTCACGTCGAGGAATTCGTCGATGCGGCAATTGAGCGGCGCCAAAAGGAAATCGCCAAATCCTTGGGTTTTGCCCTCGAGGAGCACTCCCTTGCCATGTATGGGCATTGCCAAAAGAAAAACTGCGCCCACAAGCGCAAATAAGCCGAGAAGATCGGTTTATTGAAAAAGGGGCTGAAGCCCCTTTTTTTACTAACTAAACACGCTAATTGACCCCTTTTAGCTAGGCCGCCATCAGTGCCTCGGCGGCATTCAGCATCTGCACTGAATAACCCCATTCGTTGTCATACCAAGCGAGCACTTTGACCAGCTTGCCATCCGCCGAAACCCGTGTTTGGCTGGCGTCGTAAATACTGGGGCGGGGATCGTGGTTAAAGTCGATGGATACCAGTGGCAAGGTATTAAAGCCCAAAATACCCTTAAGCTCCCCTTCGCTGGCTTTTTTCAGAACCGCATTGACTTCATCTACGCTGGTAGCGCGCTTGGCCACAAAGGTTAAATCAACTACCGAGACATTGATCACGGGAACGCGCATTGCAAAGCCATCAAAACGACCAACCAGTTCCGGCAATACCAAACCAACCGCTTTGGCGGCGCCCGTTTTGGTGGGAATCATGCTGCTCACGGCGGAACGCGCACGGCGCATGTCCTTGTGATACACGTCCGTCAATACCTGATCGTTGGTGAACGCATGAATGGTGGTCATCAAACCCGACTCAATGCCAATCGCATCCAGCAAGGGTTTGACTAAAGGCGCTAAACAATTGGTGGTGCAGCTGGCATTCGAGACCACGACATCACTGGGCTTGAGCACCTTTTCATTTACGCCATAGACGATGGTTGCATCCACGTCTTTTTCGCCGGGAGCAGAAATCAATACTTTTTTTGCCCCTTGCTGAATGTGAACCATGGCTTTTTCTTTGGAGGTAAATTTACCTGAGCACTCGAGTACTAAATCGACTTGATGTTCACCCCATGGGGTCTCCAGCGGATTACGCGTCGAATACATTTTGATGCGATCGCCATTGACCACCATGTGATCACCATCGACGGTGACCGTGCCGGGGAAACGACCATGGGCGGAATCGTATTGCGTGAGGTGGGCATTGATATCAATATCACCCATCGCGTTGATGGCAACAATTTTGATATCGCGTTTGCGATCTAAGTTCGGCTGACTCTCATATAAAGCGCGCAGCACCATGCGGCCAATACGGCCGTACCCATTAATTGCAACCCGAATCGTCATTTCTTTCCTCTACTCTTTTTCTAGATTAATTACTGACTTTCATTTATTACTTTGCTTGCGCAATGCATTGCTTCACCGTCGTACTAATCTGATCAACGGTTAAACCAAAATACGCATACAACTGATTCGCGGGCGCAGACTCACCAAAGGTATCCACACCATGGACTGCCGCGCAGCCATATTTCCACCAGTAATCGGTTACGCCTGCCTCAACCGCAATGCGCGGTAAGCCGGCTGGCAATACGCTGGCTTTGTATTGCGCGTCTTGCTGATCAAAGCAGGTCGTCGACGGCATCGACACCACACGCACACCAATTCCTTCTTTCGCTAACTGGGCTGCGGTTTGCAATGCCAAACCGACTTCAGAACCAGTTGCAATAATGACGGCTTTGGCCGCTTTGCTGGGCTCGTGAACCACATAGCCGCCGCGCGCGATGTTCTCGATTTGTTTTTGCGAACGCGGCACAAATGGGCAATTTTGGCGACTAAAAATCAATGCACTTGGGCCATGCCGACGCTCGAGCGCCGCGCCCCACGCAACTGCACTCTCCGTGGTGTCACATGGGCGCCATACCGCTAAATTAGGTATCAGGCGCAAACTCGATATCTGCTCTACCGCTTGGTGGGTAGGGCCGTCCTCACCCAAGCCGATCGAATCGTGGGTAAACACAAAAATGCTACGGAGTTTCATGAGGGCTGCCATGCGCAGCGCATTGCGACTGTAATCCGAAAAGGTCAAGAAGGTGCCACCAAAGGGAATGTAGCCGCCATGCAGTGCCATGCCATTCATGATGGCGCTCATACCAAACTCACGCACACCGTAGTTAATGTGGTTACCCCACTGATTGGCGCGTACCGGCTTACAGGCGCTCCAGTTGGTTAAGTTTGACCCGGTTAAGTCAGCAGAGCCGCCCATCATTTCTGGAACGGCAGGTGCTAATGCTTCAATCGCATTCTGACTCGACTTGCGCGTTGCAATCGTCTCCGCTTTGGCTTGGCATTGTGCGAGCAGTACTTGTAGTTTTGCTGCAAAATCGGATGGCAAATCGCCACGCATACGGCGCACGAGTTCGGCTGCTAAAGAAGGGTGCGCTTTTTGATATGCAGCAAAGCGTTCGTTCCATGCGCTCTGAATGGTTTGACCACGACCGCGAAAATCCCATGCTAAATACAAATCATCTGGCACTTCAAAGGGTGGGGAGGTCCAGTTCAATTCCTTCCGAGTGGCGGCGATTTCATCGGCGCCGAGTGGCGCGCCATGTACCTTATCGCTACCCGCCATATTCGGCGAACCTTTACCAATGGCCGTTTTGCAGCAAATTAAGGTGGGCTTATCGCTTTGCTTTGCTCTGGTAATTGCATTCGCAACGGCGCTGGCATTGTGGCCATCAACCCCCCGAATCACATTCCAACCATAGGCTTCAAACCGCTTCGGCGTATCTTCGTTAAACCATGCAACGACCTTGCCATCAATTGAGATGCCGTTGTCGTCCCAAAACGCAATCAGTTTATTGAGCTTGAGTGTGCCGGCTAAGGAACACACCTCATGGCTAATGCCCTCCATCAAACACCCATCGCCTAAAAAAGCGTAGGTGTAGTGATTAACAATTTGAAAGCCAGGGCGATTAAATTCTTCAGCAAGTAATTTTTCAGCTAAGGCCATGCCGACGGCATTGGAGATGCCTTGACCCAATGGACCTGTAGTCGTCTCGACGCCCGGCGTAATGCCATATTCTGGATGGCCTGGTGTCTTGCTATGCAGCTGACGGAAGTTTTTCAGCTCACTCATCGGCAAGTCGTAACCGGTGAGGTGCAGCAGTGCATAGAGCAACATCGAGCCGTGGCCATTGGAGAGCACAAAGCGATCGCGATTTATCCAATGCGGATCAGAGGGGTTGTGTTGCAAATGCTGATCCCACAGAGCTACTGCAATATCCGCCATGCCCATCGGCATGCCAGGGTGTCCAGAATTGGCTTGCTGAACAGCATCCATCGAAAGTGCGCGAATGGCATCGGCCATACGGGTTTGTAAATTTGACATCGTAAAAGTGGTCTCGAAGGAATTAAATTGGCTATATTGCGGTAATGCCTCAATTTTATCTTCCTCCACCCTGGGAAACCCAAAAACCCCACCCTATTTCCGCGGAGTTGCTGCACCACCTGCGGGTTCGGCGCATTGGCGAAGGCGAAGTCATTCCCATTTTTGATGGTCAAGGGCAAATTGCCTCCGCCACCATCACCCAATTGGGCAATAAAGCCGGTGAACTGGCGATCGCCAAGGTACAGCAGTATATTCAAAGTGAGGCGCCCTATGGCATCACTCTGGTCCAAGGGCTTGCTGGAGGCGATAAGATGGATTGGGTCATCGAAAAGGCAGTGGAAACCGGTGCTAGTCGGATCGTCCCCCTGCAATGCGAACGCTCTGTAATCAAATTGACACGCAATAGCGATTCGGATCGTGCACAAAAGCGCTTAATCCACTGGCGCGCCATTACGCAAGCTGCCTGTGAGCAATGCGAGCGTACCGTCTTGCCCCTTGTAGAGCCGGTACAGACCATAGCCGATTACCTAGCGAAAGCAGATGCCGACCCCAAGGACGCCCTAAAACTTATTTTCTGTACCGGGGATCGCCCCTCCTTAGCGCAAACCATCGCGCCCTTGCCTGCGCAAAACGTGATTCTGTTGATTGGGCCAGAAGGCGGATTTACGCCAGAAGAAATCGGACTAGCAATGAAAGCGGGATTTCAGGCAGTGTCTTTAGGTAAGCGCATTTTGCGCACCGAGACCGCCGGCATTGCAGCCATCAGCACAATCCACGCCATCTGGGATCGCTAATTCAATCCCAAACGGGCAATAAAAAAGCCCTGGATCCAAGCAGATCAAGGGCTTGTAATAAAGCGTGGGTGCTTACGCGAAGGAGTAGAACACCCGATACGGTACGCGGCGCTCAGACCAGAAATCAACGGCATCGCGGAATACATCCAATAAAGTCTCGCGCGCTTCTTTGTCAAATTTCTGGGTGCATGGCAAACCCTCTAAGACCACCACGAAACCAGGTTGTGGTCCTGCCTTATCCACCATGGTGGTTAAGGTATCCAATAAGGGATCGTAATTCTTGGCTTGCTGCTTCGTAAACACATAGGCATTAGCGATCGACTCAAGCACTTCACTCTTGGTCAGGCCATTTGCGCAATTGGCGTAAATAAAGTGCTGGCCGAGTTCGGCTGCGGCTTCCATTAAATCAGTTGTGCGGAAGGCACGGATCGATTGAACGATATTAGGGCGAACACTGCGGAGCATGGCAGGTGGGCCGGCATCACGTACGGCTAATGCAGCACGCCAGGATGCGGGCACTTTTTTACTGGAAGCATGATTGGCTGCGAGCGTTTGCAGGCGCGAAAGACCGCCCTGAGCGTAGACGTTAGTGGCTGAAGGCTCACCATCCGACTGCTCGTTTCGATCCCAACTTTCGGCGCGACTGTGGTCGTCCCACTCAGCGGATGTAATTTCAGGATTATTCATGATGGGTACTAGGTTACCCGTAAGCGGCAGCCAAATCAAGCCCAATTACAGTCGTTTTTTTATAAACTACTGATTAATATAGATAAATATATATGTGAGCGTTTGCTCACATATATAAATTGAGCTTAATTTCCCTTGATTCTAGTCTTGCTGGCTGCCTCTACCACGGTTAATGCGGTGACATTCACGATCCGCCGAACGGTCGCTGCCGGCGTCAGAATATGCACTGGCTTGGCCACTCCCAGAAGCAGAGGGCCGATGGCGATGCCATTTCCGGCAGCAGTCTTGAGCAAGTTATAGGAAATGTTGGCGGCATCAATATTGGGAAGCACCAATAAATTAGCAGCGCCCTCCAGTGGCGAAGTCGTCACTGCGCCCGCCCGAATCTCTGGATCGAGCGCGCAGTCACCGTGCATCTCACCATCGACCTCCAGTTCTGGAGCCCTCGCCTGCAAAATGGAGAGGACTTGACGCATCTTCACAGCAGAAGGTGCTTCACTGCTGCCAAAGTTCGAATGCGACAACAAAGCGACTTTGGGTGTCATGCCCAACTTGCGCATTTCGCTCGCCGCCATGAGTGTGATTTCCGCCAACTGCTCTGCTGTCGGATCGACATTCACATGGGTGTCGACTAAAAATACTTGGCGCCCCGGCAGAATCAAACCACTCATCGCGCCATACACATTAGCTCCTTTTTCAAAGCCAATCACTTCATCAATGTATTTGAGGTGGGTCGACACTTTACTGATGGTTCCGCAGATCAAGCCATCGGCCATACCTTTTGAGAGCAAGGTTGCCCCAATCAAGGTATTACGGCGACGCATCTCCAGCTTGGCAAAGGATGCAGTTACACCCTTGCGCTCCATGATGGTCAAATACGATTTCCAAAAATCTCCGAAACGGGAATCGTCTTCTGGATTGACAATATCGATATCAGTCCCGCAAACCATACGCAAACCAAATTTCTCAATGCGGTGTTCGATCACACTAGGACGACCAATTAAGATCGGTTTTGCAATGCCCTCATCGAGCACAATCTGTACGGCGCGCAGCACGCGCTCATCTTCGCCTTCGCAGAAGACGATGCGTTTTTGGTCTTCAGGAACGCCTTTGGCGATCGTAAAGAGCGGCTTCATCAAGGTGCCTGAGTGGTACACAAATTGCTGCAACTGATTGCGGTAGGCATCAAAATCTTTAATTGGGCGCAGGGCTACGCCGTCATCCATCGCCGCTTTGGCAACTGCTGGTGCAATCACCGTAATTAAGCGGGGATCAAATGGCTTCGGAATCAAATACTCCGGACCAAACGCCAGATTTTCCGTACTGTAAACAGCAGCAACCACTTCACTTTGTTCCGCCTGAGCCAGCTCAGCAACCGCCTTGACTGCAGCCACTTCCATGCCGCGGGTAATGGTTGTCGCGCCCACATCCAAAGCGCCACGGAAAATAAATGGGAAACACAAGACGTTATTCACTTGATTCGGGTAATCGGTGCGACCGGTTGCCATCACGGCATCAGGCCTGACTAATTTCACTTCCTCTGGCAAGATTTCTGGCGTGGGGTTTGCTAAGGCAAACACCAAGGGCTTATCTGCCATCTTTTTCACCATCTCGGATTTCAATACACCCCCCGCAGAGAGGCCCAAGAAAATATCCGCGCCTTCAATTACCTCGCTTAAGGTACGCAAAGGCGTGTCCTGTGAGAATGGCTCCTTCTCTGGATCCATCAACTCTTTGCGGCCTTTGTACACCACACCCGCAATGTCGGTTACCCAAATGTTTTTTCTAGGTAGGCCCAAATCCACCAATAAGTCGATGCAGGCGAGTGCAGCAGCACCTGCGCCCGATGTCACGAGCTTGACATTGGATATACCCTTGCCCACCACTTTTAAACCATTCAGAATGGCCGCCGCAACCACAATGGCTGTGCCGTGCTGGTCATCATGAAAAACCGGGATCTTCATGCGGGCTTGCAACTTACGCTCAACCACAAAGCAGTCGGGCGCCTTAATATCTTCTAAATTGATGCCGCCAAAAGTGGGCTCAAGCGCTGCAATGATTTCGACTAATTTATCGGGATCGTTTTCATTGACCTCAATATCAAAGACATCAATGCCCGCAAACTTCTTAAATAAGACGGCTTTCCCTTCCATCACTGGCTTACTAGCCAGAGGACCAATATTCCCAAGGCCGAGTACTGCAGTGCCGTTGGTAATCACGCCAACCAAATTACCGCGCGCGGTGTAACGAAAGGCATTGGTTGGATCTTTGACGATTTCTTCGCAGGCAGCAGCGACTCCAGGGGTGTACGCCAAGGCAAGATCGCGTTGATTGGTCAGTTGCTTGGTTGCCGCAATTTCAATCTTTCCAGGGACCGGAAACTCGTGATAATGCAGGGCTGCAGCCCGTAAGTCTTTGATTTGTTGTTCTTTACTATTGTCCGCTTGGCTCATCGATTGACTCATTGGTATGGCGATTTGAAGCTTCTTATTCTAGTCCTCTCCAGCACATTCACCTCCAAGGCACATAAAATGAAAATATGGATGCAAAACTAGGGGAATTTGATCTGATCTGGCGTTTTTTCAAAGCCGGCTCGGAATCCATGGCCCAAAACCAAACTAACCAGGTTCTCCTCGGGATCGGGGATGACTGCGCTTTGCTTGGGCCAGACCCGGCACAAAGCCTCGCAGTCACTAGCGACATGCTGGTGGAAGGGCGGCATTTTTTTGCCAATGCTAACCCCGAATGGCTCGGCCATAAAGCCTTGGCGGTTAACCTCTCTGACCTTGCTGCAATGGGCGCAAAGCCCGTTGGCTTTACCTTAGCGCTTGCATTGCCCAATGCGAATGCAGACTGGCTCGCACAATTTAGCCAGGGCCTGTTTCGCTTGGCGCAGCAGTGGCAATGTCCTTTAATCGGTGGCGATACAACCCAAGGTCCCCTCACCATTTGCATCACCGCTTTAGGTCATGTGCCTGCCGGCGCTGCCATCAAGCGCTCCGGTGCCAAGGTCGGTGACGACATTTGGGTATCCGGCAGTCTAGGTGATGCAAGACTTGCTTTAGGGGCATTACGCAGCGAATGGCTTCTGGATCACAGCAGCTTAGAGGCGGCACTACCCCGCATGCATCAGCCTGAACCGCGCATTACGCTCGGCATACAACTGCGCGGCATTGCGAGTAGCGCCCTGGATGTATCGGATGGCCTCTTAGGTGACCTCGGTCATATTCTGAAAGCATCGCAAGTCAATGCGGAAGTGCTGATTGATCAATTGCCTACCTCACGCACACTTGCCGCACAAACGGAAGATCTGCGCCGGCAATGTGCTGCTAATGGCGGTGATGATTACGAACTGTGTTTCACTGCTCCAAATAATAAAAGAGCGGAAATTGAATCACTGAGCACTGCCTTACTACCACTCACGCGCATTGGCAGCATTACCTCCGATAGCAATGGGACTGAGCCCACACTCATTCTGCGCGATGCCAATGGCAATCTACTCACCGCAGCCAAGAGCATGCTGCTGACGCAATCCTTTGATCACTTTAAGAGCAGCTAAGTGGTGATCAACGCCAATCAAACCAAGCCAACTTTACGTTGGATGTTTCAGACTGCCGGTCGCACATTGGCATTGGGATTTGGCAGTGGACTCAGCCCCTTTGCCCCAGGCACCGTTGGCACGCTCTGGGCATGGGCACTCTTTTTGATTGGTCAATTCTTTTTTACTACCGAGAATTGGATTTGGATTATCGGCGGCGGACTGATCGCCGCTTGCTGGATTTGTGGGCAAGTGAGTGAAGAATTAGGCGTGGCTGACTTTGGTGGCATTGTGCTCGACGAGATCTTAGCTTTTTGGCTTGTCTTGCTTTTAATTCTGCCGGCTCCGCTTTGGATGCAGGTCTTGGCATTTGCCCTCTTTCGTTTGTTTGATGCAGTCAAGCCCGGACCCATTGGCGCAATTGATCGCTACTTTAAGGACTGCGTGTGGATTGCTCCCGGCACGCCCACGACCCTACCCAAAATACTGTGGCGCGGATTCGGGATTGTGGTTGATGACCTCGCAGCGGCGTTTGCAACGCTACTCATTCTTGCTTTACTCAGCACAACCCAGCTATTACCATCGTATTAATTTCAGGGCGATCCACCCACAAGGCATTGCATGCAAACTCCTTCCCCATTAACAGCAGCTGCATCGATTGATTCTGCTGATCTACATGAATTAACCAGCGCAGTTGCTACCACATTTAGTCAACGTGGCTGGACCCTCGCGGTAGCTGAATCTTGCACTGGTGGGCTTCTCGCAGCCAGCCTAACGGATTTGGCGGGATCAAGTCAGTGGTTTGAGCGGGGCTATGTAACCTACAGCAATGCTGCAAAGGCGGCATGCTTAGAGGTATCACCGCTACTGATTGAAGCCGAAGGCGCAGTCAGCGAGGCAGTAGCCAGTGCAATGGTGTTAGGGGCACAGATCACTAGTGGCGTGACTGCAGCCATTTCGATTACCGGCATTGCGGGCCCTAGTGGCGGCACACCAGAGAAACCCGTTGGCACAGTGTGCTTTGGCTGGGCGATAGAACGCGCCGATGCCAGCAATCGCATTACTACCACTACCGCACACTTCTTGGGTGACCGTCAATCCATTCGGCAGCAAGCCGTACTGTTTGCATTGCGCGGCTTACTGCAAGCCATTACTTGAATCGACGCGACTAGCCCAACCACCCTTTGTGGCGGAAATAGCTCAGCGGAATAATCGCTGAAATCACCATCGATAGAATGGCCACCGGATAACCCCAGGTCTCGGTAAGTTCGGGCATGTGCTGGAAATTCATTCCCCAAATACTAGCCAGCAAGGTCGGTGGCATTAATGCAACTGATACCACTGAGAAGATCTTAATGATCTTACTTTGGTTCAAACTAATAAAGCCGACCGTAGCATCCATCAAAAAGTTGATCTTATCGAATAAGAATGCCGTGTGATTTTCAAGGGAATCAATGTCACGCAAAATTTGCCGGGCTTCTTCTTGCTGCTCATCCGACAGTAATTTGCTGCGCATCAAAAACGATAGAGCGCGGCGGGTATCCATCACATTGCGACGAATGCGGCCATTGGTATCTTCTTCTTTGGCGATCGTCTCGAGCACCTCGGCAGCATCGTTGTCGCTGATGTCATCGGAGAGGACGCGCTTGCCGGCTTGCTCTAAATTCTCATACACTTCCTCGAGCGCATCGGCTGAATACTCTGCATCGGTGGAATAGAGATCGAGCAGAACGTCTTTGGCATTACTCACCGAACCGGGGCGCAAACGGGCACGCAAACGGACCAAGCGGAATACCGGCAAATCTTCATCGTGAATCGAAAACAGCACCTGCTTGGTCATCACAAACGCAACGCGGACGTTACGCGAGGTTTCTTCTTCGTCGAGCAAAAAATCGGTCCGAATGTGCATATGGCCATCGTCGGCCTCAAAGTAGCGGGCAGACGCCTCTAAGTCGCCTAAATCATCCAATTCGGGCAAAAGAACGCCAAAAGCCTCTTTAATCCAGATTAATTCTTCTTCTTCGGGGTCAATCACGTCAATCCAGATTGGATTAATGTGCTTTAAGAGCTCATTGCGATCTTCCACTTGCTCTTGGGAGAGGCGGCCATTTTGCAGGACGAACAAGTTAATCATGGTGAACTCCTAGGGAATGCGCTAGTTTATCCTATAGACAATGACAGCTTTGCGAAAATAAACACGAAACCAATGAACTCAAGCCAAAAACCTTTTAACCAGCAACTCCAGTCTGCATGGGCTTCGCAAGGCAGCATGTTGTGCGTTGGCTTTGACCCCGACCCCAAACGCATGCCCGCTGCCCTCGGTAGCAAACCCGTGGGCATTTTTGAGTTCTGCCGCGATATTGCCGATGCAACTGCCGATGTGGTGTGCGCTTTTAAACCCCAGTTTGCCTACTTTGCCTCCCAAGGAGCCGAAGATCGGCTGGAAAAACTGATCCAGCACCTCAAAGACCGCTATCCGCACATTCCGGTGATTCTGGATGCCAAGCGGGGTGATATTGGTAGCACGGCCGAGCACTACGCCCTCGAAGCATTTGAGCGCTATGGCGCCGATGCCGTTACCGTGAACCCCTACATGGGACGCGATTCGATCGAGCCCTATCTGAAACACAAAGGCAAAGGCGTGATTGTCCTGTGCCGCACCTCCAATCCGGGCGGCTCTGATTTGCAGTTTTTAAATATCGCAAGCGACGGTCAACCGCTGTATTTACACCTTGCTACGCTCGCAGCCAAGGAGTGGAACAGCACAGGACAAATTAGCCTCGTTGTCGGCGCTACCTTCCCCGATGAAATCGCCAAGGTACGGGCGATTGTGGGTGAGATGCCTCTCCTGATTCCGGGCATTGGCGCACAAGGCGGCGATCTCAATGCCACCGTCAAGGCGGGTCATGTTCTAGGCAAGCCTGGTACTGGAATGATGATTAATTCATCGCGGGCTATTTTGTATGCGGGCAGTGGGACTGATTTTGCAGAATGTGCGCGCGCAGTAGCGATTGAAACGCGCGATGCACTGCGCGCTGCAAGCGCTCAATAAAAACTACTTAGTTTGTTTGCTTTGTTTGCTTTGTTTCCTTTGGCAGCGCAATGCGATCCATATTAGCGAGGATAAATTCTTGGCGGGCGCCATAATCAATTCGGCCCCTGCGGCAATACTGCGCCTTATCAAAACACTTGGGCGCGGGCAGCGCTGAAGCCAAACTCGCTGCTTGTTCACGGCTAAGTAGCTGGGGCGTGGTTACAAAATAATGTTTTGCCGCAGCGCCCACACCAAAGATCCCCTCGCCCCACTCAACGGAGTTGAGGTAAATCTCAAATAGGCGCTCTTTGCTCAGGATTAACTCCAATAGGCCAGTAATCACCAGCTCTTGAGCCTTACGCACGTAATGTTGCTCAGAGGATAGGAACAGATTCTTACCCAGTTGCTGGGTAATGGTGGAGCCGCCGCGCAGCACTGGGGCTTTTTTATTCTTGGCCTGCTTTTGATTTTTCTCCCACGCTTTCTGCATGTCGCTCACGCGCACACCCGGGTGCTGAAAAAAGATATCGTCTTCGCTCACCAGAACGGCCCGCTTCAGATTCGATGTAATGCCCTCATACGGCACCCAACGCGATTCGATAGGGCAAGACCAATGCCAGGTACACAAGCGCCAGCGCTCGGCTCGCTGAAAAGCCGTTGTGCTGGGATCAACAAAAGCCCACGCTGCAATTTGCACAGCAAAATAAATCTGCATTGCAACGATGCCAAATAAAAAGCATTTAATCGGATAGGCGATCCAGCGCATGGATGGTGTTATTTGAACTACGGCGCTTTAGAGGCAAGCTCGTTACGCAGTTCATCTAAAACCGCCCGCGCATCCAATTGCGTAGCAAGGCTTGGGCCGCGCCAGAGTAAAAAGGCATCGGCCGCTTGCTCGACTAACATACCCAATCCATCGCTCACGCGGCAACCCTGATTGATGGCCTGCTGCATAAAGTGCGTGATTTTTCCGTAGACCATGTCATAGGCAAATGCCGTGGGCCTAAAAATTCGTTTTGCAATGGCATCGCTAATGGGCGAGTCATTACTGAGGCCAGCCGCAGTGGCATTAATAATGAGGTCAATTGCGGCAGGATCAGGCTGATTCCCTAATGCATCGACTGGGCATACCGTGAGCAGTACGCCATACTTATCCGCGAGAGCCTGAAATGCCACCTGTAAATCCCGCGCTTTATCGATCGATCGATTAGCGATCACGATGGATTTGGGTTTTTGCTCCAGCAATGGACCCAGCACCCCGCGCGCTGCGCCGCCTGCGCCCAAGATACAAATGGATGCATTGGTAAGCGCAATGCCTTGGGCCTGCAAGTCGCGCACTAAACCAGCGCCATCGGTGTTATCGCCATGCAGTACGCCATCGTGTTGCCACAGGGTATTCACAGCACCGGCAAGTGCTGCGCGCGGTGTCAAGACATCGGCCAAGGCTTGTGCATCTAATTTAAACGGCACGGTGACGTTCATGCCTTTGCCGCCCGCAGCAAAAAAAGCCGTTGCTACCGTAGCAAACGCACCCAGCTCCGGCATCAGCATGCCGTAATGCATGGCTTGTCCCGTTTGCTGCGCAAAACGCCGATGAATACTGGGTGACTTGCTGTGGGCAATCGGGTTGCCCGCAACCGCATATACCTCCACCCCTGAAAAATCAGCGGGATTGGTTTGCAGTTCAGATGGCTTAATCATCTGCGGCTCAATGAAATGAAATCAGACGGCATGGTGTGAGTGTATCGAATAAAGCGGTGTGCGTGCCCACTTATGGACGCAATTCCAAACGATTGCCCTCTGAACGGTTTATCGCCCCATCCCGTGTGAACTCAAACGTAGAGACCCAATCGAGCACATCGATTTGCTTTCGCATCTCGGGCGGAAAAGGGCCATACGGGGCAGCCGCCCGCACAATCGCGACGGCTTGACGATCCAAATCGGCGATACCTGAGGAGCGCCGCACCTCAACGCCTTCCTTGCCGCTACTACTGTTGGCAATTTTTCCTTGGGCATCGACACTCACGACCAAGACCACGCTGCCATACAGTGGCCTGCCGTTGACCCGCGGAAAAAATGTACTGCCGTATGCCTCAATCTTTTGCCGCATCGCATCGTAATAGCTGGCAAAGATCACTGCTTTGGTACTGCTTGCTGTCAACACCGCCCTGCGCGGCTCTTTACCATTGGCCTGAATGCGTTTGGCTAGCTCCGCCTCTAAGGCATTCAGTTGCGAAACGACCCGCTGCTCTTCGCCGCTACGCCGACCTGCAGCAGCATCTTTCTCCGCCTGCATGCGCGAGAGCATTTGCTTTTGATTCTTTTCCAAAACCTCGAGCTGGGCTTCAGCACTCAGGCGCGCCCGGTGTATCGCACTCGCGTCTTGATCTAAAGTAACTCCACCGCCTTGCAAATCGGCCTGCGCAAGTTTGACTGCTTTTTTGGGTGGCGTTTGACTACTGGAGTTGACCAGCACCACACTTAATGGCGTATTGAGTCTGCGCTGCTGGATTTCACCGTAACTCCAGCGGACGGATAAGAAAACCGCATGCAAGGCCAGCGATAGCATCAGCGCAAACCAAAATGGATGGTGACGCCACCACCAACGCAAGCGATCGTTCAAGCGCATTTGCACCTAGCCCATCTCACGCAATCGGTGTGTCGCCGAGCGGGGCTAGATTTGCCGCTGGTGGCTCCGTTTCCGGCGCATCTATTTCTGACGAATCCATTTCTGATGCATCTATTTCTGAGGCAGCGGATTCTGATTTCTCAATCTGATTTACGCGTACGCTCGCGCTTAGTTGCAATAGATCAGTTTCTAAAATAGCAATCTCCGCACGGGTCATACGGGGATGCGATGCCAGTTCGGGTATTGGCAAATGCAAGGGAACGTCCTCTAGGCGACTCATCCCCTCTTTGAGGTGGCGTGCAAATACGCTGCGTGGGAGTGGCTCCTGCGCTAACCAGCGCAAACACCAGTATTTCTCCATGCGATCTTGGTACTCGGCATAGGACTGATAGCAGGTTTCAAAATCGGCAGCAATCCCCATCAGGCTAGCATCACGCGGCTGAAATGGCGCTACCATTTTTGCCGTGACGCCATGCCTAGCCAAGGCAATCAATTGCCACTGATTCACCAAATCCGAATAGCGCCGCAAAGGGGAAGTGCACCAGGCGTAATACTCCAAACCCAAGCCCTCGTGCGGTGCTGGTGTGGTTTGCATGCGTGTGCGTTGTGGGCCCCAGCCTTTTTGCGTTCGAAACAAAGCCGGCAAACCCTGATCTGCCAGCCACTGCCCCCAGGTACTGTTGCAATAAATCATCCACTCCGCGACGATCGTATCCAATACCGAACCCCGTGATCGCGGCTCGATCTCAACCCGCTCTACGCCATTAGTTTGACTAATCTGAAACTGAAAATCGCGTTGCAGGGCATTGGGATCGACCACGCCGAGCTGCTCAACACGTAAGCCATTTTTGGCCCGTTGCTCCTGGCGCTTTGCATGCAGTTTTTGTGCTGCGCGCCACAAGATCAGTAATTCATTTTGGAATGCAAAAGTATTGTCAGCCTTTGCAACATACTCTGGATCGGCAAACCGATTAACGGATTCTTCTAAGTGCTCTAAACGTAAGTTGGCAGCAATTGGTACCAATTCAATTCGTGTGTGCACTGACTGAGCGATTAAATCGCCTTGCGCATCGACATCAACGTAAATCGATACCGCCGGCCTTGCGCTACCCGCATCCAAGGAAAAACGCGCAATCACTGCATCGGGCAGCATCGTAATCTTGTCACCCGGCATATAGACTGTTGACATACGCGCCCGTGCTACTTGATCCAGCGAATCATCTTTGTTAATCACGAGGCCCGGCGCAGAGATGTGGACACCAATGCGGTGAGCTCCGTCAGGCAAGGCCGTGACCGACAGCGCGTCATCAATTTCAGTAGTAGCGGCATCATCAATCGAAAAGGCCTGCACTTCAGCAGTAGGCAATGTTGCAATCGCTGCGTCATAGACTGCATCTGCAATCATTGCATCGGCATGATGACCTGCGCCATTCGCAAAGTTCGCCCTCAAAAATATCCCTTGGTGGTATGCCAGAGGCGACTCCAAAGCACCGCAACGCATCATGAGTTGCGGGGGTGATTCACCGGTCTCATTGCAGGCCGCTAAAAATGCTTTATAGGCTAGGGTATTTTTATCGGGGTTAAAGAGAAGTTGCTTGGCTTGCGATAGCAGACCTTCTGGAAAACGTCCTGCAACCAATTCTGCTTGCCATTGCCCCTGCTGCTCTTGTTCACGCTGTTTGCGCTCGAGGGCCGCAATGCCAGCATCAAGCTGTTCTTTGGGAGCGCGCATAAATCGGCCGCGCTGCTTGCGCCGAAAATACACGGGCGCCGATTGCAAGGCAATCGCTAACGCAGCCTGTTGTGACGCACTAGCCTGGCCACCAAAATACTCTGAAGCGATGTCGGTAAATGCAAATTCCCCTTCGGGGGCGCAATCCCATAGCAATTGCAAATCAATCTCGGTAGCCAATGCATTGGCTTCATCCATCAAGCTCTGTGCGTCGGGCTTTTCAAAGCGGAGCCAAACTTCTTTGGCTTTGAGCTTGAGCTTTTTGCCAGACAGACTAGTTGCTTGCCATGACTGGGCATCGCCCTCGCCAGTGGTCGATTGCACAGTGGCGGCTTTAATGTCGCCGCCCTCTTCGTAAAGAAGGTACATATTAAAGGGAGATCCCGCCGCTAACTTCGAGGGTACTGCCATTGATGTAACTGGCCTCATCACTGGCTAAAAACACATACACATTGGCGATTTCCTCGGGAGTGCCAAGGCGTCCCATCCACGTGCGTTTCGCAATGTCTTCCAAAATAGCGCTCGGCATTGCCATCACCATTTCAGTGCCCACAAAACCTGGGCAAACCGCATTGACTCGAATGCCTTTCGGGCCGAGCTCACGCGCCCAGGTTTTAGTAAACCCAATCACGCCAAATTTGGTTGCAGAGTAATTGGTCTGACCAAAGTTGCCATACAAACCCACCACGCTAGAGGCGTTCACAACCGCACCGCGTTTGGCTTCCAGCATATGCGGCACCACCAATTGAGTGCAATTAAAAACGCCTTTGAGATTGACATCAATCACCGCATTAAATTGCATTTCGGTCATCTTCACGAGGCGCGCATCCTGCGTAATGCCCGCGTTATTAATTAAGATATCAATCCGTCCATGCTTTTTCATGATGGCGTCGACCGCCGCCTGAATGCTATTCCGATCGGTCACATTCATGGCATACGCCTCCGCATTCGGAATCTGCGCAGCACACTTTTCAAGCGCAGCTAAATTGATGTCGGCCAGCATGACTTTCGCGCCCTCTTGGGAAAACCGCATCGCTGTAGCCAAACCGATGCCTTTGGCTGCGCCGGTAATGATGGCAATCTTGTCTTGTAATCGTGCTGGCATAAAAATACTTTCTATGTTGTTTTAGTTTGCTGCCGCAAGCATTGCCTGCAGCAATTTTTGATGCACGCCACCAAAGCCGCCATTACTCATGACCAATACGTGATCGCCTGGCTTGGCTTCCCCGCTAACAGCGCTCACCAAGCTAGCTAAATCATCAAATGCGGATGCACGGCCCGGCTTATCCTGATTCAACGGGCTCAGCACTTCTGCTAAATCCCAACCTAAAGCCTCTTTGCCATTTGCTGCGCCATAGGCATAAATGCGATCGGCTGCCTCTAAGCTCGCAGGCAACTGGGCCTTCATGATGCCCAGCTTCATGGTGTTCGATCTTGGTTCTAACACCGCCAAAATCCGGTCCTTGCCTACCCGGCGACGCAAACCATCGAGTGTGGTGGTAATTGCCGTGGGGTGGTGCGCAAAGTCATCGTAAATCGTGATGCCATTATGCTGGCCAACCGTTTCTAAGCGGCGTTTTACATTTTTAAATTGAGCTAATGCTTTGGCTGCATCGCGCGGACTAATGCCAATGTGCTGTGCTGCTGCAATTGCCGCCAGGGCATTGAGTTGATTATGGCGACCCATCACGCCCGAGTCTAGCGCCCAGCACACCGTTGCCACTTCCTTGCCTTCATGTACTACTGTGAAATCATCATTGGGATGGGGCTGCATCGACCATGTATTGCTCGTATCCATCCCAAAGCGCGCCACGGGGGACCAGGCACCACGCTCGAGCACTCGCTCCAGCGATGCTTCTGCACCATTGACCACCAAACAGCCTTCGCCGGGCACGGTTCGCACTAAATGATGAAACTGGGTTTCGATGGCAGCAAGATCAGCAAAAATATCAGCGTGATCAAACTCCAGATTATTGAGTAAGGCAGTACGCGGCCGGTAATGCACAAACTTACTGCGCTTATCAAAAAAAGCAGTGTCGTATTCATCGGCCTCAATCACAAAGTAGGGGCTTTTACCCAAGCGTGCTGAGACCGCGAAATTGAGTGGCACACCACCGATTAAATAGCCTGGCTCTTTGCCATTGAATTCCAAAATCCAAGCGAGCATCGCTGAGGTGGTGGTTTTGCCATGGGTGCCCGCCACCGCCAGAACATGCCTGCCGTAGAGCACCTGCTCGCCCAACCACTGTGGGCCAGAGACATAAGGCAAGCCTTGGTTCAGAATCGCCTCCATCAAGGGATTGCCACGCGAGACCACATTGCCGATGACAAATAAATCCGGCTTGCTACCCAGTTGCGATAATTGATCGCTAGAGTATCCTTCGATAAGTTCTATGCCTTGGGCTTCGAGCTGGGTACTCATGGGCGGATATACATTGGCATCGCATCCCGTTACGCGGTGGCCGGCCTGCCGTGCGATGGCAGCGATGCCGCCCATAAAGGTGCCGCAAATGCCCAAGATGTGTATATGCATGATTGAATTTTAGCGAAGGAGTGCGCATGAACCGAAGA
>JBIJAC010000014.1:0-36269 GCA_044345935.1 Polynucleobacter sp. | reverse complement strand
CGCTTGGCACGCACTAAGGATCGCGTCGGCGGCAATACTACGTCTGCAGAACGGCCACGCAAGGCAATCATTGCAACCTCATCGCGCCGAATGTAGCAATCCGCAAGCAATTGCTCCACCGCACCTTTAGCCTCAGCCAAGCGCTGAGTCGCTGAAGACCCCGATGCATCCACAAGAAAAATAGTGACCACGCCTTGACGTTGCTGATACCGTTTAACGTGCAAGTCATCTACACGGATCTGAATGCGACTACGTTGCCTAATCACAGCAGGCAGTTTTGTCTTGGACTCTGCTTGGCGCATGGTTTGCCAAGGAACGGCAGCACGAATGGTTTTCAGTAAATCCAAACGCTTCCCGCCCTTGGGCAATCCACGCCATGATTCTGCTGGGCGCCCTGAATTCGCATTCTTTTGCAATTGGCCAAATTGACCTTTAGAGCCTTGTTTGCTGTTTGCGCGCCCTAATTCGGTATTCAGCTGGGCCAATGCATTTGCCGGAATGCCAGCCTTGATGGCTTCAATCAGCAGCTCTTCCAAATCATCGGTGCTGGGCTGCTCCATGTTTTCTTTAGGCTCATTTGCATCGGTATCGCCATCACCGTTTTGATTAGGATCATCCTGCTCTTGCGGATCTTGCTCTGATTTACTTTGCTCTTCGTTGGGCGGCTCTACTTCATCAGCAGACTCATCTGGCTCCTGCTCTTCTCGGCTACTGGGCATACGGGTAGCGCGGTGGGTAAGTACCAAACGCGCTGCGTCAACTACCTCATCTTCCGTAACGGCATCTTGGTTTCGTAATGCCGCCAGGGCTTTTGCAGCTCGCACTGCAAAAAGACCGGCCCGGATGGAATCAACCCCAAATGCAGCAGCCGATTGCATTAAGGATTCAATAAAGCGAGTGTCGCATTCAATCTCAGGCAGTCGCTTTTTGGCTTCCGCAATAACTATTGGAGTGATTTCAAGAGAGTCACTACAGTCATTCAGGCTAAGCGGATCGAGGCGCACTTCAAACGCCATATGCTCTGCCAGGCGTGGGTGCATTGATTCATCTGGCGCGATGCCCTCATCAAACGCAATCATGCCAAACGCACATGGGCTTAGTTCAGCCGTGTTCTGTGGATGCCGTACTTCACCGCGATCAACGACTTGTAGGATATGCGCAATTGTATGCGGCGATATGCGCTCAGCCATTGGCAGCACAATAAAACCACCGTGGCTTTTTGCTAATAATCCCGTGCTGTATACCGGCTTGCCATACTGCAGCGTTGCCTCTAGATCGAGGCCGCCGAGTAATTGCTCATCTTGTATCTGTAAGGGAATTTTTTGGAAATGCGAACCTGAGGCAATCTGCGTTTCTAGGAATGCAAACCATGCATCCCGAATAGGGCCAAACTGACTCTTAACGCAAATGCCACCTAAGCCATGCGAATCAATTGCCAATAATGCTGCAGTCGTCTGTGCATCAAACCAGGCCGATTGACCGCGTTGTGTGGTCATGGCGCTTTAGAAAAAATCGGCCAATACGCGCTCGACTCGCGTTGTAGAACTGCTATCGTCCAATGGATTACGTCGCAAACGGTGGCGCAGTGCCAGTGGCGCTAATCGCTTTAGGTGTTCAGCCGTTGCTTTGCGCGCACCATCAAAAGCAGCCAGCGCGCGCATTCCGCGCATTAAGGTTAGTTCACCGCGCAGTCCATCGGTTCCCAGCTGAGCGCACAGCTTGGTTGCCAGCGTCAGCACATCATCGCCAACCGTGACTTTCGCCAAGCGCTTACGCGAACTGAGAATTTTCTCTTTAAACTCGGTTTCGCTGTCCTCGTATTGCGCCAAAAAGCCAACTGGATCGCGCTCAAATGCATCGCGGCGCTTAATGATGTCGATGCGCTGCGCTAGGTCTTGTGGGGTCCTAACTTCAACCGATAAGCCAAATCGATCGAGCATTTGTGGGCGTAACTCACCCTCTTCTGGGTTGCCACTGCCTATCAATACAAAGCGCGCAGGATGGCGAATACTTAAACCCTCGCGCTCAACCACGTTTTCTCCGGAGGCGGATACATCAATCAGTAAATCAACCAAGTGGTCTTCCAATAAGTTCACTTCATCGATGTATAGGTAGCCACGATTGGCCTTGGCCAGCAAACCGGGCTCAAATACTTTAATGCCTTGGGATAGGGCTTTTTCAATATCAAGCGCCCCCACAACCCGGTCCTCCGTCGCGCCCAGCGGCATATCCACTACAGGCACGGGTACCAAATCAGTCTTTAATTTATCGCCGGCCGCCTTACGCGCCTCACAGGCAAAGCATAGAGTCGGAGCGCTGGGATCACAGTGATAGGGGCAACCCGTAACCACTTTCATCGGTGGTAAGAGTGCTGCCAATGAACGAATTGTGGTTGACTTGCCAGTGCCGCGGTCACCAAAGATCAGTACGCCGCCAATACTGGGCTCAATGGTAGATAGGGCAATTGCCAGCTTCATCTCATCTTGAGCAACGATTGCAGAAAACGGAAAATTAAGAGCCATCTCAATTCAATTTAGGTTATAGACCTTGAAAGAATACTACGAATGGGGGCAGCCTTTCTTTCGCGAGGCCAAGTCCCATTGGCTATTGGATTGGAATCAGGATCTCATTACGCCGCATCCACGGAATGCTCCACGGCGGGTTGTAACGGGCTAGACGTGGATTACCCAACGGAAGCGCATTTCTTGATTTAATCCAGGCCATCAGTTCAGCGGTTTTTTCTTGTACTTTATCGTCACCAACAAATCCCGTAAAACGAATCACGGCTAGTTTTTGGGGGCCTATGGCCACTAACTTGACTTGGGGATTATTTGGCTTAGGTAGAGTATCCATGGTGTACTGCTTTGGCATCACAAACTGAATGAGCCAGGTTTTTTGATCGCCCCTGCCTTCAGCTATCACCGGCACGGTCATAGCAATCTTTTCTGGAGCTGGCTCAGCCGTACTCAGCCCACCATCGCGTACTGAGATGTTATTTCCAAAAATATAATTAGCAATCAGCCGAAAGCCTGCACTAGATGCCTCACTTAGATCGCCTGGCACTTCTACCTGCGCCACGATCAACGGTGGATATTCGCGTATTTCAAATGGCTCGGCTTTCTCAGTGACGCGATAACTTGGCTCTTCTGTTGCCATGGCAAGGGGCGCTCCAATTAGAAAAAGAGAGAGGGCAATGCCAATCTGAAGCCAAACCTGCATTGCATGAAATGGGGGGTTATTGAAAGTCATATAGTCGATCTGGGTTGCTTACTAGTATCTGCCTTAACAGCGCAGGCTCTTGAATCCAATTGCCCAGTAAATCACACAAATCAGCATCATTGGGCATTAATCCCTTCACCATGACATGGGGCCAGTCCGTGCCCCAAACAATCTGCTCTGGATTCGCTTTAAGTAATGCCTCCGCGAAACCATTGACATCGGAATATGGCGGCGCAACTTGCTCTGAAATACGATAGGTCCCAGTGAATTTAACCCAGGCACGCCCCTCCCGCATCATTGCGCACAGGTTCTGAAAGCCAGCATTTGCAATGCCGAGGCTTGTTTTAACGTAACCAAAATGGCCGACCACAATCTCAACCGGAAAATCATGAAAGTCATTCTGCAGTTGTGGAAACGCATCCACATGCATTAAGAATTCCAAATGCCAGCCAAAGGGGGCAATGCGCTCGGCAAGGCCTCTGAGCATCGTCATCGGCAATTGTCCGGTGGCATCGGCTAAATCGACGATATTGCAGCGCAGTCCACGCACACCTGCTTGATGCAAGGCTTCAATCTCAGCATCGGTAATGGTGTTGTCCACCACTGCAACGCCGCGTAATTTTGTTGGAAACGCTTTTAGTGCTGCGAGCATCGCACGGTTATCGGTGCCATAAATGCTGGGCTGTACTAAGACAGCGCGCTCAACCCCCAAGTGCGTTAATAGATTGAAGTAATCCGGGAGCAGCGCATCTGGCGGGGTATAAATGCGCCCACTGAAATACGGAAAGCTACTTTCAGGCCCGCATATATGCGCATGGCAATCCGTTGCACCAGCTGGCAAAAGCAGATCGGGCCGACGCAATACCCGATCTGGAGCCTGGCAGAGTGGCGCCTTATTGAGGTTCAATACCGGCGTCTTTTGCAATCTTGGTGTACTTGGCGATTTCATTTCGAACAAACTGAGCGGTTTGCTCTAAATTCATCGGCTTGGATGTAATACCTGCTTTCGCGTATGCAATTTTGATATCAACGTCTTGCAGTGCACGGTTAATGTCTTCGTTGATCTTGACCTTGATTTTCTCTGGCGTTGCAGATGGAGCCCAAACGCCAAACCAAAGTCCGATATCAAAGTTCGGATATCCCTGCTCTGCAATCGTTGGAATCTCCGGTGCAACAGACGCTCGTGCAATGCTGGTTATACCTAGTGCACGGGCTTTGCCGCCGCGGACTTGCGCCATGGCTGTTTCAAATGGAGCCATGTAAAACGCCGTTCTACCAGCAATGGTTTCTGTAATTGCCTCAGGGGATCCCTTGTAAGGCACATGCAGCATCTTAATTCCCATGGTCTGATTAAAGTACTCCGCAGCCAAGTGCGTAGAGCTGCCAATACCAGCAGAAGCGTAAGGTAAATCACCTGGCTTGGCCTTTGCGGCAGCCACTAGATCTTTAATGGATTTATAAGGGCTCTCAGCACTGACAATTAATAAATAGGGTGTCGTGCCCAGAATATTCAGATCCGTCAGACTTTTTAAGTCGTAGGGTAATTTTTTATAAATTGCTGGGTTAGCAGCATACGAGGCAGACTGCACTAATAAGGTATAGCCATCCGGCGCAGCATTGACCACCACGCCGGTACCAACTAGGCCGCCAGCGCCTGGACGATTTTCAATAATCACTGGGTGCTTCCACAATTCAGCCAAACTTTTTGAAACCAATCTGCCGGCAATATCTGCTCCCGATCCAGGCGTTAAAGGCACAACCATCTTGACGGTCTTGGATGGGTATTTATCGACCGCTGGCTGCGCTTGAATACTGATGCCAGCGCCAAATAAGGCTAAACCTACAAGCCCTGCTTGCCATTTTTTTTGTATTTTTCTGAATTGCGTCACAGTACGTCTCCTTTTATTTTTGTTATGTTGCTATGAAATACTAAGCTGATTTATTAAACGGAATCCAAAAATTGCTTCAAAGCCGAATTGAATTGGGCCGGCTTTTCAATGTTGGCTAAATGGGCTGCATCGTCAATGATATGCATGCTGGAATGCTGAATTAAGCGATGCAACACCGTTGCTTGAGCAACCGTGCACGCGGGATCCTGTCTACCCAATAAGACTAAGGTTGGAGCCGTAATCTTAAGCAGCATTGTTGACTGCGCCATATCCCGAACTGCGCTGGCACAGGCAATGTATCCATCCACCGGTGTTTTCAAAATCATCGCACGAACCCGCTCAATTTTTGCTGGATCGCTAGCAACAAATCCATCCAAAAACCAGCGTTTGATAGTGCCATCGACTAGACCGCCTAAACCTTGCTGCCGTGCAATCGCAAAACGCTCCTCCCACAGCGAGCGCGGCGGCATTTCGCTAGCGGTGTCACACAAACTCAATGAGATCACCCGATCAGGAAAATGAGCACCAACAAATTGGCAAATCATTCCGCCCATCGATAAACCAACCAGATGGGCCTTGCTAATCTGTAACGCATCCATGAGACCCACTAGATCGTTCGCCAATAGTTCGATGCTGTAGGGGCCAGGAGTTACTTCAGATTGACCGTGCCCACGGGTGTCATAGCGCACCACGCGGTAATGTGAGGTCAATGCAACAATCGTGTCATCCCACATTTCTAGACTAGACATCAAGCTATTACTCATAACTACGACGGGCGCAGTCTCAGGACCGTCGATTTGATAAGCCATCGTGATGCCATTAGCGAGAATCGTTTTCTTCATAACATCCTTACAGTAAGCGGATTGATCTAAAAATAAATTGCAATGCATCGTTTGTTTGCATTAAGTTACTAATTCTACTCAGAAGACGCCTACTTCACCTACACTAGTGCCATGATTGCTGGTTTAGTTCAAATCCTTTTTTTTCAGGGCTTAGGCGAGCTGATATCCAAGTTTGTCTTTACTAGCCTGCCAGGGCCTGTGATTGGGCTGGTCTTGCTGTTAGCGTGGCTGATGCTGCGCGGCAAACTCGATCCATCCTTAGCTTTGGTGGCCGATGGCTTTAGTCAATACTTGGGTCTGCTATTTGTTCCTGCTGCGGTTGGGGTTGTGCTATTTTTGCCACAACTCAAAGAACATGCCGGGGCACTCATCACTGCATTGGTAGCGAGCGTTATCCTCACCATTGCTACGAGCGCCTTGATCCTCAGGCTAATGCACCGCGAGCCTAAAAACGATGCGTGACTCTGCTTCGATTGTGGAGATCTGGGTCTACCTCTCTGGCAGCCCCTTAATTGCCCTATTTATTACTTTGGCTGCCTATCAAATCGGTTTATGGCTCTATCAGCGCAGCGCCCAAAACCCAATCGCCAACCCGGTAGCCATCGCAGTGGTTTTGGTTTCCGTTGCAATCGAGTTACTGCAAATGCCGTATCGGACTTATTTTGAGGGCGCGCAATTTGTTCACTTTCTACTTGGCTCAGCGACGGTCTCTTTGGCCATTCCGATTTACCGCGGCATTCAGCATTTGCAAAGCCGCGCACTGCCGCTGATTATTTCCTTGGTCTGCGGTGGCCTCGTTTCCATTTTGAGTGCAGTCGGCATTGCAACGGCATTAGGGGCTGATCAAACCCTGGTTGGCGGACTGTATTCGAAATCGGTTACAGCGCCCATTGCCATGGGTATCGCCGAACAAATTGGTATCTCGCCCACGCTGACTGCCGTGTTTGCGGTAGTGACCGGTATTCTGGGTGCAATCTTGGCGCGCTTCATCTTGGATGCGCTGGGGATGAAGCTGTGGTGGCAGCGGGGTTTTGCCATTGGGGTTGCATCCCATGGCATTGGCGCCTCACGTGCTTTTAGCGTAAGTCCTGAAGCGGGCGCTTATGCCAGTCTAGCGATGGGTATGCACGGCATCTTGGGCGCCATTGCGATACCGTGGATTTTTCACCTCATCAATCGCTAAGCCGAATTACCTCATCCCAAATGCATTTTTAAAAATGCCTGGGTACGCTGCCATGCTTCCTTGGTAGCGGCTGCGTTGTATTGCAATGGTGGCAAATGCCGCGCATCCGCTTCCGGATTAGTAAAGGCATGCTTTGCGTCATAACGATAGAAGGTATACGGCGTGTTTGCCGCTTTGAAATTAACTTCCAGTTGATCAACGCCGGCGATGGGGAAAAATTCATCATGCAAGGCCCAATGGCCCTGAAGCGGCTTCTGAATTTTGCTGGCATCAACGTATTCGAGCGGAGGATAGCCATACCAAACCACGCTTGCGTCCAACTCCGGTACGTGGACTGCAGATAACAGCGTCAATGCCCCGCCCATGCAAAAGCCCGTGACGGCAACCTTGGGGCTGCCGGTTTTCTTAAGGTGCTGCACCGCCCCTCGAATATCCTGCGAAGCAACGTCGCCGAAGTTCAGGTCACCCATCAAGTGCTCTGCCTCTTTAGCCTCTAAGGCCAGCTTGCCTCGATACAAATCCGGCACTAGAGCGCGGTATCCGGCTGCAGCCAATTGATCGGCTACGGCTTTAATCTGATCATCTAAGCCCCACCACTCCTGAATCACGACTACCCCAGGTCTATTTGAGCCCTGCTCTGGCTCAGCAAGATAGGCATTAACGGATTGGCCATCGGGGCGTGTGTACTGAATCTGTGAATGCATACCGGTGTACTCCTTAGCTAAGTGGGAATAGAATGAAAACGTACACAATAAATTACCACAATCAGGCACAACCGCCATGCTTGCCTCTCCCGATCAAAGCGTTTTACTCATCATCGACATGCAGTCCAAGCTCATGCCAGCAATTGAGGACCATGCGCACGTACTCAGTCAATGCATTCGGCTGGCGAAAATTGCCCAGCAGCTTGGCATACCCATCATTGGGACCGAAGAAAACCCAGCCGGCCTCGGGGAAAACCACCCTGAATTAAAGGCCCTTTGCCAGAAGACCGTGACTAAATTTCACTTTGATGGCTGCGGCGATGGGCTCATCAGCCATATCCCTACCGATCGTAAGCAATTGGTATTGGTTGGCTGCGAGGCGCACGTTTGCCTCATGCAAACTGCGCTTGGGCTCCTTGAACACGGTTTTACAGTTTCGATTGCGGTGGATGCTATCGGCTCACGTCAATCGCTTGATAAGACTATAGCCACAATGCGCCTAAAAGAATCCGGCGCCACACTCAAGACCGTTGAAATGCTCGCATTTGAATGGCTCAAAACCTGCAAGCACCCTGGCTTTAAAAATACTCTGGCCTTAATAAAGTAGGCAAAGATCCTTAGCCAAGCAAAAGACGCATTGAATTTGATTCAAATCAAATCAGCAAGCGCTTTTTTGATCAAAAATGCTGAATCGAGTTAGTACTTTTTACAATAAGAACCTGTCACCCTCCTAAAGGACAAAACATGAAAATATTGTTACCCGTAGACGGCTCCAAATCCGCTATGAATGCCTGCAAGTACGTCGCTAAGCTATCGGCTGACCTTAAAAGCAAGTGCAGCGTCACCTTGATCAATGTGCATGATGATGTCGGCCTTAACCACGTAAAGCAATTTGTTGCTAAGAGTGTAGTTGATGAGTACCTGCGTGAAATCAGCGAGAAAGAACTCAAGCCAGCACAAAAAGTATTGGATGCAGCTGGCGTCAAATACACGATGGTGATTAAGCGCGGCAATATTTCTGAAGAAATTATTGCTTTAGCCACCAAAGAGAAGATGGACATGATTGTGATGGGATCAAAAGGCCGCAGTGGCTTTATCGATATGATCATGGGCTCGATTGCTCAAAAGATTGTTTCTGGCGCAAAACAACCTGTCGTTTTAGTGAAGTAACTCCCCTAAATGCCCTTGATGGGCGTAAAAAAGCCTCGCAGATTTCTGGCGAGGCTTTTTTATTCGGGTAGAGAAAAAACTATTTACGTTGCGCCGTAGTTCTTGGCGATAAAAAATACTTTATCCACATCAGTTTTCCAGACGACTCCATCACCAATTTGCCCAGTTTGACAAACTTCGACAATGCGATCCATCAAGCGATCAGCCACGTCATCGCTACACACAATCTCAATCCGCACTTTTGCTGAGTAATCGGTTAACTCTTCTTTTATCGATGATTTACCGGTGCTGCCTGGCGCGCTGCAACCCTCTACACGGGTGACCGTCATCCCTGGAAAGCCGGGGGTTTCCATCAAGGCACTGCGCAAGGCAGGCAATCGCCCAGGACGAAAGACGGCTTTAATTTCGATCATGCTTCAATCTCTTTTTCTTCAAATGAACGGTACAAAACCGGCAACACCAATAATGTTAAGGCAGTAGAGGTAATTAAACCCGAAATTACTACCACTGCCAAGGGCCGAGTCACCTCCGAGCCCGGGCCGCCCGAGAATAGCATCGGCACCAAAGCCAGCATCGCTACTGACGCTGTCATCATGACTGGCCGAAAGCGATGCTCACAGCCTTCCACCAATGCATCCTGCATCGAATAGCCCTCTTCCCGCAACTGCTTAATGAAGGAAATCAGCACCACACCATTTAACACTGCAATACCCCACAGATTGATAAAACCAACCGCTGCTGGTACCGATAAGTACTCACCACTAATAAGCAAGCCAAAAATACCGCCAATCGACGCAAAAGGCAGAACCAAAATAATCAACCCAGCCAAGCGGATCGAGTTAAACAACATGAAGAGCAGAAAGAAAATCGCCGCAATCGTAATTGGGATGATGACCATCAGACGCGCCATCGCGCGCTCCATGTTTTCAAACTGACCACCCCATTGCAAGCTATACCCCTCAGGTAGCGATACTTTCTTCGCGATTTGCTCTTGGGCCTCTTGCACAAAGCCGCCGAGATCGCGCCCTTCGACGTTCACACCAATCACTAGGCGACGTTTACCGCTCTCGCGGGATATCTGGGCGGGACCGTCAATTAAGCTAATTTCAGCTAAATCACGAAGCAATACTTGAGCGCCATTGGGCGAATGCAAAATAATTCCAGAAATCGCCTCGACATTGTCGCGGTAGGGTGCGGGGTAGCGCAGCATCAAGGGGAAGCGGCGCTCACCCTCATACACAATCGAGGCTTGTTTGCCACCAATTGCAGTTTCAATCACCTCATTCACATCCGAAACATTGATACCGTAGCGCGCAATCGCATCCCGATCGATCTTAATATTGAGGTAGTTCTGACCGGATGCTTTCTCAATTCGCAAGTCGGTACTGCCCTTCATATTACTCAGCACTTGACTGATTTGATCGCCCAGTTTTTTTAGCTCAGTAAGGTCTTCACCAAAAATCTTGATAGCAACCTGCGAGCGCACCCCCGAGACCATCTCATCTACCCGCGCAGCAATGGGCTGGGAAATCGATAACTCAACACCAGGCAGGGTTTTCAGCTTCTCGCGAATTTGGTTTGCAATCTCTTCCTGAGTTAAGTCGCGATCGCCCAATGGCTTTAAGGTCACAATTGGATCCGACTCAAAGGGTTGGCCTGGGTCAGCAGGTGACTCGCCGCGCCCTAAGCGCGATACCACCCGCTCAACACCTGGCACCGTCATGATGCGCTTCATCGCCTCAAATTCGAGCTTAATCGACTCATCCAAGGAAATATTAGGCGACTTGGCGATTAAAGGCGTAATCGAGCCCTCTTGCATTACCGGAATAAACGATTTACCCAGCATCATAAATGCCACAAAACTCGTCAGCAGCAAAATAATGGCGCGCTTTACCACTAACTTCGGGTTATCTAAACACCAATGCAACCACTTGGTATAGGGGGTTCTGAGTGTTCTAACAATACGAGTATCTTCCTCACCGCCGCCTTTCAAAATATAGGAGCACAAGACCGGCGAAAGCGTAAAAGACAGAACTAAAGAGATTGCCAAAGCAATAGCGATCGTTATGGCCATCGGGGCAAACATCTTGCCTTCCATCCCCTCTAGCGAGAGTAATGGCATGAATACCAAAATGATGATGCCAACGCCGAACAGCACGGGCTTACCGACTTCCGTCGCTGCTTCTAAGATAATCCGGTTTTTTGATTCGCCTGACTTGAGGCGCGCGCCCAATTTTGCAAAGGTATTTTCAACTACCACGACCGAGCCATCCACCATAATCCCGACCGCAATGGCAAGCCCCCCAAGCGACATCAAGTTCGCTGATATGCCATACCGATTCATGGCCAAGAAAGTCAGTAGTGGCGTCAGAATCAAGGTTGCCACGACAATGATTGAAGAGCGCACATCCCCTAAAAACAAGAAGAGCAAGACGATCACCAAGATGATCCCCTCAATCAGTACTTTGGCGACGTTGAACATCGCTGCATCAATCAGATCGGTACGATCGTAAAACGGAATGATCTGTAAACCATCGGGTAATAGTTTTGCTTCGTTAATTTCGCGAACCTTTAACTTAATGCGACTCACTACCTCACGCGCATTGCCTCCGCGAATCATTTGAATAATGCCAGCAACACTTTCGGTCGTTCCATTGAGAATGGCAGCGCCTTGCCTAACTTCACTGCCGATGGTTACATCCGCTACGTTACGAACATACACTGGCGTACCCTTAACCTCTTTCAGGATAATCTTGCCAATGTCTTCGGGCTTGGCAATCAAGCCCACACCCCTTATTAGATAGCGCTCTGAATAGGTGGGCAACTGTCCACCGCCAGAATTGGCATTATTGCGCGCCAAGGATTCGTATACATCCTGTAAGCTGATCTGGTAATGGCGCAGGCGTTCTGGATTAACCAAGACCTGATATTCCTTGGCATATCCACCCTGGGTATTAATTTCAGCAACTCCGGATACGGAACGTAACATCGGACGCACTATCCAGTCTTGAATCGTTCTACGCTCAGCTAGTTCATCGGCAGCAATCTCTTTATTGCCATCCGTTGGATGATTGATGGTGTATTGATAGACTTCACCCAAGCCGGTTGAGAGCGGCGCTAAAACGGGCACGACACCAATGGGCATGCGCGAGGCAGCCTCAATCAAGCGTTCTAAAACTAATTGCCTTGCAAAATAGACATCGGTTTTTTCAGTAAAGACGAGGGTCACAATCGAGATGCCATTGCGATTAAGCGAGCGCATCTCCACTAAACCGGGTAAACCGGTCATGCTCAGCTCAATCGGAATCGTGACAAAGCGCTCGACCTCTTCCGGTGATCGGCCTGGGGCTTCACTAGCAATCTGCACCTGCACGTTCGTCACATCCGGGAAGGCGTCGACCGATAAACGCTTGGTTGCAATTAAACCGGCAATGAGTAGCACCACTGAAATAATCAGAATTAATAGACGCTGCTGTAGCGCAAGGCGGACTACTTTTTCAATCATGGCGTGGGTTTATTGACCTAGATAAGAGTGGCAAGGAAATTGTGTATTAACCACCGGAAAGTTGCTTCTTACGCTCGGTATTGAGGTGATAAGCGCCTTGAATCACAATCTCAGCACCTTCTTTAAGCCCAGACTGCACCGGCCTAAAGCCCTTCCCTTCTGGACCTAATTTGACTTGAACCATGCGATACCGCTCATCGTCTTCCCGCACGTAGACGTAATCATGGTTGTCTTCGCGAATAATCGCCTCGAGCGGAACGAGTAATCGTTCGCGGGGTTGACTATCAATCAGCATGGTCGCCAACATGCCGGGCTTGACTTGGCCACTCTGATTGGGGACATCCATGCGGACTAAAACGGTACGGGTTGTTGGATTAACAATTGAGTCCACGTGGGAGATAACACCCTCGATCATTTGATTCCGCAAAGCAGGAAGGATGATGGATGATTTTTGGCCCTTGCGAATTAAGTAAGCAGCACTCTCAGGTACTTCAGCAATCGCCCACAAGCCATCCAGGTCTGCAACCGTAAACAAGGCTTCAGCAGGCTGCACCACTTGGCCTTTGGTTATTTTGCGCTCGACGATTTCTCCATCGATGGTGGCTAGCACATTGTTCACGGATTTAATCACACTGGTTTTGGCTAAGAGATCAATACTCGCTTGATCCATGCCCTGAACACGCAACTGATCATTGGCTGCGCCAAATTGGGCCTTTGCGCTCGTCGCCTCGGCTTCCCGGCGCTGCAACTCGGCGAGCGCGATGACGTCCTCTTTATACAAAATACGTGCTCGATTGGCCGCCTGCTCAGCAAGCTGACTGCCGCTTCTGGCCTGCAAATATGCTAGCTGGGATTGGGTTAACTCAGTCGATGTAATTTTGGCAAGCAAATCACCTTGCTTCACCATTTGACCTGGGAAACCTAAAATTTCCGAGACCCGTCCGGTGACGTTGGCGCCAATGCGCGCCAAAAAAGATTCGTTAAAGTCAATGCGTCCGGAAACTCGCACTTCTTCAGTAAATTGACCAAGCTCTGCTTTACCGTCTTTAATCATGCCACGCAGATCATCGTTCACATAAACAATATTGGGATCCTGTACTGACTTGACAGCTGGCTTAGGATCGAAAACATCAAAATAATTGAGTGTTGAGAAGACAATAATCAACCACGGCAAAACAAAAAGGCCTTTTTTAAACCAACGGGGTGCTTGCAAATAAGTGTCGGTCAAGGCCGGCACACGGGCTGCCATCCAATCAAATGCCTGGCTATACAGCTGCTTTTGCGTCGCCATAGTGCTGTCATATGCCTCTTCAGCATATTGCAAGAGGCGATTTTTTAAGACGATCAACTGATCTCTGATCTGCTTGAGAAGAATCAGCAACTGGGGATTCATTTTTTATCACCTTCGAGTTTGTCAACCCACTCTGGGCTAGCACGTAAACGCTGTATCTCCGTAATGATCGATGCCAGATCAAAACGGGCTTTAATTAAGTCATTGCGGGCAGCACGAAAGGTGCGCTGCGCATCGAGGTACTCGAGCATGCCGCGCTCGCCAAAACGGTATGAAATCTCTGCAATGCGGCGAGCACTGGCAGCCAATTGCACTACCTCTTGATCCAAAATTTGCGTCTGATAGCTGGCAATCAGATAAAGCTTGTAGGCAGACTGCATCTGCTGCTCTAAGCTCTGGGTTTGCGCATTCAAGTCGTTTCTAGCTTTGGATGCATTCGCCTCAGCTTCGGCAATTTGTCCGCCTCTAAAGTCCCAAATCGGAATGGTTACTACCAATCCATACAGTCGATCGGTAAAGTTCGGGTCATTGTATTGCTGTGCTTTTAAAGCTAGGTTAGGTAAGCGCGAGTTTTTTTCAAAACTCAATCGAGATTGGGTTGACTCTACTTGCGCTTTCGCTTTTTGGAGTTCGGGACTTTGATTGCGAACCTCGTTCAGTAGCGTCTCCAGCGGTGGTAACTCATTTGCTTTTTGGCTATGTGCTGCCAATGCAAAATCGGCTATAAGCTGATGTCCCACCGTTTGACGCAATAGTCCGCGCGCTTGTTCGATGCGGAGCTTGCTGGATTCTGCATTCATTTGCGCATTCAAAAATTCTGTCTGCGCCCGGATCAACTCAAAGCGTGCGGTCTCACCCACGTCATAGCGCAGTTGCATGCGATCCCGAATTTGCTTAGTCAGATCTAAGTCTTCGTTTGCTGCACGCGCCTCTGCTTCCCTGCGAAGCAACTCGTAATAGCGCATTTGCACATTGGCGATTGCCTCTACCTCAAACGCGACTCGCGTGGCTTGCGCCGCACGCGCATTGGCCTCTGCCGCATCAACCCGTGGGAAACGGGTGTAAGGCATATCCAATGGCTGAGTCACCGACCAAGACGAGACATTGCCGGTAGTCAATGGCCCAGTAGCGGAGCGTTGCTGTCCGGTGTTGTATTCAAATTGGGGGTTTGGTACTGCTTTGGCAGTCCGTAATTGCCCGCTAGAGGCTGCTGCTTGATCGCGCGCTGCCAATACGCGGGGGTTCGATTCCAATGCCAACTGAATTAATTGCTCCAAGCTATAGATGGTGCCAGGAGCAGCTGGCGTTGATATTTGGCTGGGTGGTGTCAGATCCGGCGTTGATTGGGCTACTGCGGTTGGCATAGCAAGCACTACCGCTAGTGCCACGGGCATGTAAGCCACTAATCTACCAATTCGGAAATATCGAATGCGCATCCTGTACCTGAGAAATAAAAAACCATCAACCATTCATAAAAACAAATGGTCTTGCCTTAGACTATGTCTACCCCTATACCGGCTTAGACCCCCACAAAGTAAAGTCCAAACGTAATGACGGTAAAGAGGACTCATTGCTGAGCTGGCTACTCCCCAGTGCTTCCTTACAAGAATTAAAACATAAAGTTATGAAAATTGCGGCTTTGCACAAAAAATCGCAATACCCATAAAAACTATGGGATTAACATCACTTCCCACTGCATTCAGACGAAAGGTAAATCACTGGGCATTTACCTTTCGCGTCGATCAAACAGAAAAATTAATGGGTCTATGCGGACTCAATAATGGCATTGAAGGTTTTGCTGGGACGCATCACCGCATCACACTTTGCCGGCTCAGCAAAATAATATCCACCAATATCGACTGGCTTGCCTTGAACGGCATTGAGCTCACTTACGATGGTTTTTTCTTGTGTCTCCAACGCTTTTGCGATGGGTGCAAAATGAGCCTGTAGCGCCTTATCTTCAGTTTGCTGGGCTAATGCCTGGGCCCAATACATCGATAAATAAAACTGGCTGCCGCGGTTGTCTAACTCACCCGTTTTGGTGGACGGTGACTTGCGATTTTCGAGCAGTGCGCCGGTTGCCTCATCCAAGGTACGCGCCAACATTTTGGCTTTTTGGTTGCCGGTTTTATCGCCAATGTCTTCCAGAGATACAGCCAGTGCCATAAACTCGCCTAAGGAATCCCAGCGCAAATGATTTTCTTCGACCAATTGTTTGACGTGCTTCGGAGCCGAGCCGCCCGCGCCCGTCTCAAACAATCCGCCGCCAGCCATTAAAGGCACAATCGAGAGCATCTTAGCGCTGGTGCCTAATTCCAAAATGGGGAATAAGTCCGTAAGGTAGTCACGCAAGATATTACCGGTTACGGAAATCGTATCTTTGCCGCGAATCACACGCTCCAAGGTGTAGCGCATGGCTCGTGTTTGCGACATGATCTGAATATCGAGTCCAGTAAGATCGTAGTCGTTCAAGTAGGTCTTTACTTTTTTAATTAACTCGGCCTCATGGGGGCGATACTCATCTAACCAAAATACAGCCGGGGTATTGGACAAGCGGGCACGATTCACCGCCAACTTGACCCAATCCCGAATCGGCGCATCCTTCACTTGGCACATGCGCCAGATATCACCCTCTTCTACCTGCTGCTCGAGTAAAACGGTACCATCATCGGCGACGATGCGGGCTGTACCGGCTTCAGCGATTTCAAAGGTCTTATCGTGCGAGCCATACTCTTCGGCTTGCTGCGCCATTAAGCCAACGTTGGGTACCGTGCCCATGGTCTTGGGATCAAAGTTACCGTGGGTTTTGCAGAAATTAATGATTTCTTGGTAGATACGCGCAAAAGTACTTTCTGGAATAACCGCTTTGGTATCTTGCGGCCGCCCATCTGCCCCCCACATCTTGCCGCCAATGCGAATCATGGCTGGCATGGATGCATCCACAATCACATCGCTTGGCGAATGCAGATTCGAAATGCCCTTGGCAGAATCAACCATCGCCAAGGCAGGACGATGTTCATGGCAAGCATGCAAATCCCTCAGCACTTCTTGGTGCTTAGAGTCAGGCAGGCTTGCAATCTTATCGTATACACTGCTCAGGCCATTGTTGGCATTGACACCCAGTTCTGCAAACAATTTTTCATGTTTTGCAAAAGCATCTTTATAAAATATTTTGACTGCGTGGCCAAAGACAATCGGATGCGAAATCTTCATCATGGTTGCCTTCACGTGCAAGGAAAACATGAGCCCAGTCTTATAGGCATCTTCCATTTCTTCTTCGTAAAAAGCACACAGGGCTTTTTTACTCATGTACATGCTGTCAATCACTTCGCCCGCTTGCAGGCTAATCTTTGGCTTTAAAACAACTGTCTTGCCGCTCTTGGTGACTAAGTCCATTTTGACATCGCAGGCCTTCGTCATCGTCATGGATTTTTCGCTGGAGTAAAAATCACCACCATGCATATGCGATACATGGGTACGGGATGCTTGGCTCCAAACGCCCATGGAATGCGGATTGTTACGCGCATATCGCTTGACTGCGGCAGGCGCGCGGCGATCGGAATTACCCTCTCGCAACACTGGATTCACAGCACTGCCTAAGCATTTTGCATAACGCGCCCGAATGGCTTTTTCTTCATCATTCTTGGGATCATCTGGAAAATTAGGGATGGCATAACCTTTGTTCTGCAACTCTTTAATGGCATCTTGAAGCTGGGGTACGGATGCGCTAATGTTAGGCAACTTAATGATGTTGGTATCAGGCTGCAAAGTCATCTTTCCTAGCTCAGCTAAATTATTCGGTACACGCTGCGCCTCGCTTAAGCATTCTGGAAATTCGGCCAAGATTCGAGCCGCTACAGAGATGTCACTTTTAACAATATCTATACCAGCTGATTTTGCAAATGCGCTAATGACCGGCAAAAATGCACAGGTTGCAAGCGCAGGGGCTTCGTCTGTGAAGGTATAAATGATCTTTGAATTTCCTGATGCCATGACTATTCCTTAAATGGGATAACGCAATTGAGCATGGTTTTGGACCTGCCCCATGCATGCCTCACTCCATTGATGCTGCGAGCGCACAATGAAATCCAACATGCAGACAGGTCATTTTAAAGCATCGCCTTTGCATAAAAGGGGCTGATTTTATATACTGAGATGCAGTATTACCCAATGAATTGGATAATTGCTGGTAACGCACTAATTTGGTGCATATCTTGCTTTCTTTTCTCTTTTGAACTGGCCAAACCATGAATACCCCTCTCAAATTCGGTCTATTGATTCTGGCAGGAGGCCTGGCTGTGGCATTCTTAATGCCGAAATCCGGCGGCGATTCGAAGCCGCCCTCTACTACCCCCTCCTCTATAAAGGCAAATACCGTGAGCGAATTTCAAAAAATTGATACCGTCGTAGGCAACGGTGCAGAAGCAAAAGCCGGATCCGATGTATCGGTTCACTACACCGGCTGGCTGCATGATCCATCTGCCGCTGACCTGAAGGGCAAGAAATTTGATAGCTCAGTTGATCGCGGCCAAGCATTTGAATTTCCCTTGGGCGGCGGTCGTGTGATTAAAGGCTGGGATGAAGGTGTTGCCGGCATGAAAGTGGGTGGTAAGCGCACCTTAATTATTCCTGCGGAGATGGGCTATGGAGCGCGCGGTGCTGGCGGCGTTATTCCTCCCAACGCGACACTAGTATTTGACGTGGAGTTACTCGGCGTTAACTAAAGTACTGAGGCTACTCACTACGAAAAAGCCTTCTTACCTTAGAAGGCTTTTTTAGTTTTGAGGGGTCGGAAAGCGAGTACCGCAATGCCTACAGTATTGATTCGTTGTTTCGTGACCGTCGGTACAACAGGCATCACAGGTTTTTTTGGCGACAAACTCTTGGTTACGGCGATGCGCAAACTCCGCGGTCACAATCCCCGTTGGTACAGCCAATGTGCCCCAGCCCATCAGCATCATGGCCGACGAAATGAGTTTGCCTAAATCGGTATGCGGAGTAATATCACCAAAGCCAACGGTGGTCATCGTTGTGATTGCCCAATACACCGCAATCGGAATGCTCGTAAATCCGTTGTGTGGCCCTTCCACCACATACATGATAGAACCCATCACGGTTACTACCATCAATACCACCGATAAAAACACCAGGATCTTGCGCCTACTAGCCGATAAGGCTTCCGCCAGATGCTGATACTCCGACATATATGCAGTTAACTTAAAGATACGGAACATCCGAATCAAGCGCAGTACGCGCACATCAATCAATGCATGCAGCTCAGGAAAGAGAAGGGCAAGATACGTGGGTACCACTGCCAGAAAATCAATCACGCCATAAAAACTCGTTGCGTAACGCCAGCGGTACTTCGCGCAATACAAACGCGCAAGGTATTCAATACTGAATAGTATCGTGAACATCCACTCCAACGTGACTAATTCGCTATGGAACTGCTTTGAAATCGATGCCACGCTGTCGAGAACAACCACCAATACTGAGAGCAAGATTGCATAAATTAAAACGCGGTCAAACAATAAACCCTTCTTGGTATCGGATTCAAAAATAATCACATACAAGCGCTCTTTCAATGAATGCGCAGTGTGGTTTTTTGGCTCGGTAGAGTGGGTTGTCATAGGCTCATGAATTCTAAATCAGGTGAGTCTGCGTTTTACGAATCGGTCCAAATGCCCCAGTTGTTATTGGGTGGCGATGGCTGGTTCCAGCGCAGAGGGTATTTGCATTGCCCCACTCCCAAGCGACTCCACACATAGGCCACTATAAAAATGCTTAGAACTCCCAGCATGACTACGGCACCTAAATGCATGAGTCCAGCTTGCGCCTGAATCATGATAAGCGGATTGGCGCCCGCCGGTGGGTGTACGGTTTTGGTGAGCAACATCAATACGACGGTCACTACCACCGCAAGTGCCATCACCCACAAAGCATCTCCGGCAAGCTGGTATGCGGCAATACCAACCGCAGCTGCAATAAAGTGACCGCCAAACAATGCGCGGGGCTGTGCTGGAGGTAAGCTTGTTAAGCCAAACAGAAACAAAGTGGAGCCGCCCAAAGACGCAAGAACTAGCGGAGTAGTAGCGTTACCCGTGACCCATAAAGCGGTTGTAATGGCAATAGCTGATCCAAATGCAACCCATGCCAGCCGAAGAACAATGGTTTTCATGCCACCACGATACAAGCAAATCTAACGGTGTGGCGATAAAACTAGGGTGAATTGGACTTACTTGGAAAGCGTGCTTTTACAAGGCGTAGCAGAGGTGGCCCAAAAAACCCCGAAATGCCATGGCGGTGCTTGGCAAAGAAACGGTAGCTGGGCCCTAGAATCGGCATCATCCAGCGGCGCGAAAAAATCCATGCCATCAGCGGCAAATTAGCCCGGCGGTATGCCTCACCAAAGACGGCCACTCCGTTAATGGGTGGCTCGCCTTCGATCTGACCATACATGCTGGCTAAGGCCTCTTCACAAGACACCCCTACTGCTTGTGGATCGTATTGTGCCGAATTAATGTCTACAAAATGGAGTAGACCTGCTTGATTGCGGTTTTGCAAAAAAAGGATTTCTGCCTGGCATAAGGGGCAGGCGCCGTCGTAAAAAAGAGTAAAGGATTTCATCGTCCGTGGGACTGCTTGTATTGAGTCGGACAATAGGCACGATCAATGTCGGGACTGCGCAGTGCGCTGTGTTTGCTAGAGCGGCCGGTCACACGGGCCCGCCATAAGCGAAATGAGCCAGACTTCAAATTGGCTCGCATTAGGCGAATAACTGCGGGCTCCGATAAGCCATAGCTACGCAAAATGGCTTCAAAGGGCGTGCGGTCCTCCCAGGCCATTTCAATGATGCGCGACACGTCTGCCGCGCTGAGCTCTGCTGGGATTGGGGCGGGATGATTGGGTGTTGGCATACCAAGCAAGTGTAGAGCTTATTCACTAGAATGGCATGACCCCCACTTCATTCAATCTGTCATGCGTTTGCCTGCCCGCCGTATCGCCCGCCTTGGTTTGCTAGCCTCCCTGCTGGGCGGCCTCGCGGCTTGCGATAAAAACGATTACACCACCTGGAGTTGTATTCCAGGAGTGGATGGAGCAAAAGTGACTATGGTACTTAGTCGTTCGCTGATGACCTTAGATCCACCGCAGGGGTTTGCAGTCAATCCGTCCAATAAAAACGAATCGGATTTGCGTTTTTGCGGCAGCTTAGGGCATGACAGTTATTTTGATGTGCGTTGCCCGGCGGATACGCAAGCGGCAGTGGTTCGGTTTACGCCCGGATCCGGAGCGCTCCGTCTCGGCACTCAAACGATGCAGTGCACTGTCCTTTGATCTGTTTCTGGATACGCCATGCCGACCAAAAATCTACTGAGTCCCAAAAAGTTATTGCTGACGAAGTGGACTGCCGTTCACCCTGTTAAGAAACAAAAGCATTTTTTAGTGAGCAAAGTCATTCTGCCCGAATTGCCGCACGAGGCCATTAAGCACGTGGAAATTGAAGCCGTCTTTAGTAAAGAGGTGCAGCAAATTGATTGGCGTGAATTGACAGACGCCACCATCTGGAAACAGGGCTGGGTTTAAATGATGCCAACACTACCCGAGGGCTATCGCGCCCTCATCATTGGCTCATCGGGAACGATTGGGTCTGCTTTTTTGGAGCTACTTCAGGCCGATCCCCGTTGCAGCGACGCGATTGGCATTCATCGCCACTCCAGTCCAGCCATTAACTATGCGGATGAATCATCGATTGAAATGGCTGCAGAGGCCTTGGCGTCTAGCGGACCGTTTCACCTCATCATCAATGCCATTGGCGTCTTGCATACCGATGCGTGGAGCCCTGAAAAAAAGGGGGCTGATTTGTGTTTCGGCCAGCTGGAAGCCATCTTCAAGATCAATGCGTTTGGTCCCGCTGTCACACTAGCCAAGTTCAGTAGCCTACTTGCCAAAGAGAATGCCATCATGGCCGTGATCTCCGCCAAAGTGGGCAGCATTGAAGACAATCGCTTAGGCGGTTGGTACAGCTATCGCGCATCCAAAGCAGCGCTAAACATGCTACTCAAAACGACAGCGATTGAATTGCGGCGCACACAGCCCAATAGCAAATTAATCGCGCTCCACCCGGGTACCGTCAACTCACGACTCTCCAAGCCATTTAAAGGAGAGCAAATTGGTCGGCCAGCGAACGATGCGGCGCGCGATATGCTGGCTGTGCTCAATCAATTGCCGCTATCTGAATCGGGCAGCTTTTACAGTTACTCAGGGGAAAAATTACCATGGTGATTCGGGCAGGATGCCAATTTTTTCAACGCATGATGGCCATGCTAGTCATCATGCTTTGCCTAAGCACTACGGCGCTTGCTAACTTAGCCAGTCCAATGACGGATGGTCAGCACATTCTATTGATGCGCCATGCCGACGCCCCTGGCTTTAGCGATCCTGCAGGCCATCGTCTTGATCAATGCAGTACGCAGCGCAATTTGGGCGAGTTTGGGAAAAAACAGGCTGAGCGCACTGGGCAGTGGCTAAGCCAGCAAGGCATTGAGAGCGCGAAAGTCTTTAGCAGTCCCTGGTGTCGCTGTGTTGACACTGCTACCTTGCTAAAAAAGGGTCCAGTCATCGTTGATTCATCGCTGGGTTCTTTTTTTGAAAACATGAGTCGCTCGAATCAGCAAACGGAAGGCTTGCGTCAGCTGGTTCAAAAGAGCCTCAAGCAGTATCCAAAGACACCCATCATCATGGTGAGCCACCACGTCAACATCGAGGCATTTACAGGCGTAGTGCTTGGCTCTGGCGATATGGTCCTCGTCAAAATTGGCCCCAATGGCAAACCACTATCGCATCAAGTGTTTGCGGGAATGCGTTAACCCATAGAGCAAGGAAGCGCCGGGGTTACTGCTCCATCACCTTACTAAGTTGTTCTAAAAAGAGTTCTTCGCCATGTTGCACACCCGTATGCCAATCTCTGCCAGCGGAGGCATCGGCATTGTCCGTAATGTATTTGAATGAGCGCCATGGAATGGCGGCATCATGCGCTACTGCGGCAATGGCAAACAGCTCCATATCCACCACATCAATCGCTTGTGCAATCAACCAGGGGTCACTCTCCGTGACAAAACTATCGCCAGAGCCACACACATATACTCCGCCATCAGAAACATAGGTATTCGGACGCGTGGAAAATGGCACCTCTCCCCGCGGAGCCAAAGGCTCTGCAAAAACATCCCGCTGTACTACCTTACCAATGTCCAGTAAGCCACTCACGGCCGGGTTAATTCGCCCTACGGTACCAAAATTAATGATCTCCCGCGGATGATAAGTCTGGATTGCCTTAAACGTTGCAATTGCCGCGTTTACTTTTCCAATCCCAGCGTAAACCACTACCGTTTCCGGCGGTAGTCGCTTTGGATCGAGCTCATTCTCGAGGGCAGTGATAATGACAAAAGGGTGGCGCATCATAGAATTTACCTTGAGTAGTAGCGATAGGAACGCAATAAACGAACTGCACAACTATACTGAGAACATTATGCCAATGCATTTACTTGATTATCTGCCAACCGTTCCCGACTTTCCCAAGCCAGGCATTCAGTTTCGGGATATTTCCCCATTGCTCGGAGAGCCGGCTGCCTTTGCGCAGGCTATTGGGCACATGGCGACAATTGCGCAGCAGTTTGACTACAGCCATATCGTTGGGGTGGAATCGCGCGGATTCGTATTTGCCTCGGCGCTTGCCCTGCATACCCGAAAAAGCCTGGTGCTGGTGCGCAAACCCAACAAGCTGCCGCTGGCCAGTCACCGAGAATCCTATGGTTTGGAATACGGATCGGATGCGCTGGAAATCCAAAGCACATCGTTGCCCGCTGGCTCACGCGTGCTATTGATTGATGATGTGTTGGCAACTGGCGGCACAATCATCGCCACCGCCAAGCTGATCAACCAAGTTGGCGCCCTCACCATTGCATCGATCTGCTTACTTGAAATCGAATCCTTAGGCGGAAAGGCAAAACTAGACAGCAATGGCCTCGTATCACACGCCGTACTTAAAACAGCATAGCAGGACGCCAGCGCCCGATGGGCAACTCAACCCAGCGATACAGGTAGCCCGCTGCGATCCAACTCAATACCGAAACAAGCGCAATCAAACTCAATCCAATTGCGGGGCTTTTTATACCCAATGTAAGCAGTGCTGTGTTAGCCAATAGGATGAATGCAAAGTGAATTAAGAAGGCGCAATACGCGCGAGCACTGGCCCACTGCATCGCATTGGCTAGCCACGATTGCGGATGCGGGTAGGGCCTATTGCCTGCATACAGCAATAAAAATGCAATGCCGAGTGCTAGGTAATTGCGTAGCCAGACTGAATGCAGAGCAGACACAAGGACAATGAAGGCAATTGCCAGAAGTACTTTCTTGGCGCTCACCCAAGGAAAGTTTGCATTGATTGCATTGAGGCCACTAGCCCAATAGGCTAGGATGCCCAAGCCATAAGAACCAATAAAGTAGATGAAGCTGTTTTCGAAGCTGGCATGGCGGTTAAAGTACAAAAGCGATGCCACAATCAAAATGGAAATGACGCCGATACGTATCGCTGGTCGCTGAAAAACAGCATAGATCACCACTAGCGCAGTAAAAAGCTGCCAATCGATTGCCACATACCAAACCCCTGCCGAGATGGACTCATACCCCAACACCCCTTGCAATAAAAAGAGATGGGCCAAGACTTGGGCGATGGTTTCAGGCTGACCAATGTACTCATCTGTAGACCACTGGCGCGCCAGTGATGCGCATACGATGGTAATGAGTAAGGCGACAACATAAGGACCCACTAAACGCAAATAACGGCGTATCGCCAGTTGCAGTAGTAATTTAGTCCCGAATGCCCCTGCATTTGAATGGCGTATCGCAACGGCTTTTTCGGCCGACTGCGCTGCAAGGTAGCCCGCCACCACTAAAAACACTTGAACGGCATACCGACCATAATCAAACAGAAAGGTAGTCACACCGGGGAGCAACTCTTTTGCCGCAGAGGCAATCTCGCCATAGCTAACGCAGTGGTGCAAAACAATAATTTGTGCCGCCAAAACCTTTAGTACATCAATCAACCAATATTGGGATCGCTTAGGATTCATTGGGCGGTTTTGACTTGGGCTTACCCGAGAAAGCAGCCAATAGTGGATTGGCCTTGACCAACTCGTCAGCCAGCTGTTGCTTGGTTTTGGCTTGGGATCCTGATCCAGGCCCTTTCACCTTGGACGCATTTTTCATCTTGTGCGCCACGGATAGCCCCAGATTTTTGTACAGGTCTGTTTTTTTCATGGGGGTTATCTAGAATCACTTACAAAAGGGGTTAATTGGCGGCCACCAATGGCGCTCCACTTACTTATAAACGCAGGGTCTTTCGATTGATTTTAAGTAAGCTCAGCCTTCATTTTATGCTGTAGGATGAACGAAGCAACGTCAAACTGTGTTTTTTCTTGATGTCCTTTGTTTGTTCATTTTCACCGGAGTTTGAGATGGCTACCAGCACTGTTCCTGCAATCAATTTACGCAATTCCATTACGGAATGCGCCCAATCCCTTAAAAAGGAAAATGCAGGTAAGTTTTATAACTATGGCATTCGGGATTGCGCTGCATCGATCGCAGCCCTGAAAGCAAAGTAATTCTAGTAATCCTAAGCTAGAAATTTATGTAATAAAAACAATGTGTTGAGTCTTTTTATTGCTTGCAATATATGTCAGTAATTACTTACTTAATATTGTGGCACATTTATTAAGTTAATCAGAAAGACAAATTTGGTTGGTTTTAACTATCGATCCAATACAAAAATACGATTATTTAGACCCCAAAGATCCGCATAATTTGATTGTGGTGATCCCTTCAATCGGTGATTGAATTGCATCCCCTCCATTTTGATTTAACTGTAAATAAGGAGCCCTTAAATGAGCAAAACCGTAAAAGGTACAAAGACTGAAGAGTCCTTGAAGGCCGCATTCGCTGGCGAATCCAAAGCCAACCGCCGTTATTTGTATTTCGCAAACATGGCTGACGTTGCTGGCGCAAACGATGTAGCAGCTGTTTTCCGTTCCACCGCTGAAGGTGAAACTGGTCACGCCCATGGTCACATGGAGTATTTGATTGCTGGTGGTAGCGGCGATCCAGAAACTGGCTTGCCAGCTAAGACGGTTGAAGATGCACTCAAGTCCGCTATTGCAGGCGAGACACACGAGTACACCGACATGTACCCAGGCATGGCTAAGACAGCACGCGACGAAGGCTTTGACGAAATCGCTGACTGGTTTGAGACTTTGGCTAAGGCTGAGCGTAGCCACGCAAATAAGTTCACCAAGACTTTGGAAGCGCACTTAGCAAACGTGTAATTGCATTTGCTGTGATTGAAAAAGGCTGCCTCGGCAGCCTTTTTCTTTCGTCCTATTTTCTTAGCACTGGTTTCGTATTCTTTTAATACTTCGCAACGAAGTCCTGGCCAATTGAATTTCCCTTTGTGAGAGACTTCCCCAAAAGAATTATGGCCATCCGAAGATGGCCATACCGTGATTCGAAAAACTGCTGACTAGAAATTAACCCTTCTTAGCCCATGCAGAGCACCAGCCTGGGCCAGCCACTTTTTTCGCACCAAACAAGCTGCAGCCACCAACGGGGCCAGAGCCTTGATACAGAGCGCAGTTAGAGCAAACTTGACCAGCTGCATACTTAGGAAATTTGGCTTTATTCACTTTAGTAGCATCAGCTACGTAACCCAAGGCTGCTGCCTGTGGATCGGTTTCAGCAACCATCGCTTGGGCTTGTACGGTATTGCTCAAGGCAATGCTGCAAGCACCGGCAGCGGACATGATCATAAATTGGCGACGACTAGTTTTCATACATTCTCCAAAGGGTGGTACGCGGAACAATTAACAATGCAAATAATTCTGGTTGAATCATAAAACAGAAGCGCATGATGCTGAGATGATGCTTTAAGTAACTGATTTATATGGCTATTTGATTGAGAACCGTTCTCAATTTGAAAACAGCTCTGCTGCACCCTTCTAGCGACGGTCCATTAACGCCAAAAATTCACGGCGTAAATTAGCGTCCTTTAAAAAAGCACCGCGCATCACGCTATTCACCATCTTCGAATCGCGATCTTTTACCCCGCGCCACTGCATGCAAAAGTGATCTGCGTCCATCACAATCGCAACCCCGACTGGGCGGATTTTTTTCTCGAGCATGTCGGCAAGGTGCACTACGGCCTCTTCCTGAATTTGAGGGCGGCACATCACCCACTCGGTCAGCCGTGAATACTTCGATAAGCCAATGAGTGCCGACTCTTTGCTCGGTAATACCCCAATCCAAACTCGACCCATGATGGGGCATAGGTGGTGAGAGCAGGCGCTGCGTACTGTAATGGGGCCAATGATCATGAGCTCATTGAGGTGACTGACGTTTGGGAATTTCGTGAGGGTGGGTTGCTCGACATAACGGCCATTAAATACTTCATTGACAAACATTTTGGCAACGCGCTGACTGGTATTGCGCGTATTGTGATCGCTGTCAGTATCGATTACTAAGCTCTCTAAGACAGCCTGCATCTTCACCGCTACCTCATCGACCAAACCCTCTAAATCACCCGGTTCAATAAATTGAGCAATATTGTCATTGGCATGAAAGCGGGCTTTCTTTGCCTGAATGCGGCGACGAATAATGGTTGAAAGCGGCACACCATCCTCGGCCTTTACAGAAGCTCTGCCACCCACTGCCTTCGAGGTGACGGCCTTATTCGCGGGCGATTTGACCGCCTTGAGAGGGGCTTTGGTAGGCGCCTTGGATTTAGAGCTAGGTTTCTGAACGGGCATGGGCTTTTTATATAAAGGGTTGATTTAGTGAATAGTAATCAAAAATGATCACCTTCACAGGTCAGGGTTAAATCTGAAAAAAGATAGCGATGATTGCTGCTAGCGCTATGGTCCAAACAGCAGTTCGCAGCTTAGGCCAGTCAGCGACATAGCAAATAATGAAAGCGATGCGCGCTAAAACGTAAATAACAGCTAAGAAATCAATCCGGTCTTGCGGCGCTTGCGTAATCGCTGCAATCGCGATGGCGACAAAAAAGAAGGGGATCGATTCAAAGGTATTGGCTTGCGCTGCATTGGCACGCGCCCGAAAGCCAGTTTGCTGTGCTAGCCACTGACGTGGATTGCTGTTATCAAAATCTTTAAAGCCAAACTTGGCGATGCCTGCAGCCACAATTGGCAATAAGCCCGCGATCAAGACACAAGCAAAGGCTATGGTCATTTAGTGTCCTCTGATTTAGCTGGCGGCGTGGATTTCTTTTTGCCGATGCGCGCCTCGGTACCGTTGATTAAGTTACGAATATTGCTGCGGTGACGCCAAATCAGCAAAGCACAAACAACGCTGAGGGCAATTGCCATGGGCTGAAAACCAAACACGAACACAAAATAAATTGGGGCAAAGGCAGCGGCAGCCAAGGCAGCCAGTGAAGAATAGCGCAAAAAGAAAGCCACGATGAGCCACGTAGCCAAAGTTGCCAGCCCCAGAATCAAATTAATGCCAAACAAAATTCCGCAGGCCGTTGCAACACCCTTGCCCCCTTTAAATCCATGAAACAAGGGGTACAGGTGTCCCAAAAAAACAGCAATGACAACGCCACAGAAAATCCATGCCGACACACCTTGCGTTAATTCTGACTCACCCAATACAACACGCGCTATCACCACTGCCAACCAGCCCTTAAGTGCATCGCCTAGCAAGGTAAGCACAGCAGCGCGCTTATTACCCGTGCGCAGCACATTGGTTGCGCCAGGATTACCGGAGCCATACGAGTATGGATCAGGTAAGCGCATGCATTTACTCACCACGACTGCAAACGAAACCGAGCCAATCAGATAAGCGAGGGGAATTAATAACCAAGTCATGACACTATCTTAATCATTATTAATAAATTGCCTCAAATCCAAGTACTACTTAGTGGGTAAGCCCTACTGAGGTAACTAACCCCTGGGGTGGTGGTGCTGGTGAATTGATTTAAGGCGCTCACGCGCGACGTGGGTGTAAATCTGCGTAGTAGATATATCGGCATGGCCTAGCAGTAGCTGTACCACTCGAAGGTCAGCGCCGTGATTAAGTAAATGCGTGGCAAACGCATGCCGCAGGGTATGCGGTGAGAGCGCCACCGGAATTTGCGCGATTGCAGCATAGCGCTTAATCAAAGCCCAAAATGCTTGGCGAGTCAGGGCTCCGCCGGTATGCCGGCCAATGAATACCGCATCGGATGTTTTGCCGGCCAATAGTACTGCCCGCGTTTCTCCAAGGTATTTTCGCAACCACTCTCCTGCTTCGCCGCCGAAAGGTACCAGACGTTCTTTGCCACCCTTACCATTCACGATGCGCACTACGCCTTCATTGAGACTGAGTGCTACTGTTTTAAGGCTGACGATTTCGGAAACGCGCAGGCCGCTTGCGTACATCAATTCCAACATGGTGCGATCACGTAAACCCAAGGGGGTTTCGATGTCGGGTGCCTGTATTAAGCGCGTGACCTGATCCTCGCTTAGGGTCTTCGGAAAACGTTGCGCCTGTTTAGCAGCGCGCAAGCCCATGCACGGATCGCGCTTCACCCACTGGTGACGCAAAGCATGGCGATAAAAGCGTTTAAATACCGTGAGGCGTCGATTGGCGGTTGTCGCTTTATCGTCGCGACGATGCGCAATGTAGGCGGTTAACTCGGTTTCGGTGGCGGCATACAAATCGATGCCGCGCTCGTGCTGCAACCATTGCGCCAATAAAAGTAAGTCGCGTCGATAGGCAGAGAGGCTATTTTTAGCGAGGCCGTCTTCTAGCCAGCAGGCATCGCAGAATCGCTCAATTGCTTCCGATGAAACTGGCGACAGCGCCTGCTCCATCTGCGTTGTAGCGGCTCTCACGGTCGCGCTGATAGCGAATTAGTCCCTGAAGTTATCAAAACCCAATGGCGCTTCGCTGACGTCCTTACGCAGCAATGCCATCATCGCCTGCAGATCATCCCGCTTGCCACCGGTAACGCGTACGGCATCCCCTTGAATACTGGCTTGCACCTTAATCTTGCTGTCTTTAATGATGCGCACAATTTTTTTTGATAAATCGGAGGTCACGCCTTTTTGAATCTTCATGCTTTGCTTGCGCTTGTCGCCGCCAATGGTTTCGAGCTTGTCGTCTTTGAGGTAGCGCACATCGACGTTGCGTTTAGCCATTTTATTAATCAGGACATCGCGCACTTGACCTAATTTAAAGTCATCGTCCGCAAACAAAATGAGCAGTTCTTCTTTGAGTTCCACCCTGGAATCCGATCCCTTAAAGTCGAAGCGGGTCGAGATCTCTTTATTGGCCTGTTCAATGGCGTTCTTTAATTCCACCATATTTGGCTCGCACACTACGTCAAATGTTGGCATTTATTGCTCCTATTTACTCAAAATTACGGAAGACGAATAAGATTGTGGCATGAACTCCGCTCGAAATGCGCCTTCCTCGCCCAAAACGGCTCCGCCCTCAGGGATCTCAGGGATCTTAGGGATTCCAGAGATGCTGCCAGGCTTTTCCTTAAAGGCGCGCAACAGCTTTGGGTTTGAAGTCCTTGCCGAGCAAGCATATTCCATTACCGATGCTGAGCAAATTAGGGCTGTGATGGAAGCGATTGAGGTGGCAGGCCTGCCATGGCGGGTACTGGGCGGCGGTAGCAATGTGGTCTTGCCACCAACGCTATCCGGCGTGACCTTACTCATGGACATTGCAGGGCAGGCGATCACGCAGCAAGATGAAAGCGGCGCTGTGGTGTCGGTTGGGGCTGGCGTGAACTGGCATGACTTTGTAATTTGGACGCTAGACCAAAATCTGCCTGGCCTAGAGAACCTCGCGCTGATTCCCGGCACAGTAGGCGCGGCGCCGATTCAGAACATTGGCGCCTATGGCGTTGAGGTGGGTGAATGCATCCAGTCGATTGAAGCCTACGATTGCCATTCCAAAACTGTGGTCAATTTGCCGGCGAGCGACTGTGGATTCACGTATCGCAATAGTATTTTCAAAGCCTCTCCCAATCGCTACATCATTACGCGCGTGCATTTTTACTTGCCAGCCGCGTGGAGCCCCCGCTTGCACTATGCCGATTTGGCTGCTGCGTTTGCAAGCGGTCATGTACCCACTGCAGAGGAAGTGATGGTGGCGGTGTGCAAGATTCGCAATCGCAAATTGCCAGATCCTAAGTTGATCGGCAATGCGGGTAGCTTCTTTCAAAATCCGATTGTGGAACAAGCGCAGTACTTGGCATTACTAGAACAGTTTCCTGAATTGGTGTCATACCCTGAAGGGGATGAGGGCTCAGGTAAACGAAAGTTGGCTGCGGGTTGGATGATTGATCGCTGCGGCTTTAAAGGCATGCGTGCCGGCACCGTAGGAGTCTATGAACACCAAGCCTTAGTCCTCGTGAATCACGGTGGCGGCAGTGCCGATTCGGTCTTAGCTTTAGCAAAAACCATTCAAGACAAAGTGCACGATACCTTTGGCGTTGCTCTGTCGATTGAGCCGATCCGCTACTGAGGCTTCACTTCCGCTAGTGTGACCTCGGCACTGCCTTCTGCCAACTGAATGCGGTAATCGTGCTGAGCTAGCAGTTGATCTGGCTTACGCACTGCGCCCGCGCCCTCTTGCAAAATCACCGCATAGCCACGCTCCAGAGTGCGCTGTGGGCTGAGCGCCTCTAACTGCGCCGCGAGGTGCTGCTGATGCCGCTGCCAATATTGCGTTCGTACCATCCACGACTGACCTAAGCGCTGCCGAAGATTCTGAATCTGCTCGCGCATCCGCTCGGGGTTGGGCAGAGCATGGTTTAAGCGCAGTGCAAATTGATCTAGTGTCTGCGCTTCGCGCTCGAGTCGGCGTTCTACTGCTTGGGTCATGCCCTGCTTGAGGCTGGCCAACTCGGCTAGTAATTGATCGCGGCGCGGCGCCGCCATCTCCGCTGCGCCGGTTGGTGTTGGCGCCCGCAAATCCGCGACAAAATCGGCAATCGTGGTATCAGTCTCATGCCCTACGCCGCAGACGATCGGCAAAGTGGATTCTGCAATCGCGTAAGCCAGCTGCTCATGATTGAATGCCCACAAATCTTCGATGCTGCCACCGCCCCGCACGAGCAGAATCACATCCACTGCCGCCTCCCGATTGGCATGTTCGAGTGCAGCGATGATGCTAAGGGGTGCTTCTGGGCCCTGCACCAAGGTGGGGTAAATCACAATCGGAATGTGTGGCGCTCTTCGACTTAAGGTGCTCAGCACATCTTTTAATGCGGCCGCCTGGGGCGAAGTGATGATACCGATGGCGCGCGGGTGAGTCGGTATAGGGCGCTTTCGATCTGCTTCAAATAACCCCTCTTTAGCGAGCTTAGCTTTGAGCTTTAAAAAGGCTTCAAAGAGCCCACCCATGCCAGCACGCCGCATGACCTGGACCGTTAATTGCACGTCCCCGCGCGGAACATATAAGCCCAGGCTAGCCCCGACCTCAACCAAATCCCCCGATTGGGGCATAAAGCCCACCTGGGCATTTTTGCCTCGGAACATGACACACCGAATTTGCCCCTCCTCGTCTTTTAAGGAGAAGTACCAATGCCCACTGTCATAAGCCTTAAAGTTCGATACCTCACCGCTAACCCAGACAGAATCAAACTGGTCCTGCAAGGAGCTTGCAATGGCACGGTTTAGATCGCCAACGCTCAGAATGGGGTTCGGTATTTCAGGCATTTTCTAGGGGTCGATTTTGATGAATTAAATGGGGTTTGCTGGCCAGGATAAATACATATCCACAGTCTAGGACTTCATTATGGTGCTCAAATTAGAAGTAAGTATTTGCTGACCCATAACGTCGTATAAATCCGACACTGTATCCATAAGCCATTGATTAATATAAGTAAATATTTTCAGATTCAACTCAGTTTACCCGCTATATTGAGCGTACTAGACCACAAATCAAGGACTTACAGTAAACAGGGTCAAAAGTTTTGCACAGAGTTATCCACAGCCCACCTAAAACCCCGCCAAAGCTAAATTTTTTGAAAAATATCAAGCTTCTAGCAATCCCCGTCCATTCAGAAGCCCATTTCATTTCAGCTAAAGTACTGATCTTATGTACACCATCTTACTGTCTGCCGGTTGGCCCATTTGGCCCCTCTTAGCCCTCTCCATTTTTGGCCTCGCCATCCTGATGGAGCGCAGTTGGTACCTACGCCAAGGGCGCATTGCCCCACAGACCGACTTGGAAGTTGCTTTTGGCCTCGCCGAAGGAATGGCAAGTGGTAAAGCAGCCCCAGCTGGATTAATTCAGGATTTACGCCAGAGCTCGGTCATCGGCATACTCCTCGCCTCCATTCTCTCTGAAAAACAAGCAGGGCATTCCGCCGGACAGGCAATCGAAGAGCTTGCTGTGCTTGCAGATACCTCCTGGGTTAAGTTGGAACGCTACCTCGGAGCCCTAGCTACGATTGCAACCCTTGCTCCACTCCTCGGTTTATTTGGTACCGTGGTTGGCATGATTGAAATTTTTGGCAGTCAAGGAATAGTCACCGGCAGCGGCGGTAACCCGCAGCAGTTAGCGAACGGCATTTCGATTGCGCTCTACAACACGGCATTTGGACTACTGATTGCGATACCGGCCTATGCCGGTTGGCGTGGCTTACGAGCCATGGCCGATGAGCGGCAGCGGGAGTGTGAAGAGTTCGCACGTCAACTGTTTAAAAAACTCTACCCCGAAAATACATGAGCTGGATTACGCAACGCTTAAGCGGTCAGCGCGTTCATCTCGGCTCGCTACGCAATGCCAATCGCTTTGCGCGCGCGGAACCGGAAATAAATCTGATTGCATTTATTGATGTGTTGCTGGTGGTGTTGATTTTTTTAATGGTCTCAACCACCTTTACGCGGTACAACGAACTAGCAATTACATTACCAACTGCAAGCGGTTCTGATACGTCGGCAAAACCACAGTCCATCACCATTACAGTCAGCCGCGATGGTCGCTACGCCCTCAACGGTAAGGTAATTGATCGGAGCCAATTGGCCGCATCTTTGGGTAAGCTCGCCAATCCATCCGCACAAACCAGCCTAGAAAATAGTCCGCAAGTTAACATCGACGCCGATGCCAAGGCACCCCATCAGGCTGTGATGCGCGCTCTTGAGGCGGCGCGCGATGCGAATCTGCCCAACGTGGTCTTTAGCAGTCAAGGTAGTAAATAATGCAGTTTGCTGGCCGTGCATAAAGCGCCAATCCAAGGACGATCGGCACCCGCATTTTGGGAGCGGCGCGGCATCATCAGTTGGCTGTTGTGGCCGCTATCCAAACTGTTTGGTCTGCTTGTGGCCAGCAAAAACGCATTGCGCGATCTCGGCATTGGAGTCGGAAAACCATTTTCAGTGCCCATTATTATTGTTGGCAATCTGCGCGTCGGCGGCACCGGCAAAACCCCCATCGTGATTGCGCTGGCTGAGCGCCTGCGTGCCCGTGGTTTTTGTCCGGGCATCATCAGCCGCGGCTACGGTGGCCGTAGCCACTCAAAGCAATCCAATCCAGTCGAGGTCAGCAGCAAATCAGATCCCACTGTGGTTGGCGATGAGCCCGTGCTCATGGCACAGCGCTTGCATGATGCAGTACCCATTTGGGTATGCCCAGAGCGCCGTAAAAGCATTCGCGCCCTCCTTAATGCCAATCCTGAAGTCAATGTCATCATCAGCGACGATGGCTTACAACACCAAGGCCTCTCTCGCTGGGCAGCGCGCGAAGGTGGTCGTGATATTGAAATCGTGGTGCGTGACCAGCGCGGTGAAGGCAATGGCTTTTTATTGCCAGCTGGCCCCTTGCGTGAGCCTGCTGATCGCGATCGTGATATCACCTTAGTCACCGGCAGCAATCAAAACCCTGATGGCGCCGATGACATGGGCGATGCATTGCATTACATTGCCGACCGCCCTGCATTTACCCTGCTACCAGTATTAGAGTTTGCTTATCCTCTAGGCGATCCTAGCGGGGCTATTTCGCTTAAAAGCCTATTAGCGCAGAACGACAATGCGCCAATCACTGCGATTGCAGCGATCGGCAACCCCCAGCGATTTTTTGATGGAGTGCGGTCGCTTCTTCCCTACCCAAGCGGGTTATTTAAGGGGATTGCATTACCAGATCATGGGCACATTGATGCTGCCCTTTTGTATACACTGGATGCCAAGTGCATTTTGATCACCGAAAAGGATGCCGTAAAATGCGCTCATATTGACGATGAGCGCATTTGGGTCGTGCCGATGCAACTTACTTTACCCAATGAGTTCCTGGATTGGGTTGAGTCGATCCTCCAAAGACCAGATCCGAATGCAATGCACAGCGAGCCCCGAAGGAAAAAAGATGGATAAGCGTTTACTCAGTATTTTGGTTTGCCCTTTGTGCAAAAGTGGCTTGCACCTCGATGAGCAGCAGCATGAATTGATCTGCCGCATTGATAAGCTTGCTTACCCCATTCGGGATGGCATTCCGGTGATGCTCGTGGATGAGGCGCGCACCTTAACGCCTGAAGAAATGCAGGCTTTGTAAGTCGCTTGATTTTGAACGCACTCACCATCCCTGAATTTAGTGTTGTCATTCCGGCGCGCTTAGGTTCGACTCGCCTTCCCCGCAAACCCCTAGCGGATATCGCAGGTAAGCCCATGGTGGTTCGCGTTGCCGAGCAGGCAAAACGCTCTGGCGCACAGAGTGTGATTGTGGCAACCGATTCGGGGGAAATTCAGGCGGTATGCGATGCCAATCGGATCGACTGCCTCCTCACACAAGCCGATCACCCGACCGGCACCGATCGCATTGCTGAAGTAGCGCAATTATTAAAGTTACCTGCCGATGCATTGATTGTGAATGTGCAAGGCGATGAGCCTTTGATTCCCCCGGAACTGATTAATCAGGTTGCACTCGCATTAGCAGCCCACTCGAAATGCGCGATCGCTACAGTGGCAACGCCCATCCTTGATCCAGCAGAAATCAATAATCCCAATGTGGTGAAGGTGGTACTCAATCGCCACAATGAGGCTATGTACTTTTCACGTTCGGTTATTCCGTTTGAACGCGATGCAGCAATGACTAAACCGCCGTACCTGCGGCATTTGGGGATTTACGCCTACCGGGCCAGCTTTTTAGAGGCCTATGCGCGCCTCGATCCAGCCCCTCCAGAACAGGCAGAGTCACTCGAGCAGCTGCGCGCCCTATGGCATGGCTACCGTATTCAGGTTCATATTACGGACGATGTGCCTCCGCCTGGAGTCGACACCGAGGCCGATTTAGAGCGGGTACGACTGGCATTTGTATCTCGGGGATAATCCTTAGAAAGTACCCGTAATTAGGTCTAAAAAATACGGGACAATGGCAAATCGAGGGGAGAACAACAATGCGGTTAATCC
>JBIJAC010000049.1:0-10982 GCA_044345935.1 Polynucleobacter sp. | reverse complement strand
GCGGCAGTTGGTGGCCAGACTATGCCGAATGGCTCGCCCCATTTGGTGGCAAGCAAGTGAAGGCTGGCAATAGCTTTGGAAGTGCAATGTATAAAAAAGGCGTGGCTGCCCCCGGCAAGTATGTCAAAGAAAAAGCAGACGAAGCAAGCTAAGAAATTTCTATTTATTAATGCAACACCTTAAAGACGCAGCACACATAGAGAAAAGAGGGTAATACGATGTCACAACGAATTGCTTATGTAACAGGCGGTATGGGCGGCATTGGTACCGCAATTTGCCAGCGGCTCTCTAAAAAAGGGCATCTCGTTATTGCTGGCTGCGGACCAAATTCCCCGCGCCGCGATCGTTGGCTGGGAGAGCAAAAAGACCTCGGCTATACCTTCATCGCCTCCGAAGGCAATGTATCCGATTGGGCATCGACCGTAGCGGCATTTGATAAAGTGAAAGCCGAAGTAGGTCGCGTCGATATTTTGGTCAACAATGCCGGCATTACGCGCGACAGCGTCTTTCGTAAGATGACGCCAGAAGATTGGAAGGCAGTGATCGACACGAACCTCAATTCCTTGTTTAACGTCACGAAGCAGGTCATCGAGGGCATGGTTGACAACAACTGGGGTCGCGTCATTAATATTTCCTCCGTCAATGGCCAAAAAGGGCAGTTTGGTCAAACCAACTACTCCACCGCAAAAGCCGGCTTGCATGGCTTTACGATGGCCCTAGCGCAAGAAGTCGCTGGAAAGGGCGTCACGATCAATACGGTCTCCCCGGGCTACATTGCAACCGATATGGTGAAGGCAATTCGGCCCGATGTACTCGAAAAGATTGTTTCTGCCATTCCAGTTAAGCGCTTGGGAACCCCCGATGAAATCGCCTCCATGTGCGCCTACATTGCCTCAGATGACGCTGCATTTGCTACCGGAGCCGATTTTTCGCTTAACGGCGGCATCCATACGGGATAATTCCCGAGCTAAACTGTCGGTTATGGCATTTATGTAGTGCGGAGGATTGGGATATGGCAACCAGAACAAAACGAGCGGGTGAAGAGCGGCTGATTAAGAAGTACCCTAATCGCCGTCTTTACGATACGCAAACCAGTACCTATGTGACCTTAGTTGACATCAAAGGCTTGGTGATGGCGAACGAGGCATTTAAGGTGGTGGATGCCAAAACCGAAGACGATCTCACGCGCAATATTTTGATGCAGATTATCTTGGAAGAAGAGGCTTGCGGCTCGCCGGTCTTTTCTTCGCAAATGCTATCGCAAATTATTCGTTTTTATGGCAATTCCATGCAAGGCCTGATGGGCAACTACCTGGAAAAAACCATGCAATCCTTTGTTGATATCCATGGCACATTAAACGATCAATCCAAGGGCGTTACTGGCGGTGCCGATGCATGGGCGCAAGCCATGAATATGCAGAATCCGATGATGCAGGGCTTGATGGGCAACTACATGGAACAGAGCAAAGATCTGTTTATGAAGATGCAAGAGCAAATGCAAGGCTCACAAGCGATGTTCAAGGGATTTCCTTTTACGCCGCCCACGCCTAAAAAAGAAAACGATTAGTTGTGGCGGGTAAGGTTGGTTTTGTTTCCTTAGGCTGCCCTAAGGCACTGGTTGATTCAGAGCTCATCCTCACGCAATTGAGTGCGGAAGGGTATGAGACTGCAAAAGACTATTCAGGCGCCGATCTAGTCGTAGTCAATACCTGTGGCTTTATTGATTCTGCTGTGGAGGAGTCTCTCGCGGCGATTGGTGAGGCCTTGTCTGAAAACGGCAAAGTGATTGTGACGGGCTGTCTTGGCGCGCGTAAAAATGAGGATGGCTCTGATTTAATCAAAAGCATTCATCCCAAAGTGCTTGCAGTGACCGGCCCCCATGCCACTGCTGAAGTAATGCAAGCCATTCATTTGCATTTACCTAAGCCCCACGATCCGTTTACCGATTTACTCCCGCCCATCGGCGTGAAGCTAACACCCAAACATTACGCCTATTTAAAAATATCCGAAGGCTGCAACCACCGCTGTACCTTTTGCATTATTCCGAGCATGCGTGGCGATTTAGTCTCTCGGCCAATCGGTGAAGTCCTATTGGAAGCAAGGCGCCTGTTTGAATCCGGTGTGAAGGAATTGCTGGTGGTGTCCCAAGATACCAGCGCCTATGGTGTTGATGTGCAATACCGCACGGGTTTTTGGGATGGCAAGCCACTCAAAACCAAGATGCTCGATTTAGTTAGCGCTCTCAATCAGATTGCGCGTGAACATCAAGCCTGGGTGCGCTTACATTACGTCTACCCCTATCCACACGTGGATGACGTACTGCCCATCATGGCGGAATTTAAAGAGCACGGCTTCGGACTTGTGCCTTACCTTGATATTCCATTGCAACATGCGCATCCCGATGTGCTCAAACGCATGAAGCGTCCCGCCAGCGGTGAGCGTAATTTAGATCGCATCGAGGCGTGGCGGGCTATCTGCCCTGAGCTCGTCATTCGTAGCACCTTCATTGCTGGATTCCCGGGAGAAACCGAAGAAGAATTTAGCTATCTATTGGATTTTTTAGATCAAGCGCAAATTGATCGGGCGGGCTGCTTTGCTTATTCGCCAGTGGCAGGTGCCACAGCCAATGCACTTGAAGGCGCATTGGACCAATCGATTCGAGATGAGCGCCAGGCTCGCTTCATGGCAAAAGCCGAAACGATATCGGTCGATCGACTCAAAAGTCGGGTGGGTAAACGCATTTCTATTTTGGTTGATCAGGTCAGCGAGGCGGGTGGTATTGGCCGTACCGCCGGTGATGCCCCAGAAATTGATGGAATCGTGCGCATTTTGCCGGTGAATAAGCCATCCAAGCGTTATCGGGTCGGGGATTTTGTGCGTGGAACGATCGTTGAGACACAGGGGCATGACCTGATTGCTCAATTGTAGGCAATCGGGTAAAAATACACTTAATCGGTTTATGCTGGACAGATTGAATGCTTAATTTAAGGGGATTACTATGAGTCGTGAAGTCGTTGTATTGAGTGCAGTGCGTTCTGCGATCGGTGGTTTTAACGGTAGCCTGAGCAGCTTCGAGCCTTCAGAGCTTGGCGGCATTGTCATGAAAGAAGCAGTCGCGCGATCCGGCGTGAACCCCCAAGACATTAATTACGTTACGGTTGGCAATACCATTCCGACCGACAGTCGTTATGCCTACGTTGCACGCGTGGCATCCATTCAAGCAGGTTTACCAATGGAGTCTGTGGCGATGTCTTTGAATCGCTTGTGCAGCTCTGGTCTGCAGGCCATTGTTACGACCTCGCAAGCCATCATGCTCAATGATTGTGATTACGGCATTGGCGGCGGCGTTGAAGTAATGTCCCGCGGTATGTATGGATCGCCTGCAATGCGCAGCGGTGCGCGCATGGGCGATACCAAAATGATTGACCTCATGGTTGCAGTTTTAACCGATCCGTTTGATGTAGGACACATGGGCGTGACCGCTGAAAATCTCGCAGAAAAATGGAAGTTGACCCGTGAAGAGCAGGATGCATTTGCGGCGGAGTCGCACCGCAGAGCTAGCGTGGCAATTAAAGAAGGCCGATTCAAGTCGCAAATTGTCCCCATTACGATTAAGTCTCGCAAAGGTGATGTGGTATTCGATACCGATGAACATTGCAAGCCTGACACAACAACCGAAACGCTCGGTAAGATGAAGGCGGTGTTCAAAAAAGAGGGTGGCACGGTTACTGCAGGTAACGCTTCTGGTATTAATGATGGCGCAGCATTCTTTGTACTAGCTGCTGCCGATGCTGCTGCGAAAGCCGGCCAAAAACCGATTGCCCGATTGGTTTCCTATGCCGTTGCTGGTGTGCCGAACCACATCATGGGCGAGGGTCCTATACCCGCATCCAAGATTGCATTGACGCGCGCCGGATTAAAGTTGGATCAAATCGATGTGATTGAATCCAATGAGGCGTTTGCGGCCCAGGCTTTGGCGGTTACCAAAGGCCTAGGCTTGGATCCCGCAAAGACCAATGTGAATGGCGGTGCGATTGCGCTGGGCCATCCAATTGGCTGCTCGGGCGCCGCCATTGCAACCAAAGCGATTCATGAACTGCAGCGCGTGAACGGTAAGTATGCGCTCGTCACTATGTGTATTGGTGGCGGCCAGGGAATTGCGGTGGTATTCGAGCGTTTGTAAATTACCCGCAATACCTTGGTAGCTCATAATCGGTTGATTCTAGGATCAAGTCCTGGTGAGACCATCAGAAAAAACCCTCATCATAAATTGGTGGGGGTTTTTCTTTTATGCATTATTTTAAGTAACGCCCAGTAAATCATTGACGCAAGTTGCAGTTTTTTAAATACCCAGCTGACTATGTGAGCCTAGGCGAACCAACTGCAAGGTTGTTTCATCTGGTTTTCTATAGATGAGAACCAGATCAGGTTTGATATGGCAATCACGATGATCTTTCCAATTGCCTACTAAAGAGTGATCATAGTATTTCTCAGGTAACTTTTTATCTGCTACCAATAGCTTGAAGACGTTATTAAGATCATTGGATAATGTTTTTTTGTAGGCGCCTTTGGATTCTCTTTTATAGTCACGCTTAAATTGCCCAGTAATTTCAATCGTTCGCATTCAAATCAGCCATCAAGTCATCAATAGAAGTAAAGGGTTTGAGTTTTCCCTTTCTTGCTTCTTTCATGGCTGCAATGGTTTCTTCGTTTGGGATGAGCGGCTCAAAAGGTAAAGCCTTCTCTTTGGCTATTTTGGTCATCAAAATCCGAAAGGCATCGGAGGGAGTAAGACCCATAGCAGCCAATACAGCAGTGGCCTCTTCTTTAATACTCCCGTTAATTCGTGCCCGCACTACAGCATTTGCAGTCATGATTTGACCCTTTCATGTCTTTTGGGCTACATTGTAGCACAAATCAACTTATCAACGCCAATGTGGCGTCTAAGCCGACTCGGTCAAACGCCGCGTCGGCTTTTTCTTTAACGACGGGCTTGGCGCGGTAAGCAATGCTGAGGCCCGAGCCATCCATCATGAGTAGATCGTTGGCGCCATCGCCAATCGTAATGGCAGCACTTTTTTTGCACCCCAATGCTTTGCATGCATTTTTTACGTGCGTGGCCTTGCCAGTCGCATCAACAATCTCACCCAATACCAAACCGGTTAACTTTCCATCCTGAATTTCCAAGGTATTGGCGTGGGTTTCTGTAAAGCCGAGATCACGTTGCATGCGCTGCGTAAAAAAAGTAAAGCCACCTGAAACCAGCAGGGTATGCAAACCAGCAGCATTGGCAGCAGTGAGTAGTTGCGTAGCCCCTGGGTTAGGCATTAGGCGCTCACGATAGACTGACTCCAGCACGGACTCTGAAACGCCTTTAAGTAATGCAACACGGCGGCGCAAGCTTTCACTAAAGTTGGCAATCTCGCCCCGCATCGTTGCTTCTGTAATCGCCGCCACTTCCACCTTCTTACCTGCAAAATCGGCAATCTCATCAATGCACTCAATATTAATTAAGGTGGAGTCCATGTCCATCGCCAAAATTCGGAGACGAGCGGGCTTAAAGGATGGCGCCAAAAAAGCCAGATCAAGACTGAGACTAGAGGCCAGCTTACGAAAGGCCTCGCGCTCGGTTGGAGCAAGCTCGCGCGATACCTGCCAGCGCTGGGCGTGCGTATTGCCCACTAGGACACAGCCCTGGTTGTCAAAGGGCTTAAGAGACAGACCTAAATTGGTTGCGACATTACCTAAAACATTAGAAAGCCCACGATCGATCGGGGCTGTAGATAGCACAACAATAATTTGGCCAAGACTCATAGTGGGGTACTCATAGGACCATAGTAAGCCAATTTTGATTGATAAAGGGATGGCTTATTTAGGGTATCCACTGGTTTATGCGCTCGCCATTGTGGCTGATGTGCTCAGGTGCTTTAAAAGCCGGCGTATTTGATCTAAGCGCTGCTCCAATTTATCAAAGTCCCCCGCTTTTTGGGGTAATACCTTGAGTCGATCTTGACCGTTAAGTAAAACCTGTTTATTGGATTGCACCAATTGAATAATACGCAGCGAATCAATTGGGGGATTGGGAATGAAGGTTATCTGAATGGCTGTTGGCCCAGCATCAATTTTCTTAATACCAAAACCACTCATTTCTAGGCGCAAGCGGTGGGTCTCGTAAAAGGATTTAGCGGGATCGGGTAAATCCCCAAAGCGATCAACCAATTCCTCTCGCAAGCCCATAAGCTCAGAAAAATCCTGCGTGCCTGCAAAACGCTTGTACAGCGACAGGCGTTCATGTACATCGGGGCAATAATCTTCTGGCAGCAAGGCTGGCACACCTAAATTGACATCGGTCGTGACCTGCAGTGGCGCTAATAAATCGGGCTCTTTTCCGCTGCGCAGGGATTTAACAGCGCGATTGAGCATCTCGGTATAGAGCTGAAATCCAATGTCATGAATGTCGCCCGATTGTTTATCGCCCAGCACCTCACCCGCACCCCGAATTTCTAAATCATGCATTGCTAAATAAAAGCCAGAGCCTAATTCTTCCATTGCCTGAATGGCGTCCAGCCGCAGCTTGGCTTGCTTACTCAGAGCCTCAGGATCGGGCACTAGTAAGTACGCGTAGGCTTGGTGGTGCGATCGGCCAACCCGGCCACGCAACTGATGCAATTGCGCCAATCCAAATTTATCGGCGCGGTGCATGATGATGGTATTTGCAGTGGGCACATCGATACCGGTCTCAATGATGGTGGTGCAGAGCAGAATATTGCTACGTTGCGTTACAAACTCCCGCATCACCGATTCAAGCTCGCGTTCATGCATTTGCCCATGCGCAACACTAATGCGTGCCTCGGGGATCAGGGTTTGCAAGGCATGCCGTCGGTTTTCAATCGTCTCCACTTCATTGTGTAAAAAGTAGACCTGACCGCCACGTTTGATTTCACGCAGCACTGCCTCACGTACTACACCATCGCCTTCACGCCGCACAAAGGTCTTGATTGCCAGGCGCTTTTGCGGTGCGGTTGCAATCACTGAAAACTCGCGCAATCCTTCCATGGCCATACCCAAGGTTCTCGGAATCGGGGTAGCGGTTAGCGTCAAAATATCAACCTCAGCGCGCAATGCTTTCAGGGCATCTTTTTGACGGACGCCAAAGCGATGCTCCTCATCGACGATTACAAGGCCCAGACGCGCAAACTGCGTTTCTTTCGAAAGCAATTTATGCGTGCCAATCACAATATCGGCCTCACCATTAGCAATAGCTTCGAGTGAAGCATTGATTTCTTTGGTACTTCTAAAGCGAGACAGCTCAACAATGCGCACTGGCCAGTCCGCGAAGCGGTCTTTCCAAGTGGCCACATGCTGCTCGGCAAGTAAGGTAGTTGGCGCCAGTATCGCTACTTGTTTGCCGCCCATGACTGCAATAAAACTGGCGCGCAACGCAACCTCGGTTTTGCCGAATCCCACATCGCCACACACCAATCGATCCATTGGCGTACCGCTTGTCATGTCGCCAATCACCGCCGTAATGGCATTGGCTTGATCGGGCGTTTCTTCAAAGCCAAAACTTTCCGCGAACGCCGCATAATCGTGCGCGGAATATTCAAATGCATGCCCTTGGCGTATTGCTCGGGCAGCATACAGACTTAATAGTTCAGCGGCAGTATCGCGAATTTGCTGAGCGGCCTTGCGTTTGGCTTTATCCCACTGGCCGGAGCCTAACTGATGCAGTGGTGCTGAATCGGGATCGGCGCCGGCATAGCGGGTAACCAGTTGCAGTTGATGCACTGGTACATATAAGGTGGCTTGATTGGCGTAGATCAGGTGCAAAAATTCTTCAAAAATCGGCGCTTCTTTGGGCGGTGCTAAATTGAGCAAAACCAAGCCTTGGTAGCGACCAATGCCATGTTCCACATGCACTACCGGATCGCCGATCTTAAGCTCCGCTAAATCCTTGAAGAGCATGTCGGGATCGCTCGCCTCTTTGCTACTGTCTTTGCGGCGCTGACGTGTGGTTAGGGTGAAAAGCTCGGCCTCAGTAATAAAAAGGAGGCCCTGACTTGGCCAATCAAAGCCATTGAGGAGTGGGGAGACAACCAAGGCAAAGGGCGCAGTGCCTTTGACAAACGTAGCCAAGTCATCGAGAAGCACTGGATGAAGCGGATAGAGCGTGCCGCCCCCATCGGCCGATACTGAATTACTTTCATCCAGCAGCGCGCGGATGGACTCGCGGCGACCTGCGCTATCGCAGCAAATCACAATGCGCCGCTGGGCCTGTGCAATCTGCTGACGCAATCGCCCGATCGGATCATGGTCACGGCGATGAATGCCAACGTCCGGCACCGATAAAAACTGGGGCGGCTCATTTGCTTCGGCGTGCGAAACAATGCCATCGCGGTTCAGTACGAGGCGCGCATTGGTTTTTGAAAGACTAAAAAATTGATCAACATCTAAGAAGAGTGATTTGGGCGGGAGTATGGGGCGATCTAAATCGTGCTTCAGAAAAGCATACCGTTGCTCCGTGTCTTTCCAAAAGCTGCGCACCGTTTCTTCAGCATCGCCAACGGTAACCAGCCATACCGGATCACCCGAGCGTGGGAAGTAATCAAATAGGGTAGCAGACTCCTCAAAGAAGAGAGGCAAATACGATTCAATACCCGCACTCGGGATGCCCAAGTTAGCGTCTTTATAAATGGAGCAACGCGTCGGGTCGCCTTCAAATACTTCACGCCAGCGATTGCGAAACGCGGTACGGGCTGCATCGTCAAATGGAAACTCGTGGCCTGGCAATAAGCGAATTTCTTTGACGGGATACAGGCTGCGCTGGGTATCGGGATCAAAGGCGCGTACTTGCTCAATTTCATCGCCAAACAAATCCAATCGATAGGGAAGCGCAGAGCCCATGGGGAATAAATCAATCAAGCCGCCGCGCACACTGTATTCACCGGGGCGCATGACGGCGCTGACCGGATCGTAGCCCGCTTGCTGCAACTGCAGGCGCAGCGCACTTTCGTTTAGGCGATCGCCTTGCCGAAAGAAAAAGGTATGTCCTGATAAGAATTCCGGTGGGCCAAGCCGTTGCAGTGCAGTTGTGACTGGCACTAAAACAATGTCGCAGGTTCCCGCCAGCATTTCATACAGGGTGGCAAGGCGCTCGGAGACTAAATCCTGATGCGGTGAAAAATGGTCATAGGGAAGAATTTCCCAATCGGGCAAGAGCCGTGTTTTTAATTGTGGGGCAAAAGCGGGAATCTCTTCTAATAGGCGCTGCGCTTCTTGCGCTTGAGCGCAAAACACCACCATCACGGAAAAATCAGCCCGGTGCCGTAGAGCAGATTGGGCGATTAGAGCGGCATCAGCAGACCCAACCAGGCCGGAGAAGGTAAAGCGCTGCCCAGCCCGCGGAGCAGGTATGGGGGGCGCTTGATTTGTTCCATCCGACATCTAAGGACATTATAGAATCAGATATGCGCGATTTTCTTTCTTCATGCCATGCCATTCTGCCCACTGGCGGTACTGGCTCTCGTTTAGGTGGCGAGACTCCGAAGCAACTTCGCGTCCTGGCAGGCAAGCCTATGCTGGCATTTGCGCTTGAGGCGCTGATTGCAACGCCTGAGATTGAGTCGATTTGGGTTGGAGTCAGCCCCAGCATGTATGCAGCCGGTGATTTTGCTGCGTTTCAAGAAAGCAGCAGCGCTCTTTTAAATACCAAGCCTAATTACTTTTTGCCAACTGGCGGCGCAAGTCGTCAAGAAACCGTGCTAAACACCCTGAAGGCCATGCTCGATGCCGACATTCCCGGCGAGGATTGGATCTTGGTGCACGATGCGGCTAGGCCAGGGATCACCTCAGGATCGATTCAAGATTTGATTCATGGGGTGCTCGATTCAGACGTCGGAGACCCATTGCACGGCGGCATCTTGGCCATGCCAGTTGCGGATACCTTAAAACAGGTTGCAGAGGGTGCATCCATTATTCAGAGTACGATTTCACGCGAGGGTTTATGGCAGGCGCAAACCCCTCAAATGTTTCGCCTTGCAGACCTGCATACCGCTTTAGAGCGTGCGGTGGCGGATCAAGCCGCCGTCACAGATGAAGCCAGTGCGGTCGAACGTTTAGGCGGAAAACCCATATTAATCAAGGGCTCAACGCGTAACTTTAAGGTGACGCACCAAGCAGACTGGGAGCTCATGGAGCTGGTATTAGGTAAATCAAATGCGTAATTTTTGGATGAAAGCAGAATAAGAATGGCCTCAGAAGCAAACACGACAACAGCATTGCCACCATTTCGAATTGGTCAGGGTTACGACGTCCACGCCCTGGTGGAAGGCCGACCGCTTATCTTGGGTGGTGTTGCCATTCCCCATGGAAAAGGCTTGCTTGGCCATTCGGATGCGGATGCCCTGCTGCATGCATTGACCGATGCCTTATTGGGGGCTGCGGGCTTGAACGACATTGGACAGCTTTTTCCAGACAATGACCCCCAATTTAAAAACATGGATAGCCGTATTTTGCTGCGGCGGGCTCTGGAATGCGTCTCCGAAGCCGGCTACCTCGTCGGCAACATCGATGCCACCATCATTTGCCAACAACCCAAACTAGCCCGTTTTTTACCGGAAATGAAGGTCCATATCGCGGCTGACCTAGGGGTCGCGGTCAATCAAATCAACCTAAAAGCAAAGACCAATGAGTTATTGGGGCATTTGGGACGAGGCGAGGGGATTGCTGTGCATGCAGTTGCACTGGTTTATCGGGCCTAAGTCAGACTCATCTGATTCTCAAATACGGCTTTAAACCAGCCTAAACCCTTGATCATTGTAGAATTCATCTTTTAGAGTGAAGTTTAAGCAGGGTTTTGTCTGCGGTATTCGCGAGGATGGCGAAATTGGTAGACGCACCAGGTTTAGGTCCTGACGCCAGAAATGGTGTGGGGGTTCGAGTCCCCCTCCTCGCACCACAAGGCTTACCTTGGCTTGGGCTTC
>JBIJAC010000073.1:0-3068 GCA_044345935.1 Polynucleobacter sp. | reverse complement strand
TAAAAAACAGGGGATCAAGCTGAAATAGTCGGTCTTTTGTAGAATTTCACTCGATTCTGAATGTATTTGCCATTTTCCCATACCTTGAGCCATGCCAACAAAAACCGCCCTGCCCCCTGAAATCAGCTCCCAATTGCAAAAGCACATCCGTGGGCAGGTGCTAACCGACACCCCAAGCCGGGGTCGCTACGCCACCGATGCATCGATTTACCAGCAATTTCCGGTTGGAGTTGTGATTCCTGAAGATGCGGCCGACATCGAAACGGCCTTGGCAATCGCCAGAGAGCATTCGATTCCAGTGTTGCCACGCGGAGGCGGAACTAGCCAATGCGGCCAAACCACCGGGGTCGCGCTGGTGATTGATAACAGCAAGGCCTTTCGCAAGATCCTCCAGATAGACCCTGAAAAAGCCACTGCGGAAGTCGAGCCGGGTTTAGTTCTCGATCACCTCAACGCCAATCTAAAAAAACATGGTCTGTGGTATCCCGTTGACGTCTCGACCGGAGCGCAAGCGACGATTGGCGGCATGGCCGGAAACAATTCCTGCGGCAGTCGCTCGCTCGCCTACGGCAATATGGTGCACAACGTCTTGGGCATCGATGCATGGCTGGCCGACGGCCAACTCGCGCAATTTGGCAACTACAGTGAGAGCAGTGGAGCCGCTAAACAGCTTGGTGATTTTGTCAAAGGCTTGGCCAATCGCTTGCAACCGGAAATCGAAGCGATGTTTCCGAAAGTCATGCGCCGGGTTGCTGGTTACAACTTGGATGTATTTCATCCGCAAAGCGAATTACCCTACACCACAGACGGCAGCGTTAACTTAGCGCACTTGTTAGTCGGCAGTGAAGGGACGCTGGCGTATTTCAAATCACTGCAACTGAAGTTATCGCCATTGCCGCAGCACAAAGTACTCGGCATTGTGAATTTCTCCAGCTTCTACCGCGCCATGGATAGCGCGCAGCACATTGTCAAATTAGGTCCTACTGCCGTTGAGTTGGTGGATCGCACCATGATTGATTTGGCACGGCACAACCCCAGCTTTAAAAAGACCATCGAAAGCGCACTAATTGATGCAGCGGGCACAACGCCAGAAGCGATCTTGCTCGTGGAGTTTTCAGGCGAAGCGCATGCGCCGCTGTTAGAGCGCGTTGCCGCACTCAATGAATTGATGAGCGACTTGGGCTTACCGAATACCGTGGTATCGATGCCCGATGCAGCGCTGCAAAAGAATCTGTGGGAAGTGCGTAAAGCGGGTCTGAACATCATGATGAGCCTCAAAGGCGATGGCAAGCCGGTTAGTTTTATTGAAGACTGCGCAGTACCCCTAGAGCACCTCGCTGAATACACCAGCGCACTCACCGACGTCTTTTCGAAATACGGCTCCCGCGGCACCTGGTATGCGCACGCATCGGTGGGCACTTTGCATGTCCGGCCGATCTTGGATATGCGCCGCGATGGCGCGCAGAAGATGCGGGCGATGGCAGAAGAAGCATCTGAACTGGTGCGTCGTTACAAAGGCGCGTACAGCGGCGAGCACGGTGATGGCCTTTGCCGTGGCGAATGGATTACTTGGCAATTTGGTCCGAAGATTACGGACGCCCTGCGTGAGATCAAACATGCATTTGATCCCGATAATTTATTCAATCCCGGCAAAATTATTGATCCGCCAAAGATGGATGATTCAAGTTACTTCCGCTTTCCGCCCGAATACAAAATCATTCCCCTCAAGACCAATTTAGATTGGTCGGCATGGAATGTGCAAAACAATCCCGTCACCGAAGAGACGAGCGCGCCCGGTAGCGGCGGCGATCCAGCGTATGGCTTCTCTAAAGCAGTGGAGATGTGCAATAACAATGGTCATTGCCGTAAATTCGATGCCGGCACGATGTGCCCGAGCTATCGCGTAACCCGCGATGAAAAACACCTCACCCGTGGTCGTGCCAATACCTTGCGTCTGGCGGTATCGGGTCAACTCGATGCCGCGCCGGGTGAGGATCCGCTGACCACGGCGGCTGTCAAAGACGCGATGGATTTATGCGTCAGCTGCAAAGCCTGTCGCCGTGAGTGCCCAACGGGTGTGGATATGGCCAAGATGAAGGTGGAGTATTTAAGCCATTACAAAAAACGCCATGGTCACACGCTGCGCGATCGCTTAGTAGCCCACTTGCCGCACTATGCGCCCATGGTTAGCCGCATTCCGGGCCTGCCGGCTTTACTCAATATTCGTAACCGTATTCCAGTCATTGCCAAGATACAAGAGTGGTTCACTGGTATTTCGGCAGAGCGTACGCTGCCAGTCTGGCGTAGCGATACTTTCTGGAATGCGCCGATCGATTCAGCGGCAAGTTCAGCACAATACCGTTTTACGCCAGAGCAGCTGCAAGAAGAAAGTAAAGCAGTTGTACTGTTAGTGGATACCTTCAATGCCTATTTTGAGAATGAGAACGTCCACGCAGCGATTGCCGTACTGCGCGCTGCCGGATATCAAATTCATATTCCACAAATGGATACCGCGAACAGCGCCTCCACCACAGAACAGAAATGTTCAAAACAGTTTTGTTGTGGTCGTACCTACCTTGCAGCCGGCATGGTCGATGAGGCTAAAGTTCGTTTGGGCGCCTTGGTAGATCACCTTGCCCCTTATGCAGAGCGCGGCATTGCCATCGTCGGCCTTGAGCCCTCTTGCCTCTTCACCTTAAAAGACGAGGCCTTAGTGATGGGCTTTGGGGAAAAAGCGGTGGTAGTTAGCCAAAAGGCGCAGTTACTCGAAGAGTTCCTGGTGGATGAATCCAAGTCTGGCAAACTCAAGCTCAATCTCAAACCAGCGGATCGCTCTGTGCTGTTCCATGGCCATTGCCATCAAAAAGCATTTGCTGCGGTGACACCAGCGTTGGAACTCCTGCAACTCATTCCAAATGCAAATCCGACCCTGATTGAATCGTCCTGCTGCGGCATGGCCGGTAGCTTCGGTTATGAAGTCGAACACATTACGGTGTCAAAGCAAATGGCGGAATTGAGTTTATTGCCTGCAGTACGGCAAGCGCCCGACAGTTGGGTAGTTGCCGATG
>JBIJAC010000048.1:0-11411 GCA_044345935.1 Polynucleobacter sp. | reverse complement strand
CAGCAAACGCTCGCCGTCACCGGAGCCTTGGACGTCTGGATCAACCACCAAGCAGGCGAGCTCGCCGATGCCATTAGGGAAGGGGAATAGGGCGGCGCAACCGAACAAGACCCGATCGTGCTCGATGACAGAGAAGCGATCGATGTCGCGTTCAATTACATCTTGACCGCGGGCAGCGAGTATTCCTTCTTCTTCGAGCGGCATGGTTAACTGCAAAATACCGCCCACATCGTCTTGATTCGCTTCACGTAGATTTTCAATGCCGGAGGAGGCAAGCATCATGCCGACGCCATCGTGGGTAAAAAGCTCTTCCAGTAAAGCGCCGTCGCGGTTACAGGGCAAGAAGTGCACACGGCCTACGCCGGCCTTAATTGCTCTGCCCGACAAGGTCAGTAAGGTTTTCATGCCCGCGGGGATTTCTGGATGGCTGGTAATGTATTCCTGCATTTGCGCCAAGGACAGTTCCGTGATCAGGTCGCCTTCTTCGTCGTGGAGTCCCGAGTAAGGGGTTAAGAACAGAATCTTATCTGCTTTGAGGGCAGCAGCAGTTGAAGCAGCAACATCCTCAAAAGACAGGTTGAATGCTTGCCCCGTTGGTGAAAAGCCCAATGGCGAGAGCAAGACGATCTTATTGCTATCGAGCGAGAGCTTAATCGAGACCGAGTCCACTTTGCGTACGAGGCCGGTATGAATAAAGTCCACACCATCGACCACGCCAAATGGCATAGCCGTAATGAAGTTGCCCGAGATCACGGAAATACGCGATCCCGCCATTGGGGTATTAGGCAAGCCACGACTAAACGCAGCCTCAATATCGAGGCGCAGCTCACCAGCTGCTTCTTTGACGCACTCGAGCGCTGCGGCATCCGTAATGCGGTAGCCGTTCATATGGCCTTGCCCAAACTGACTCTTCATCTGGCGCAGCGTCAGCTGCTCTTCAATCTGCGGACGAATGCCATGGACCAAGACAATCCGCATGCCCATGGCGTGCAACATAGCAATGTCTTCAATAATCCGTTCTAAGCCAATTTCCTGAACCAGTTCACCCGCAAAGGCGATGACAAAGGTCTTTTCTCTAAAGCTATGAATGTAGGGGGCGACGTCCCTGAGCCAACCCACAAAAGGGAAGTTGCCCGGGGTTTCGGTCTCGGGAGGCGATTTTGTAAGGGAGTTCGGTGTGCTAGTTGCCATAGTGAGAAAATTATAGGGTGATGCCGCCGATAAACCAACCAAAATCCGATGCTGTGCCTGCTTCCAACACAATTAATGGCGGCGCTAAGCGAATCGCTATCCGCTTTCCCGAGGAATTGCCGGTCTCGGGTCAGCGCGAAGTCATCATGGAGGCACTGCGCTCCAATCAGGTGGTGATCGTGTGCGGCGAGACCGGTTCGGGCAAAACCACGCAATTACCCAAGATTTGTTTGGAGCTGGGCCGCGGGACCATGAATGGCGGCCGTTTGATTGGCCACACCCAGCCGCGCCGCATTGCCGCTACGGCAACCGCCAAGCGCATCGCCCATGAACTGGGAACGCCGATGGGTGAGGATGTGGGTTACCAAATCCGCTTTGCGGACAAGACGACTGCAGGTGCCTCGATCAAGCTGATGACCGACGGCATCTTGCTGGCACAGACCCAGCGCGATCCCTTGCTGAAAGCCTATGACACCTTGATCATCGACGAGGCACACGAGCGCAGCCTCAACATTGATTTTTTATTGGGCTACCTGCGCCAACTATTGCCCAAGCGCCCCGATCTCAAGATCATCATTACTTCAGCTACGATTGATGCGCAGCGTTTTTCTCAGCACTTTACGATCGGCTCTAAAGCGGTACCGGTGATTGAGGTCAGCGGACGATTGTTTCCAGTGGAGCAGCGCTATGTACCACTCGAGCTCGATGCAAAAAAAGAAGTGATGGATTTGCCGGATGCAGTTGCACAGGCGGTAACGAATGTTTGGCGCGAAGGTACCTCTGGCTCGGGTGATGTGCTGGTTTTCTTGCCGGGTGAGCGAGAGATTCGGGATTGCGCTGAAACCTTGCGAAAAGATTCCATTTTGCAAAGCCGTTTTCATCCCGATGTACTAACGCTTTTTGCGCGTCAGTCGGTTGCAGAGCAAGAGCGCGTCTTTCAATCTGGTAATGGCCGCCGCATTATTTTGACCACCAACGTGGCTGAAACGTCATTGACTGTTCCGAATATTCGCTATGTGATTGATAGCGGTCTTGCGCGTGTGAAGCGCTACTCATATCGCAATAAAGTGGAGCAGTTGCAAATCGAAGCAATTTCGCAAGCAGCTGCCAATCAAAGGGCAGGGCGCTGCGGCCGGGTTTCAGATGGCATTTGCATTCGGCTTTATAGCCAAGCCGATTTTGACGCGCGACCCCGCTTTACCGATCCTGAAATTCTGCGTAGCTCACTGGCTGCTGTCCTCTTGCGCATGAGTGCGCTGCGACTCTCGAAGATTCAAGACTTTCCATTCATTGATCGGCCGCTGGGACGTGCAGTTGCGGATGGCATTCAATTGCTCGATGAGCTTGGCGCCATTGAAACCGAGGGGGAAAACAACACCTTTACCTTAACCAATACAGGCAAGGCACTGGCTGATTTGCCGCTGGACCCGCGCATTGGCCGAATCTTGCTTGCGGCGCGCGAGCACAATGCCCTGCGTGAAGTGACGATCATTGCCGCGGCCTTGGCTACGCAAGATCCACGGGAGCGCCCGATGGATCAAGCTGGAGCGGCTGATCAAGCGCATCTTCTTTTTAAAGACGAGAAGTCTGAGTTTTTGAGTTTTGTCAAACTCTGGGACTGGTATCACCATGCTTTAACGCACAAGCACAGTAATCGCCAGCTTGAAAACCAATGCCGCAGTCAGTTTTTGTCGCCACGGCGACTGCGTGAGTGGCGTGATGTGCATGGACAGCTACACACCATGCTGGGCGAAAAGGGCTGGAAAGAAAATGGCCTTCCTGCAAGCTATGAGCAAATTCATTTGGCCTTATTAACGGGCTTACTCGGCCACGTAGCTAAAAAAGAAGAGGAAGAGCGCGGACCGCATGCTGGTTCTTATTTGGGCGCACGCGGTATTCGTCCCCACATCTGGCCAGGCTCTACCTTGGGAAAAAAAGCTGGCGCATGGATTTTGGCAGGCGAGTTGCAAGAGACGAGTCGCTTGTACGCGCGCACGATTGCCAAGATTGAGCCGCAGTGGGTTGAGAAGGTAGCAGCACACCGCTTGGTTAAATCCTTGAGTGACCCCTTTTGGGATAACCGCCAGGGCGAGGTCATGGCCTTTGAACGTGGAACGCTCTATGGTCTGCCGATTTACCATGGCCGCAAGGTACGCTTCGCGCCACATGATGCGGCGGAGACTCGCCAGCTTTTTATTCAGCAGGCCTTGGTTGGCGCTGAGCTATTTGGCCGTATGGAAACCCTCGCCCAAGAAAAAGAACTAGAGGCCCTCAGTAAAAAAACCTACCCGAGTTGCTTTGGATTTTTTTGGCACAACCGAAAGTTAATACGCGAGATTGAGGCCTTAGAGCACCGTTCCCGCCGCCCCGATGTATTAGTAGACGAGCAGTTGTTATTTGCTTTTTATGAAAGCCGCCTGCCGAGTGATGTGCTCAGCCGATCTGGTATGCAGGCGTGGCTACAAAAGACGGCGGATACAGAAGCAAGCCTGCGTTTGGATAAAGCCGATTTAATGCGCCATGAGGCGGCTGGCATTACGGTTGACCGTTATCCCAAGATTCTCAATATGGGTGGCAGTAGCCTCAGCCTCACCTACCATTTTGAGCCAGGTAGCATCAAAGACGGTGTGACCTTAGTGATTCCATTGACGGTACTAAATCAAATTGATGGCCGCCGCTGCGAGTGGCTCGTCCCCGGCATGTGTGAGGAAAAAACCCTCTTACTACTGAAATCCCTGCCACAAAAATTACGGCGCCACTGCGTGCCCTTGCCCGATTACGCCAAGGGCTTTATGCAGCGCGTAACGGATGCCAAGCAATTTGGTGTGGGCGATTACATGGATGCCCTGATTACGGATTTACGCAAGGAGAAGGGCCTGGAATTTAAGCGAACAGACTTTCGTCCGGAGGCATTACCAGCCCACTGCGCCATGAACTTTCGCTTGGTTGATGAGCATGGGCGTCAGCTCGAGCTGGAACGTAATCTGTCGCGCTTGCGCGCCGAGTATGGCCAAGAGGCTCGCACTGCGTTTCAGGCGGTGGCACAGGAAACCGTGGCGAGCGAGGTTATTCAATTGGATAGTAAAAAGACAGGCGCACTTCCGAGTGGCGATCCTGTAGCCGCAGCCATTGGTGGTTATCGCCAATGGGATTTTGGACCCTTGCCGGAAACACTGGAGATTCAAAAGGGAAATAAAACCTTGTTTGGCTATCCCGCGCTTGTAGATCGGGGGGATGCAGTAGACCTCGAGGTATTTGATGATCTGATTGAGGCACGTAAGGTGCATTGGCAGGGTTTACGCCGTTTGTTTGCCATCAGTCAAAAAGACACACTGAAGGCCTTGCAAAAACAGATGCCGGGCGCCCGCGAAATTGGTTTGCTGTTCATTAATATTGGCCAAGTAGATCAATTCATTGAGCAGATACTGCAGCTTGCATTGGAGCGCGCTTTTATGCAGGATCCATTGCCAGCCAATTCCGAGGACTTTGCCGAGCGGGTCAGCAGCGGCAAACCACGCTTAGCCTTGATTGCCCATGAAATTGCGCGTCATACCTTGGCTGCTTTAGAGGCTCACGCGGAGACGCAGAAAAAAATGGCGCAAGCAAAGGCGGTATCGCCAGCCGCCCATGCGGATATGCTTGAACAAATTCAGGGCCTTATTTTTCCGAAAATGCTCCTTGAAATTCCCTATGCGCAACTGGTGCATTTGCCAAGGTATCTCAAGGCCATTGCACTCCGTATTGAAAAGATGCGTACCAATCCGGCACGGGATGCGCAGTGCCAGCGGGACTGGGAGTCCATTGCTAAGCCATGGCAAAAGCGCCTCCACGGCGCCAAGGGCTCATCTTATGCAATGCAGGATGACCCAGGCCTGCGGGATTTTCGTTGGCAACTGGAGGAGCTCCGTGTGGCCCTCTTTGCGCAGGAACTCAAAACCCCAACTCCGATGTCTTTAAAGCGCCTCGAAAAGGTCTTTGCAAGCCTGCGTTAAGCCGCAAACTGCTTACAATAGGGCTCTAGATCAACTTTCATTTGTAAACAGGCCATTGACGTGCATATACCCGCTTTTTTTCAAGTTGCCCATCGGTCGGGACTCGTTTTTATAGCGAGTGCCATTGTGATGGGGCTGGTTCATGCTGCCACCCCTACCGAACCTACTTTAGCAGTGGTTCTAAATTCCGGTGACGCCAGCGTGAGTCTGGTCGACATGAAAACCCGCACGGTCACTAAAACCATGCCCATCGGCAAAGAACCGCATCACGTCATGTTGACGCCCGATGAAAAAACCTTATTGGTTGCCAACGCAATGGGCAATGACATTGCCTTGATGAATCCATTGACGGGTGAGGTAACGGGACGTATTCCCAAAATCATCGATCCGTATCACATTGGTTACTCTCCAGATAACCGCTGGTTTATTACTGCGGCAAACCGCTTGGACCGCGTTGATATTTATTCTGCCAACGGGGCAGATTTAAAGTTAGCTAAAACGATTGCTGTTGGTAAAACGCCAAGCCACATTGCATTTACTGCGGACAGTAAGCTGGCATTTGTAACGATGCAGGATTCAAATGACCTTGCTGTGATTGATTTGGTGAATCAGACCTTGTTGTGGAAGATACCAACCGGGCCAGCACCAGCTGGACTCTGGATGACGCCGGGAGATCAATACCTTTTGGTGGGTATTACCGGCGGCGACTATGTGCAAGTACTCGACTGGCGTAATCGCCGCGAAGTCAAAAAGATTTTTACGGGCAAAGGTGCTCACAACTTTCGGCCACAGGGCGATCGCAAGCACGTGTTTGTAACCAATCGGATTGCTTCCAGCATTTCTCTGATTAATATGCAAACCCTGGAAAAAGTGGGCGACATTACTGGCTTGCCAGCGGGACCCGATGATATGGAGCTGACACCGGATGGTAAGCAGTTGTGGGTCACCTTTCGGTTTGCACGTAAAGCAGGTGTGATTGATGTGCCAACCATGAAACTAGTTAGTGTCATCCCGGTTGGTAAGTCCCCCCACGGTATTTTCTTTCATCCGCGCGCGCCTTGGGAGTAATGCAGCACATGCGCTTCGCAATTAGGCCCTTTCTTTTCTTATCGCTTGCCTTAGTCTCTGCACTAGATGCGGGCCTAGCGCAAGCAAAAGCCTGTCAAAAGCCGATTTACCTTACATTTGATACTGGCAATATGGCGGTAGCAGAAACGGTTGCTGCGATTCTGAATCGGCAGCAAGTGAAGGCCACCTTCTTTTTGGCCAATGAAAAAACCTTCCGTGGCGACTATTCTTTAGACGATAGCTGGAAACCTTTTTGGCAAGACCGCGTCAAAGAAGGGCACCAGTTTGGTAGCCATACCTATGATCACGTCTACTTTGTGAAAGATTTGTCAGCAAATTCAGCTGGTGATGCAAGGGTTCAAATGAAACCGCAGTTCGGTGCTTACGCCAATCAAGTCAAATCCATGAACGGTGCTGAAGTCTGTGCGGAGATTAATCGGGTGAACACCCGTTTTCAGGAGATTAGTAATCGACCCTTAGATCCGATTTGGCGTGCTGCTGGCGGCAAGACTTCTCCGCGGCTGCTAGCAATGGCAGAGCAGTGTGGGTATCGCCACATTGGCTGGGCACCCGCCGGTTTTTTAGGAGATGAGTTGAACTCGGAGAAGTTCCCGAATCAAGTTCTTTTGGAAAAAGCCTTGCGATCAGTGAAGCCGGGCACTATTACGATGGCGCATTTGGGTATTTGGTCGCGCAAAGATGCGTGGGCTCCGGCCGTTTTAGAACCTCTCATTGAGGGCTGGAAACGCAAAGGCTATTGCTTTGATGTTCTCCCTTTAGGCCCAGCAAAGGGTCGGCCAGCATGAGCCTTGTCGATACTGATTTGGTCATCGCTCGCTGGTATGGCGAAGTACATGAGAGTCTCTATCGTCACGTCATGGAGCCAATTTTATTTCAGCTGCATTGGATTGGATTGGCTGAAGATGCCTACGACGGCGTCGAGTGGTTCATGCTGGGCGTCCTGCAAATTGCCATAATTGTGCTTGTGTTGCGGACCTGGGAGCGTGCCAATCCGGCTGAAGATCAAGGTGCGCACGTAAAAGCCAAATGGCCTGATGTGGCCTATACGCTTTTTCACCGACTGGGCTTTTTTCAAATGTTCATTTTCTTTGCATTTTCTGGACTGTTTTTCCAGATGCAATCGGTTTTGCACGACTGGCGTTTTGAACGACTCAATGTGGAAGATTGGTGGCCGGGTGTCACCACCATCCCACTAGTGAGCTTTTGCATTTACCTCGTAATGCTGGACTTTGTTGAATACGTCTATCACCGCGCTTCCCATCGATTCCAGTGGTGGTGGCAATTGCATACCTTGCACCATAGTCAAGTGGCCATGAATGCCTGGTCGGATGACCGCAATCACGTTGTCGATGACATCATGCACGCACTTGTCTTTGCATTCTTTGCCTTACTGTTTGGCGTCTCCCCAGGCCAGTTTATCTTTTTGGTTGTCGTTGGTCAGTTAATTGAAAGTTGGCAGCACGCGAATCTAAAAATACACTTGGGTATTGGGCGCTACCTATTTATTTCGCCGATGTTCCACCGGATGCACCATGCCGTTGGCTATGGCCATGAGGCGATTGGTAAACCGGGCGTATTGGGCGGTTGTAACTTTGGTGTTTTATTTCCGTGGTGGGATATGCTTTTTAGAACAGCGGTATTTCCAAGCACGGTTTATCCTACCGGAGTACGGGGCGTTAATGTGTCCCATTCCATTTGGGCTCAGCAGTGGCAAGGATTGCGCCACGCCTACCTTCATTTATTCAACTTAAGGGGAAAGTAAGCCAATGCAAGGCGTCCAAAACGTATTTCGTTCCCTTGGTTTAGCTGTGGTAGGTACGATGCATCCCCGTATGCTCTGGCTGAGTTTTCGGCCTTTTTTGATTGTGTCGATTCTGTGGGGCATTGCCATTTGGTTGATTTGGTCGCCTGCGCTCGACATTCTGCGGGTGTTTTTAACCACCTCTATTTTTACCAGCTGGATCCAAACTGTATTGACCTGGGTCGGATTAGATGAAGCGCGCGCCTGGATCGCCCCGTTGTTTTTGGTAATGCTCTTAATTCCTTTAATCGCAACCAGCTTGCTGGTCTACATCGCGTTTTCAACCGTTCCAGCGATTGTCGCTAGTGTGATGCGTCAGGGTGCGTATCAGGGTATCGAAGCGCTCGGCAAGGGCGGCATGATCGGTAGTTTTTTCTATACTATTTGGTCTGCATTCATTTGCTTGGCTTTGATTATGTTGACTCTGCCGGTATGGTGGGTTCCGCCATTGGTGGCGATATTGCCCCCCTTGATCTGGGGCTGGCTCACCATGCGCTTAATGTCGTATGACGTATTGCTTAAGCATGCAACGACTGACGAGCGGGATATCTTGCTCGAGCGCTATCGCTGGGAGCTACTCGGCATGGGTGTCGCAGCTGGCATGCTGGGTGCGGTGCCCACCTTCTTTTGGGCGACCTCTGCGCTGGCCTTGGTTTTGTTTCCCTTTGTTAGCTTTGTCGCGCTTTGGATCTACTCCATTATCTTTGTCTTTGCCGCGCTGTGGTTTTCCCATTTCTTATTGGGCGCTCTCAAAGAATTGCGCGCAACGGAAGAGGTCAAAATGCCGAAGGTGGAACACGCTGTGATTGATATGGAGCCATCCTAAATGGCTGACATAGAAATAAAATCGTCACGCCGCTTTGGCTTGATTGTGATTGGCGATGAGATTTTATCGGGCCGTCGCGCTGATAAACACCTCAGCAAAATGATTGAGTTGCTCAATGAACGCGGCTTGACTTTATCGTGGGCCCGTTATGTCAGCGATGATCCAGACCAAATTGTGCAATGCCTGAAAGAAACCTTCGCTAGTGGCGATATTGTATTTAGTACGGGTGGTATTGGCGCTACACCGGATGACCATACGCGTGCGAGCGCAGCTAAAGCATTGGGTTTAGAGATCGAATTGCATCCGGAAGCAAAGGCACTGATTGCCAATCGCATCATTACCATGGCAGAGGGTGATGCGGCAAAAGCCGATTTATCGCTTGCCGAGAATCAGCATCGCTTTAAGATGGGTGAGTTTCCAGCGGGCTGCGAAATCATTCCCAATCCCTACAACCAAATTCCGGGATTTCGGATTCGAGAGCACCATTTTTTCCCTGGCTTTCCAGTGATGGCGGCGCCCATGATGGCGTGGTGTCTTGATCACCATTATTCGCACCTGTTTCATCAAGAGAACTGGCTAGAAAAAAGTTTTATTGTTCCCGAGGGCATTGAATCGCGATTAACGCCGCTAATGGAGGAGATTGAGCGTCGTTTTGAGGGCGTCAAAGTCTTTAGCTTGCCGTCGGTAGGGGATCCCGTACGAGGCGGTGTTTATGCTCGCCGGCATATTGAGTTGGGCGTCAAGGGCCGCGCCGATACGGTACAGCCTGCTTGGGAAGCCCTTCGCCTAGGGACTCAAGCCTTAAATTATGAAATTCACGACCTAATTAAGCACTAATTTAGTGCATAAACCCGAGTAACACCCTTTTTAGGCACTTTACTAGTGCAATAATAGCTATTCAAGCGGTTCGCTTTGGATACATTGCATACATTGAGCGGGTGTTGTGTGCACCATCAGGGCATACCACCGATTACAGAATTCGTTTCACTTATTGAGGAGATTTGCATGACAAAAACCGTCGCTGACGTAATGAAGTTGGTTAAAGAAAAAGAGTGCACCTTTGTTGACTTTCGCTTTGTCGATACCAAAGGCAAAGAACAGCACACGACTGTGCCCATTTCGCATTTCGATGAAGATAAGTTTGAAAGCGGTCATGCATTTGATGGTTCTTCGATTGCCGGCTGGAAGGGCATTGAAGCCTCCGATATGTTGTTGATGCCTGACCCAACTGCTGCTTACATCGACCCCTTCTATGAAGAGCCAACTTTAGTAATTACCTGCGATGTCATCGAGCCATCGGATGGCAAAGGATACGATCGTGATCCACGCTCGATCGCCAAGCGTGCTGAAGCCTATTTAAAGGGAACTGGACTGGGTGATACTGCCTTCTTTGGTCCAGAGCCTGAGTTCTTTATTTTTGATGGCGTCCGTTGGGGCGACAACATGAAGGGTTGCTTCGTCAAGATTGATTCGGAAGAAGCCCCTTGGTCATCGTCTGCTGAGATTGAAGGTGGCAATACTGGCCACCGTCCTGGTAAAAAAGGCGGTTACTTTCCAGTAGCTCCGGTTGACACCTTCCAAGACATGCGTTCTGAAATGTGTCTGATTTTGGAGTCCATGGGCATTCCAGTCGAAGTGCATCACCATGAAGTTGCTGGCCAAGGCCAAAACGAATTGGGTACCCGCTTCAGCACACTAACCCAGCGCGCGGACTGGACCATTTGGCAGAAGTATGTAGTGCAAAACGTAGCCCACGCCTATGGCAAGACCGCTACCTTTATGCCAAAGCCCATCGTTGGTGACAATGGTTCCGGTATGCACGTACACCAGTCCGTATGGAAGAACGGTGAGAACTTGTTTGCCGGCAATGGGTATGCCGGTCTTTCTGAATTTGCCTTGTTCTATATCGGCGGCATCATTAAGCATGCTCGTGCACTGAACGCTATTACCAATCCAGGCACCAACTCGTATAAGCGTTTGGTTCCCGGCTTTGAGGCGCCAGTGAAATTGGCTTACTCTGCACGTAACCGTTCTGCTTCGATTCGGATTCCACACGTATCAAATCCAAAAGGTCGCCGCATTGAAACCCGCTTCCCAGATCCATTAGCTAACCCATATCTCTGCTTCTCGGCACTCTTGATGGCTGGTTTGGACGGCGTGCAGAACAAGATTCATCCAGGTGAAGCTGCTGATAAGAATTTGTATGACTTGCCACCAGAAGAAGATGCAAAGATCCCAACCGTATGCCATAGCCTTGATCAGGCTTTGGAGTGCTTGGATAAGGATCGTGAGTTCTTAACCCGTGGTGGTGTGTTCACCAATTCGATGTTAGATGCGTACATTGATTTGAAGATGGAAGAGGTTACTCGTTTCCGTATGACGACGCACCCCATCGAATTTGACATGTACTACTCACTTTAATTGCAGGAGTAATCCTTGAGCGCAGGTGTATTGCGCAATTCGTTCAAAGGGGCAGCTTCGGCTGCCCCTTTTGTTCCGAACTTGCTTGATC
>JBIJAC010000047.1:0-11424 GCA_044345935.1 Polynucleobacter sp. | reverse complement strand
AAATATTCCTAGAATAATTAGCAGAGGCTCGCTTGGTACGCTAATCAATAAGGTAATACCAATTACCATACCAACCAAAGTAAATGGAAAAAGCCAAAGTAACTCTCTTTTATCTGCCTCTTTAGAAGACTTCCCCCCCAAATAAAGCGAAGCACAAATATCCATTAGAACCATCATCGGGACCACTGTAGTTAATGGATATAGCTGCACCAATAAAGGGACAGCAACAAGCGATGCTCCAAAGCCAGATACGCCAAATATAAAGTAGGCACAAAAGATGATCAGCACCGCAAGGGTGACTGAAACCGGCTGAAGAATTTCTAAAATAATTTACCTTCTGCTTCTTCTGTGGAAATTAAATCAATTCCTCAACTAGGATAGTTTCACCGGGCTTTACGCGATTAAACAAAACGGGTCTATTTTCAATCAGTAACTGCGCATTGAATAGCTTCACCGCTGTAAAGTATGAAGTATCCAAGTCGCCAGGCTCCGGAAAGTCCTCGCGGTAATGCGCGCCACGTGAATTTTCCCGGGCAATTGCAGCCTCAGTAACGGATTTACTCACCAAGATCAGATTACGTAAATTCATCCAATCTTGCCACGTTAGGTTGTACGCGCGCTGTAAATCACCCACACCCATCTGATTTAGCGAGCGATCCAACTCGTCTAATTTAGTACGGGCCCGCTGCAAGCTTTCTTTGCTGCGCGAAATGCCAACGTCATTCCACATCACTTCAGCGAGCGCATCGCGTATTTTCTCAATATCACCCGGCGCACGCTTGAGTGGCGCCTCATGCGCCTCGATGCTAGCGGTAACTTCTGCCATATTGCAAGCAGGCAAGGGTTGATTGACGACCCACTTTGCCATGACATCGCCGGCAATACCGCCAAATACCGTGGAGTTAGCTACGCCATTACCACCCAAGCGATTGGCACCATGTACTCCCCCCGTGTCCTCACCAGCAGCAAATAGGCCAGGCAAATCAGTACTGCAATCCGGCTTAAATACGAGGCCGCCCATCATGTAATGCGCCGTTGGAACCACTTCAACCAATTCTTCTGCTAAATTGAATCCACTATCTGCGCAACGCTCAACCATCCCTTTAAACAATTTACGGACCGTATCAGGCCCGAGGTGGCTCATCTGAATATAGACACCGCCATTGGGCGTTGCTCGCCCTGCCCGAATCTCGGAATTAATCGAACGCGAGACGATATCGCGGGTCGCGCGCTCGTTACGCGCATCGTAATTGCCCATAAAGCGCTCTTTATTACCGTTCAGCAAATATCCGCCTGCCCCGCGCAAACCTTCCTCAAGAACGGTGCCGGTCATGCGCGTATCAGGCCCTGCCAAAAGACCAGTCGGATGAAACTGCACCATCTCCATATCACGCAAAACTAGGCCTGCACGCAGCGCCATTGCTAAACCATCGCAACTCTTATCACCAGAGGGGGTATGGTATTTGTACATGGTGGGTCCACCACCGGTAGCCAGTAAAACCGCTTTAGCGCGAACCAAGGTAAATTGACCGTTCTGCATATCCAGCATTAAAACACCTGCTAAGGACTTGCCGTCAACGCTATGAATTAATTCCACTGCACGGTATTCCTCTAGGCGATGGATGCCGCGTGCCCATACCTGCTCAGCCAAACGGTTGATAATTTCAATGCCAGTTAAATCGCCTTTATGCACAGTACGATCAAAAGTCTGCCCTGCGAATGCCTTTTGGTGAATCGTGCCATCGGGGTTGCGATCAAAAAAGCATCCCAGTTCATTCTCTAACTCACGAATACGCTCAACCGACATGGTAGCCAGGGTCCATGCTAAATCCTGATCGCATAACCATTTACCACCCTCGATGGTATCCATAAAGTGACGCTCGACCGAGTCACCCTCGGCTAAGGCCACGTTATACCCACCCTGTACCATGCGTGTGCAACCGCACTTACCCAAAAGGCCTTTAACCGCAATCGTAATGTGCAAATTGGGGTTAGTTTGATGCGCGTGGAGAGCCGCAAAAAGGCCGGCTCCACCTGAACCCAAAATTAAGATATCCGTTTCAAGGGTTTTGATATTGAGGGGCGCATTCATGATTCGATTCCTAAGCTTTTGAGTACATCAATCTTGTTTTTCGCAACATCGCTTTTAACTTCCTGATAGATGCTGCCGCCGTGGCTATCCATCGCCACCAGTAGCGGGCCAAAATCACGAATCTTAAAGCGCCAGAGCGACTCCGGATTGAGGTCATCCATATCGACGTCTTCGATTTGCTCAATCCAAGTAGTTTCTAGAGCGGCAGTACCGCCAATAATCGCTAAGTACACGCCGCCGAGCTCTGCAAATGCCTCGGAGGATCCTTCCCGCATACCGCCTTTGCCGACGATCATGCGTACGCCGTTCTGAGTCATTAGCGGTTGGGTAAAGCGTTCCATGCGATCGGATGTCGTTGTGCCGATGCAAATAGCCTCATACCCCGCTGGAAACTCAGAACTGACTGCTACCTTACGCACATTGGGAGCGGTATGAATGACGGCGTGGCCAGTCAAATCAAACTTCGTCTTTCGACCGTGATCAAACATGTGAATCTGGGTTGCATCCCGAATACCAAACAGCGTATTTTGCAGCGTTACCGTATCGTTAATTTTTAAGCGACGGATATCGGCTTCGCTCACAGGGGTTGGTAAATAGTAATGTGCCATTGCTCTTCCTAAAATCCGTACTCAACACCACTGGGTGTAAAAGTGGCGCGCGCACGCCTTGCTGAATGGCATTGCATATTGACCGCTACCGGGTTCATCGTAATGTGGGTTGCGGCTAATTCGACATGCACTGCAAACGCAGTGCCATCACCACCTAAGCCTTGTGGCCCAATACCAAGGCGATTCACTGCCGCACTCAGTTCTTGCTCCAGCTTTGCGCCCTCGGCATCGGCACAGGAGCTGCCAATTGGGCGGGTAGCAGCGCGCTTAGCCATAGCCACACACTGATCTGAGGTTCCACCAACGCCAACACCAACAATAGTTGGCGGACACGTTTTTCCACCCGAAGCAACCACACTCTCAATTACAAATGCTTTAACGCCCAAAATGCCTTCTGCAGGAATAGCCATCTTCAGATAGGAGTTGTTCTCTGAGCCGCTCCCCTTCGGAATCATCTCTATTTCAACCGATTCATTGTCAGCGCTGAAGTCGAGGTGGATTGCTGGCATATCAATGCCACAGGATGTATGGTTATTTTTTCGGGTGATGGGATGCACCACCGAAGAGCGAAGTGGATACTCCGTAGTAGCCCGTTCACAGCCTTTGCGAATCGCGGCTTTTAATGCCATGCCATCGAATTCCACATTACGGCCGATCTTGACGTTATAGATCGGCAGCCCCGTATCTTGGCACAGTAAGTTATCTTCTCGCTCTGCTACGGCGATGTTTGTCACCATGGTCTGCAAGACAACCTGGGCGCGCTGATCCGTTTCGGCTTGATTCAAGCGATCGATGCCTTGCTTTACGTCGTCTGGTAATTTTTTTAAGGCGCGGATGTACAGCTCTTTACATGCATCCTCAACCATATTCATCTGCAATTGCATGCTGCCCCCAATTAATCTGCTAATGCTAAAAATAATAGGCCGGAAATAATCGAGAGAACGATGGCCGCCTGAATCCAGCCCTTACGTAATCCGCGCCACGTTCCAAACTCAATCATGAGGAGGCGAACGCCCCCTACTAGATGAATTGTCAATAGAGTTACCAAACCCCACTCACCGACTTTCACTGCCCAAAAATCCGTCAATTTTAAATAGCGATCAAGCTCATCGGCGCCAAATAGGGACTGAGACAGTAAGAAGAAATGGATGGGCAAGAAACAGGCAAGCAAAAGGCCTGAAACCCGGTGCGCCACATAAATGAAGTAAGACATATGGGATTTGGCACGGTGATCCAGTGTTGGTCTATTGCTCATCGCCCTACTCCACCCGTAAAGACACCAATCACGGCCGTAGTCCCTAATCCCAATATTAGGGCTGCCAAGACCCAAGGAAGTACGCTCACTCCGGGTGAACGCGGGAAGTTTTCACGCAAAATATTGGCCAGCCCGATGGGTGCATGCACTAAACAGGCCAACACAAATACTTCATAAAAAATAGCAAATAGCCAATTGCCCTGCGTGCGGCCTAAGATTTCGCCTGCAGTAAGGCCGCCACGGATGGCGTAAAACATAATAAATAAGTGAACTGCAACGCATAAACCCAAGACCATCGCACTAATGCGCTGGGCATACCAGAGTCTAGCTTGCAGTAGCGCAGTATTACTGATAGCCAAACTCACAACTTGCCCCACTTCGTACCGCGCACAGCAGCCCTAGCCACTAACTTTTTCAATCCAGAAATGCCAGCAGTCGGCTCTAGCTGCTTTGGACAACGCTCGGTACAGCTGCCATGCGTATGGCAGGTATGGCAACCGGCATCGCCAGCCACTGCCCGCAGTCGATCCAATTGCTGGGTATCCCGTACATCGTTGGTCAGGGTCCAAGCGCGATTGAGCGCAGCCGGCCCCAAATAATCAGAGCGACTGGCCACTACATCGCATGATGCATAGCAGACAGCACAGCCAATACACTCAATACCGGCATTGGCTAGTTGGCGCTCCTCTGAATCGGGTTTGACGATAGCAAAATCATCATGGCGCGTTTGCTCGCCTTTAAAAAAACCAACTGCCCCTTTCCACTTATTGAAGAACTCACGCATATCGGTTGCGAGGTCTTTAATCACAGGCAAATTATTCAGGGGTGCGATTTCGAGTGAATCGCCTTCGACAATCTTTGCTACATGGGTACGGCAGGTCCAGCGGGCCACCCCGTTTACCGTCATCGCACATGAGCCACACATCCCGACTCGGCACGCAAAACGATAGCTCAGCGTTGGATCTAATTTACGCTGAATGTAGGTCACCACATCGAGCACGGTTTGATTAGAATTGCGCGGCACAAGGTATTCAACAAACTCGCCTTGCTCGGTTCCACGCCAGACTTTGACTTTTAAGTTCACTTTAGACATACCAAAATTATATCGGGGTATCGTAAACAATAAATCGAATTGTTTTTTTATCGAGATAAAGTAATTCTTTACTATAATAAAGCCATGTCCAGCATTCGTGTCCTTAAAAACTTCATCGCCATTAGCCGCCACGGCAGCGTTGCCGCTGCTGCTCGGGAAATAGGCCTTACAGCTGCCGCTGCCGGTCAGCAATTGCAGCACTTGGAAGCAGAAATTGGCATCGCCTTATTTGATCGCAATAAGCGGTCTTTGGTACTAAACAACCACGGCAGAGCCCTGATTGAGCCGATTCAAGACATCATTGCGCGATATGAATCCTTGGGAAGCGGTCTCAAAAATGAATTGAGCGGCACCATCGTATTGGGTGCTTTAGTCTCAACCCTGATGGGTCATTTTGGCAAGGCATTGGACGAATTAAAACGCAACTACCCTGAACTTGAGATTAAATTGATTGCTGGATTGTCGAGCGACTTCCTCGAGCAAGTCATTGACGGAAATTTAGATGCAGCCATCGTCACCGAGTCGCCGTTTGCGCTGCCCCAAAGCGCCATATGGACTGAGCTATACAAAGAACCCATGGTTCTCATACTGCCGCAAACAGGCCAAAAACGGAGTCGCCCAGCCATAGGCGACGAAACCATACCAAAAAGCTTGCCCTTTATTCGTTTCGAGCGGAAAACGTGGACCGGTCATTTAGTGGATCAAGCCATAAAAGTAAACAAGCTTGCAATCAATGAAGGCATGGAAATAAATTCCGTAGAAGCCATTATTGAGCTAGTTAGACAAGGTCTTGGCTACTCCATCATTCCCCAATTAGCCAACGTTGACTGGAAGCATGATCTGCGCCTGCGCATTCATACCTTGCCAGGAAAAACCATTTATCGAAAAGTGGGCTTATTAGAGCGTAAGCGGCATGGAAGGCAAAGCATTACGGCTGCTATTAAAGCCCAATTCTTAAGCGCACTTTCATAAAGCACTAGGGTATTTAATTCAGGCGCCCTTAATGATTTTCTTTGGCGTGGTTGATTGAGTATTTCGGTATCTCAACCACCAAATCCTCTTTCGCAATAATGGCCTGGCAGGAAAGCCGCGATAAGGGATTGAGTCCCCATGCCCGGTCAAGCAAATCTTCCTCATTTTCATCGGGCTCATTGAGGCTCTTAAAGCCTTCACGAACGATCACGTGGCAGGTAGTGCAGGCGCACACCATGTCGCATGCGTGCTCAATGGGGATATCGTTTTCCAGCAAGGCTTCGCAAATACTTGTACCGGGGGAAACTTCGAGCACTGCGCCATCGGGGCAATATTCAGTGTGGGGCAAAATCACAATTTGGGTCATTGCTTGATCTCAATCGTTTAATTAAATTTCAGAAACGCTTTTGCCAGTTAAGGCCTTTTGAATACTGGCATTCATGCGCTTTTGCGCAAAATCATCGGTTGCTTTAGCGGCATGATCAACAGCGCGCCGCAACACATCGCTATCTTCCTCTGACGATAGAGTGCTTTGCAATGCTGCCATGGCCTGATCTACTGCAGTACGCTCAACGTCGCTTAATAAATCACTATCAGCAATCAATGCGGCCTGAACTGCATCCAGCAAACGCTGAGCCGAGACCTGCTCTTCGCGCAGCGCCCTAGCTTTTAAATCAACCTGAGCAGATGCAAAGCCATCTTGGAGCATCCGTGTAATGTCTGCATCACTTAAGCCATAGGATGGCTTGATATTGATCGAAGCCTCAACACCCGAGCCCTGCTCGGTAGCGCGCACCGATAACAAACCATCGGCATCCACCTGAAAGGTCACCCGAATACGTGCTGCTCCAGCAACCATCGGCGGTATACCGCGTAGCTCAAACTGACCAAGTGATCGGCAATCCGCCGATGTTTCGCGCTCGCCCTGAACCACATGCAAAGCCAACGCGGTTTGACCATCTTTGAAGGTGGTGAACTCTTGTGCCCGCGCAACTGGAATGGGTGTATTGCGCGGAATAATCTTTTCTACCAAACCGCCCATGGTCTCAATGCCAAGGGACAGCGGAATCACGTCCAGCAATAGCCATTCTTCATTCTTGCCTTGGTTTCCGGCGAGCAGATCAGCCTGCATTGCAGCACCCATCGCAACAACCTGATCAGGGTTGAGATTATTGAGTGGCGCCGTACCAAAGAGCTCGCCCGCTGCGCGCTGCACATGTGGCATGCGCGTTGCGCCGCCCACCATCACAACGCCTTTGATTTCTTCCGCCTTTAGCCCGGAATCCCGTAATGCTTTTCGAACCGCAGTTAATGTTTTGGCAACCAAGTTTTGCGTCATTTCAAAAAATTGCGCCTGACTGACCCCAACATTCACTACGGTGCCGTCACTGAGTGTTTGATGTACCCGCGCTAAGGGATTATGGCTAAGCTGTTCTTTGGCTGTTTTGCAAGCCATTAGCAAAGCACGGTGGTCTTGAATCGAAATCGGGGCTAACTTGGCTTGTTCGATCACCCAGCAGTACAGGCGATGGTCAAAATCATCCCCGCCCAATGCCGAATCACCGCCAGTAGATAAGACTTCGAAGACGCCTTTGCTCATCCGCAAAATGGAGATATCAAAGGTGCCGCCGCCTAAATCATAAACTGCATAAAGGCCTTCGGATGCGTTATCAAGGCCATAGGCAATCGCAGCCGCGGTTGGCTCATTGAGCAAACGCAACACTTCAACACCAGCTAATTTAGCGGCATCTTTTGTGGCCTGTCGCTGCGCATCGTCAAAGTAGGCCGGAACCGTAATCACAGCACCAACGATGTCGTCATTGACCGAATCCTCTGCCAACTGCCGCAAGCGCGCCAAGATTTCAGCGGACACTTCGATTGGACTCTTGTCACCCGCAACCGTTCGCAACTTAAGCATACCGGGCTGATCGACAAAGTCGTATGGGGCATTTTCTAAATGATCCACATCACCAAGGCCGCGACCCATAAAACGCTTAACGGAGACAATCGTATTTTTTGGATCGCTGACTACGCTTTCGAGCGCCTCAAATCCAGCCTGGGTTCGACCACCTGGTAGATAGCGTACAACCGATGGAAGCAATTCGCGACCTTGTTCATCCGCCAAGACCTTCGGCAGAGCGTCGCGCACCACTGCAACCAAGGAATTGGTGGTGCCCAGATCGATGCCAATCGCAATGCGCCGCTGATGGGGCGCAAGTGACATACCGGGTTCAGAAATCTGTAATAAAGCCATTGATCATTAACTCAAGCAAGTGCCGCAATGGCGTCATCTAATTCAGTAGCAAATTTGTCGATAAACAAAAGGCCGCGAAGCAATTCGGCTGCCCGCTGGTAATTATGCGTCCGATCCATTGCCTCTGCTAACTCAACTAAAGCAGCCTGGTATGCAGAGTCAACTTCAGTCGCCAATGCATCAAGCGCAGCATAATCATCGGGATTCTCATCCAGACTGTCGCGCCACGCCATTTGCTGCAATAGGAACGCCGTTGGCATGGCTGTATTGGTCTCTAAGTTCGCTTCAACGCCATGCAATTTGCACAGATACAAGCCGCGCTGAATCGGGTGCTTTAAGGTTTGGTGTGCCGTATTGGCTAGGGTTGCCATTTGCATGGCAATCCGCTGCTCACTGTCGCTACCTTGGGTATGGCGGTCGGGGTGAACCTCTTTTTGGATGGCCAAGTAGGCAAGATCTAGCTGCGCCAGATCCAAACTGAATTGCGGACTTAAACCAAAAAATTGAAAGTAATTCTCAGACGCGGAATGATTCGCCACAACCACACTCGTCCTTCATGTTTGGATTCTGGAACTTAAAGCCCTCATTCAGGCCTTCCCGCACAAAATCGAGTTCGGTACCATCAAGATAAGCCAAGCTTTTGGGATCCACAAAAATCTTAACGCCATTGGATTCAAACATCTGATCTTCAGGAGCGACATCGTCCACATACTCCAACTCATAGGCTAAGCCTGAACAGCCGGTCGTGCGAACGCCTAGACGCAAACCACAGCCTTTGCCACGCTTTTCCAGGTTGCGATTGACGTGTGCAGCGGCTTTTTGAGTGAGTGTAATTGCCATAAGGGATTCCTAAGTACAGATCAACTTAATTGCCTGGATGCTTCTCTTTGTAATCCTGAACAGCTGCCTTGATGGCATCTTCCGCCAAGATAGAACAATGGATTTTAACGGGTGGTAAGGCTAACTCTTCAGCTATCAAGGAGTTTTTAATCTCTAGGGCCTGATCCAGCGTTTTACCTTTAACCCACTCGGTTACGAGCGAGGAAGAAGCAATTGCCGATCCACATCCGTAGGTTTTGAACTTCGCATCTTCAATGATGCCTTGCTCATTTACCCGAATTTGCAATTTCATGACATCGCCACAAGCAGGCGCGCCCACCATGCCAGTACCAACGTTGTCGTCGGTCTTTGCAAACGAGCCCACATTACGGGGGTTCTCATAATGATCAATTACTTTATCGCTATATGCCATGGTTCTTTCTCCTACTGTTTTAATCTGTTTAGTGGGCTGCCCACTGAATCGTACTTAAATCAATGCCGTCTTTGAACATTTCCCACAAAGGAGACAATTCGCGGAGCTTGGCGATCTTCTCTTTGACCAATTGCACCGTAAAGTCCACTTCCTCTTCGGTGGTGAAGCGGCCAATGGTAAACCGAATGGAGCTGTGAGCTAGTTCATCATTACGACCAAGGGCACGCAGCACATAGGATGGCTCTAAGGATGCAGAAGTACATGCCGATCCCGATGAAATGGCGATGTCTTTCAAGGCCATCAACATCGATTCGCCTTCGACGTAATTAAAACTAATATTGAGATTATGCGCCACGCGCTGATCCATGTCGCCATTGACATAGACCTCTTCGATATCACGCAGACCATTTAAGAGGCGATCGCGCAAGGCACGAATGCGATTGTTTTCTTCAATCATATCGAGGCGGGCAAATTTAAACGCTTCACCCATGCCAACAATTTGATGCACTGGCAATGTTCCGGAACGCATGCCGCGCTCATGCCCACCACCGTGAATTTGCGCTTCAATCCGAATGCGGGGCTTACGACGCACAAACAAAGCGCCGATGCCTTTGGGTCCATAGGATTTATGTGCAGAAAAACTCATCAAATCGACTTTGATTTTTTCCAAATCAATTTCAATCTTACCGGTGGCTTGGGCTGCATCCACGTGCAGGATGATTCCTTTTGAGCGAGTCAGTTCGCCAATGCGAGGAATATCCTGAATAACGCCAATCTCATTGTTAACGTACATCACGGAGACCAAAATCGTATCGGGGCGAATGGCTGCCTGCAGCTGGTCAAAATCAATCAGGCCGCTGGGAAGAACATCCAAATACGTTACTTCAAAACCTTCGCGCTCAAGCTCACGGCAGGTATCCAGGGTCGCCTTGTGCTCGGTTTTGATGGTGATGAGGTGCTTGCCTTTTTCTTGATAAAAGTGCGCCGCGCCCTTCACCGCCAAATTAATGCTTTCGGTTGCGCCGCTGGTCCACACAATTTCGCGGGGATCGGCATGCACCAACTTCGCCACCTCGTTGCGCGCTTCCTCAACGGCTTCTTCTGCAGCCCAGCCGAAGGCATGGCTACGCGAAGCTGCATTGCCGAATTGCTCACGCAGATAGGGAATCATCTTGTCGACCACCCGAGGGTCAATCGGCGTAGTGGCAGAGTAGTCCATGTAGACTGGAAAATGCTTTGGGCTAAACAGCGATACTGGCTGGATTGCTTTGGTTTCGGGTGCGTTCATAAATAAAAATCTTTAGTAGTTAGCAATGCAATACTGAAACTTAACTTTGCCGAGCAAGGTTAAAAACGGAATTCACGAGCAATGGCTTGGTGGCGATGCTAGGCTCTTTTTTTGCGAGCGGCGTAGGTGCTGCTTTCATTACCTTGATTGACTCAGCTTTAATTTTGCGCTCGCGCAAATCGTGCACAACCTGGCCTCGATCTGCTTGCTGGGCGACTAAATCACGCAACGATACCGATGCCAGGTATTCCACCATACGGGTATTAAGATTGGCCCATAAATCATGCGTCATGCAGCGGCCGTGTTGATCATCATCACCATGGCAATTGCCTTTGCCGCCACACTGGGTTGCATCCAAGGGCTCATCCACCGCGACAATAATATCGGCAACGCTGACCTCTTCAGGCTTGCGTGCAAGGGTATAGCCGCCGCCAGGGCCGCGTGTACTCTCGACAATGTTAAAGCGGCGTAACTTACCGAACAGCTGCTCTAGGTAGGAGAGCGAAATGTGTTGCCTTTGGCTAATTCCGGCTAGGGTTACGGGGCCATGGGCCTCCCGTAGCGCCAAATCAATCATGGCGGTTACTGCAAAACGACCTTTTGTTGTAAG
>JBIJAC010000046.1:0-11440 GCA_044345935.1 Polynucleobacter sp. | reverse complement strand
TGCAGGTACTACGGTTAATACTGGTGGCACCCTTGATCTGCGCAACGTCACTGGCGTAGCCGAACCGATTACCTTAGCGGGCGGCACCTTAGCCACCAGCACCGGCACCAGCAGTGTGACTGCACCAGTAACTTTGGTTACCAATAGCGCGGTTAGTGTTAGCGGAACTTCTCTAGCGATCACCAATGTGGTTTCTGGTAGCGGTGGCTTAACCAAGACGGGATCGGGTATTTTGCAATTGGATGCCATCAATACGTATACCGGTGAAACCACCGTTGATGCCGGCACTTTAAAGTTAAGCGCCAATGCATCGATTGCTGAATCCGATAGAGTCACCGTCAATGGAACTCTGGATATGAGCGCCATTACCACTGATGCCTTTATTCAAAGTTTGGCTGGCTCTGGCTCTGTTATCTCGGGTTCCGTAGCGCCGAATTCCTTAGTAATCACCGATGCGAAACCAGGGGACGTATTCTCAGGTGTCATTAGCGGTACCGGCGGACTCCGCATTACTGGCGGAACGCAAACCTTAACCGGCATGAATACCTATAGCGGCCCAACCATCGTTAGTCCCGGTGCGAATTTAATTGCAGCGATTCAGTCGATTCCTGGTGACGTCGTCAATAACGGCAGTTTTGGATTTAGCCAGTCGACTGCTGGCACCTACTCGAATAATATGAGCGGGACTGGCACCATGGTGATTGGCGGTACCGGCACCATTACCCTCACCGGTCAAAATACCCAAACCGGTGGTACCCGTATTGAGTCTGGCGCCTCCGTTCTGATTGGCGCAACCAATGCCTTAAGCGGTAACCGTGTTACCTCAGATAACGGCTCGCTTGGCATTGCTAGCGGAATCACGCTTTCTAGCTTGGATGTAACGGGTTCAGTCATCTTAACAACCGACATCATCACGACTGGCGCGCAAACGTATGACAACATTAAGTTTGCAACATCAGCGGATCGGGCATCCACGCTGAAGACAAATAATGCCAATATCACTGTTTCTGGAACGATCGACGGTGTGCAGAATAAGATGCAATCATCGGTGATTGACGCCGGCACCGGAGTTGTGACATTGGGCGACAGCATTGGTTCCATTGCTCGTCTGAATGACTTTACCGTCACCGGCTCACGCATCAATATCTTGGCTGATATCTTGACGGGCATGACTCAAACCTACAATGGCCCAGTCTACATTGGTAATGGCAGCTATATTGGCAAAGAAGCTAAGATTGGATTCTTGTATGAGCGCAGCTACATACGGTATTTTGATAATGATGCCGATACAACTATCCTTGGAAGTTCGATTGCGAAATTAAATGACAATCCGCTGTATGTGCGCACCCTGATCTCGGTGGACCCCAGCATCAGCTTTGTTAACACAGTAAATGACACGGTGCCCAACACCCATACTTTATTGCTGGCAGCGATTTCAGATCAAAGCGTTCCTGCCTCTGCAGGCGTTGCGGCCATTAATAATGCAGCGAGCATTAACTTTAATGCCGCAGTAGGCGACCTTGCGCCTTTGTATAGCCTTAATGCCCAGGTACGTGTCAATCTAGCCGAAGCTGATGGCGCTAGCAGCTTTATTGGTCAAGTCAATGTCAAGGATGGGGTCACCACCTACTCGGATCAGATCTACCGCGCTAATGCTATGTTTGCCCAAGCTAGCTTAAGTGGAGGAGAAGTTACGTTCTCCGTATTTGATCCCCAAGCCAGCGTTACCTTTAATCTTCCGCAGCAGACTCCTGACAATAGCAATTGCAGTGGAGCATCGTGCGGCCAGCTGAACTTACAAAATCCAGGCAGCTTGGATTCACTGCGTTTTAATGGCAATTCAAATTATTTAGAAAACCAAAACATTGCCGGCGCCGGGCGTTGGGGAAGTAGCGCAATCGCAAATGAGGCCCTTGGTGTTCCCCTTCCTCCAGTAACGCAGACCCTGCGTTCAAACTTGGAAACGGGCGCTGTCTTGAAGCAAGCATTGCAAATGATGCTTGCTAGCAACGACACCCTCGCGAATGGTGGAGCTCGGTCGCGGGTGAATGTTTCGGTGGTTGGTGAATCTACCTCGGCAGTATCAAATAATGATCGCATTGGAAGTGGCGAGTTCCGAATGTTAGCCAGCAACCAAGCAGCTCCAGCCCCTGAAAAAGGATTCGTCAATGTTATTTTCAAATTACTCATTAATGGGACGTCAATTCAATTGGTATCTACATCGCCACAAAAAGGATTTGAGCTCAAACTGCCGCCGATGGCTTTGCCTAAATTGGATGCATTGTTACAGCAACAAAGGCAGGATGGGGATGTTAAGCCTGTGACGCTAGTCGCCACACTGGCTAATGGTAGGCCGCTGCCAAGTTGGCTGAAATTTGATCCAGACACCCAGACGTTTAGTGCATCTTCGATTCCAGAAGGTACGCCTGATATCCAGGTTAAGTTACAGGCAATGCAGGGTGGTGCAGAGGTAGACCAAGTTGTATTTACGATCGATACGCCTTAATTTCAGCGCAACGTTTCCTGCGGTTTGATTGCTGGTGGTAGCAAGGTCTGACACATTCACCAAGGTAGTTTGAAATCCCAATCCGTATCCGCCTCCAACGGAAGCGGTTATTGCATATGGAGACTAAACCCTAGAAGGGCAGTTTTGCATCCGGCTTGGCTGCTAAGAGAGCGCTTTTAAACTCCGCCTGAATGCGTGCAATTGCTGCATCACTATCGGCCTCAAAGCGCATCACTACCACGGGCGTGGTATTCGACGGCCGGGCCAAACCAAAGCCGTCGGCATACTCCACCCGCACGCCATCAATCGTATTGATTGATTCAGAAGTGGGGAACTTGGCATTTGCCTTAATGCGTTCCAAAATGGCAAAGGGTTCACCTTCAGCACAAGCGAGCTGCAACTCTGGGGTGCAGATCGCATTCGGTAAATGATTGAGGGTATCGCTCGGATTTTTCTCTTTGCTGAGAATCTCCAGCAAGCGCGCTCCAGTGTAGAGGCCATCATCAAAGCCAAACCAGCGGTCTTTGAAGAAAATATGCCCGCTCATCTCACCCGCTAGTGGGGCGCCGGTTTCTTTGAGCTTAGCCTTCACTAAAGAGTGGCCGGTTTTCCACATAATGGGCTCACCACCATGCGCTTTCACAAAGGTAGCTAGGTTACGGGTGCATTTGACGTCATAAATAATCTGGCCGCCGGGGTTTCGTGACAACACATCTTTCGCAAAGAGCATCATTTGGCGATCCGGGAAGATCACTTGACCATCTTTCGTGACTACGCCTAAACGATCTGCGTCCCCATCAAAAGCAAGACCCAATTCATTATCGGTTTTCTGGAGGTTCTTAATCAGGTCTTGTAGGTTCTCAATGTGCGCAGGATCAGGATGGTGGTTCGGGAAATGCCCATCCACTTCACAGAAGAGCTCCTGTACTTCACAGCCCAAAGCCCGAAACAACTTACCTGCAAATGCGCCGCCCACACCATTACCGCAATCGACGGCAATTTTCATCGGCCGAGCAAGTTGGATGTCACCCACAATGTAGTTGAGGTACATCGGGAAAATATCAAAGGTGCTTCTGGTTCCTTGGCCGCTAGCAAATTGCTTAGCCTCAATGCGTTTACGTAAGTCTTGGATCTTTTCACCATAAATCGCAGCGGTTCCAAGAACCATCTTGAAGCCGTTGTAATTCGGGGGATTGTGACTGCCGGTAATCATGATGCCGGATTTGGGCGTCTTGCCATCTAGGGTGTGATTGGCGGCAAAGTAGACCATCGGCGTGGCAACCATACCGAGATCAATCACATTAATACCAGTCGAGAGCAGGCCTTCTGTTAATGCCTCAATCAAGCTAGGACCAGATAGGCGACCATCACGACCGATGACGATATCGCTTTCACCAAGCGCACGCATCTCTGTACCAAAGGCTTGTCCAATTAATTTGGCGATAGAGGGATCTAAAGTCTCATCAATGATGCCGCGAATGTCGTAGGCTTTAAATATAGAAGGGGAGAGTTGCACTTCGAGTCCTAGCTATGGTGTATTGAAACTGATTATGAATTCAAAAAATTGATCCGCGCAGCAGTCACGGCGTCGATGTGTTCGCTCGCAATAATATCGTTTGCATGGCTCGCTAGGGCCTTCTCAATTGGTTTGGCTAAGACCTTGCCATATTCGACGCCAGGCTGATCAAAGCTATTGATATTCCACAAGGCACCAAGGCTAGCGGCGCGGTTCTCATACAGTGCTAGTAAGGCGCCCAAATAAAAAGCATTGAGCTTGGGAAGCAGTAATAAATTGCTTGGGCGCTGACCGGGGTAAACGTCATTGGGATTGCTCGCCCCTTTACCATTGGCTAAGGCCTGCGCTTGCGCTAAGCAATTTGAGAGCAAGATTCGGTGGTGGGCCACGGCTTCTGGGCGATCGCTCATCGGCTCACGCACCGCAATGAAATCAATTGGAATGATTTCATTGCCTTGGTGCAGCATCTGAAAGTAGGAGTGCTGGGCATTGCTGCCTGCGCTGCCAAATACCACCGGCGAAGAATATTGAACTGGCTTACCATCGCGATCGACGCTCTTGCCATTGCTTTCCATATCGAGCTGCTGTAACCATTTTGGAAGCCAATCCAAGGCATCGGCATAGGGAATGGCTGCATATGAGTGAATGCCGTGGGTCTTTTGCTGATGGAGCAATGCTAAGGCCATGATGACCGGTAGATTTTCCTCAAGAGGTGCATTCTTAAAATGCAAGTCCATCGCCTCGGCACCAGCTAGAAACTGTTGAAATGTCTCAAAGCCATACTGCAAGGCAATCGGTAGGCCAACTGCCGACCAAACGGAATAGCGACCACCAACCCAATCCCAAAAAGGGAAGATATTCTCCTCAGCAATACCAAATGCACTGGCAGCCGGCACATTGGCAGTCACTGCATACAAAGCACTGGCGACGTCACTGGGGCTGCAGCCACTGTCTTTTAGCCAGGCCACCACCGCTTTGGCATTCATGGTGGTCTCTAGGGTTGTGAATGACTTGGAAACAATAATCACGCGCGTGCTCTTGGCTTCTGCGCGGGTCAAAATGCGGGCCAATTCGGCTGTATCAATATTGGCCAAGAAATGCATGCGCATGCCGCGACTGGTAATGCCAGGCACATGTGCCAGCGCTTCAATGGCGAGGCGGGGACCAAAGTCGGAGCCACCAATGCCGATGTGAATCACATCCGTCACGTCAGTCCACTGCGAGCAAAGAGTCTCAATGCGCGACCATACGGCAGCAACCGCTGGCATCACATCTTTGCCATCGATCAGTACCGGGGTTTGGTGGAGATTACGCAAAGCCGAATGCAAGGCAGGGCGATTCTCGCTGACATTAATATGTTTGCCGGCAAACAAATCGGCAATGAACTCCTCGAGCTTGGATTGGCGTGCACCTACAAACAGCTTGGCCCACGTGGGGGCATCAATACCTTGGTAGGCAGTATCGAGCAGCACATTGACTGCGGTATGGCTGTTTTGAGGGGTCGAGCTGGGCTGTGAAGGCATTTACAAATTTTATCAAGAAGGGCAGGGAAATTCGCTAAATCATTGAAAATGGTACGATTTAAGCCATAAAGGGTGAGACAGCCCTCAAATCGACTTAGGAAAAGCAATGGAGCGGTTGGATTGCGTCGTGATCGGCGCAGGCGTAGTGGGTTTGGCCGTTGCCCGAGAAATGGCATTGCAAGGAAAAGAGACCATTTTGCTCGAGCGCGAGCCTGCCTTTGGCACCATCAGCAGTGCCCGCAACAGCGAAGTTGTTCATGCTGGCATTTACTACCCCAAAAACTCACTCAAAGCCCGCTTGTGCGTCGCCGGCAATCGCATGCTCTACGAGTATTGCCGTAGCCATCAGGTAGGTACCCAGCAATACGGTAAGTTGATTGTGGCCGCAGACGATAGCCAGTTGGATGATCTGCGAGCCCTGCAGCACCGCGCACAGGAAAACGACGTACCGGGTATTTCGATGATTAGTGCTAAAGAAGCGATTGCCTTGGAGCCGCAGTTGCAATGCGCCGCTGCACTGCATTCCAAATCCACTGGCATTGTCGATAGCCACGGTTACATGTTGTCCCTCTTGGGCGGATTTGAAGATGCGGGCGGCATGCTTGCCTATCAGTCACCCTTATTACGCGCTAATGCGCTTGCTGGCGGGGGATTTCGGTTGGAGATTGGCGGGCAAGAAGCCATGCAAATTGAGACCACTCTATTGATTAATTGCGCCGGCATGAGCGCGCCCAAAGTCGCTGCAGCAATTGAGGGACTCGATCCCGTGCATATTCCGCGTGCTTACTTTGCGAAAGGCAATTACTTTTCCTTGAGTGGCAAATCGCCATTTCGGCACTTGATTTACCCCATACCGGAGCCCGGTGGACTGGGTGTTCACTTGACCCTCGATATGGCAGGTCAGGCCAAGTTTGGCCCCGATGTGGAGTGGCTCGATATTGAAGCCGAGGCGCAAGTGGACTACTCGGTTGACCCGCGCCGCGGCGATGGTTTTTATGCTGCCGTGCGCCGCTATTGGCCCGGCTTAAAAGATGGCACACTCATGCCAGACTATTCCGGTGTACGCGCCAAGATCGTGCCGCCAGGAGCACCCGCAGGCGATTTTGTGTTTGATTGCCCCAGCATCCATGGCCTCGCTGGCCTATACAACCTCTATGGTTTTGAATCGCCCGGCTTGACCTCGTCCTTGGCGATTGCCAAGCATCTCGATGGCCTAATACGGGCAGAATCAGCCTAAGAAAGGCACATTAAGCCCAGACCATGAACTTCCTTATAATTAAGGGCGCAACAAAAAGGAAGCTTGGCAGAGCGGTTGAATGCACCAGTCTTGAAAACTGGCGAGGATGAAAGTCCTCCGTGAGTTCGAATCTCACAGCTTCCGCCAGACCTTTTTATATTTGCCATTGCGACCCCGATTTGGGGCCACACTTGCCGCCTTTTATAAGCAAAACACAGCAGCCAAAAAAGAAATTGCAGTAGTCACAGTCAATGACACTAACCGTTTATGAGTAATGTAAACCAAATCTTTTATTTGATGTTTGCCGTATTTGCATTGGGCATTGCCCTCAATGCGTACGCTGACTTCCATAATCAAAAGATTCGATCTGATGTAAAAGTCTATTGGATTATTTCAATGACCTTAATCGTGCTTTCCAGCTTGGGTTATGCGATTGGGTCTTTTGGCTTACCGCTATTTTTGTTTTTTGGCAGTACTTTTTTAGCCTTTTCCTTATTGACTGCAGGCTACCTATTTCGTAGCATCAGTCGCCCCCTCACGCGGCAGTGGGTTGTCAGCAGTATTGGCCTGGTTCTTGCATTTATTGCTCTTTTAGGCTATTTACTTGCCATTCAAGCCCCATACTTATATCGCTTACTGACGGTATCGCTTCTATTGTTCGCGCTGACAGTATGGCAAATCTGGGAGATTCGCCAGACTAAAAAAGTCGATAATTCAATCCACTTGCACTTCATTCAGTATTTGCTTTTTGGTTTGATCGTGCTCATCGTATTTCGAATTTTGACCGCAACGGATCCTAAATACGATGGCGTTAATTATCTTTTTGAAGAGACCTCGGCAGCCTTGTTTGTCCGTCTGACTCTCTCGGCATCCTACTTACTCCTCTTTTTCTTCATCAATAACTATTTTTATGAAAAATTATTACTGGGTGAGCGCAATGCCCTTGCCCAGCTCAGCGAGAAAAAAATAGAGCTACAAAATTCCGTACAAGAAAACGAGCAAATCAAGGGCCTCCTGGTAGAGCGTGAGTCTTTGATTAAGTCCTTAATGCGTTCGAATAAGACGGCCGCTACCGGCGCGTTATCCGCCTCGATTGCGCACGAATTAAATCAGCCCCTGGGCGCATCCAAGCTCAACATTCAGTTTCTGAAGCGGAGACTCGAGCAAGGCGAGCTAGATGCCGACACTCAAAAGGAATTATTCACCGCCTTAGAGGCCGATAACAATCGGGCAAGCTCAATCGTGCGTTCACTGCGCTCGATTTTTACCGACGATAAAGCAGCAGTGGAGTGCGCTAATTTAAGTACGCTGATTGAGTCGATCTTGGTGATTGTTCGACCTGAGCTGCGCGCCAAGCAGATTCAACTCGAATTGAACTTGCCAACAGCATTGCACGCGCCTGTCCGTCAAACTGAAATCCAGCAAGTCATTTTGAACTTAGTGAATAACGCGATTCAGTCTTTGGAGGACTCGGATCAGCAAGAGGGGCGGATTGCGATTGAGGGGGCTAGTGATATTAATTGCATGCAAATTACCATCACCGATAATGGGGCTGGGGTCAGTCCAGAAATTCAGGCGGATCTGTTTACGATTCTAAATAGCGCCAAGAAAACCGGTATGGGTTTGGGATTATGGCTATGCCAACACATCATTGCGCGGCACGGTGGGCGCATTTGGTATGAAGACGCTCCGCAGGGTGGGGCACGGTTTTGTATTGAGTTGCCCCAATCCAACTTTTAGAGCGACTTAGTCTCTGCACATATAGAGGTTGGTGATCGGAAAGCGGTCATTGACGGTTGCGCGTGACTCAACAAACACAGCGCGGCGCTTCCCTTTTTTCTTGCACTCTGCCTCAGCAATTGCCTGCGTTTCACTTTCTTTAGCCGTCTTCACCGTATGAACTCCAACGAGTCCATCCGATTGGGTATACGCCCGCAGATCGTAAGCAGAAGTGCCACAGCCAGCCAAAATGGCTGCCACGAGACCAATAAAAATAGGATATTGAATGCGCATGGATTTATTTGCCTTATAAAAAAGTGGCTTGCAAGTCATTCAGGTAACGCAGACCTAGTGCGGTGGGTCGCAAAACGGCCGGATTTTCATCGAGCAAGCCTTTTTTGCTTGCCGTCTCGAGTGCCGATGCGATTGCGTGCAGCGGTAAGCCGGTACGCTCACTAAAGCTGATCGTGCCAACCCCTTGACTTAATCGCAGCGCATTGAGCATGAACTCAAAAGGGAGATCGCTGGGCGCAACAGCCTTGGATTCGATCAAGGCATCCCCTCTAGTTTCCATCCGCTGCATATAGGTTTCTGGATGGCGCTCACGTACCTGGCGGGTAATTTCATTTGGTAAGGAGATCTTGCCGTGGGCACCGGCACCAATACCAATGTAGTCACCAAAACGCCAGTAGTTGAGATTGTGTTTACATTCCCGGTGGGGCTTGCAGTAGGCAGAGACTTCGTAGCGCTCATAACCAGCGGCACCCAGCATCGCTAGATTCTGTTCGAACATCGCATCACTGATGTCGTCGCTGGGTAGTGTGGGTGGGTGCACAGCAAATAGCGTATTGGGTTCAAGCGTGAGGTGGTACATCGACAGGTGTGGGGTGCCAAATGAGAGTGCGGTCGTAATGTCTGCTGCTGCATCATCCAAACCTTGTTCTGGCAAGGCATACATTAAATCGAGGTTGATGGAATCTATATAGCGGGAAGCAATGTCGATGGCACGTTTTGCCTCGTCCCCGCTGTGAATGCGGCCCAAGGCCTTCAGGTGCCGATCATTAAAGCTCTGAATGCCGAGTGAAACACGATTAATACCGCAGTCGGCAAAGCCCGCTAATTTATCGGCCTCGACCGATCCGGGATTGGCTTCCATGGTAATTTCAGCATCGGCTTCGAGTGGTATTAGGCTACGCACCGATGAGAGCAGTTGATTCATCCCGCTGACTGAAAGTAGGCTAGGTGTTCCTCCGCCAATAAAAATGGTGTGAACCTTGCGACCCCACACGCGCGGCAACTCGGTTTGCAGGTCTGCCAGTAAAGCGTTTATATAACGCGCCTCATCAAAGCCAGTGGATTTGACTTGATGGGAATTAAAGTCGCAGTAAGGGCACTTCTTTTCGCACCACGGAAAATGGATGTAGAGCGAGAGCGGCGGCAGGGCGCTTAACTGCACCCGATCGGGGGATTTCATGGGCTGAGAATGGTTAGCAATTGACGCAAGGCTTGACCGCGGTGACTGATCTTATTTTTCTCAGCAGGATCTAATTCAGCTGCAGTTTTGCCTAGTGCTGGAATAAAAAAATGCGGGTCATAACCAAAGCCGGCATTGCCTCGCGGCACATCTATGAACTCCCCATGCCACTGCGTTTGCACAATCACGGGTTCTGGATCCAAGGCATGCCGAATAAACACCAAAGCGCAGACGTAATGGGCGCGGCGATCGCTTATGTCTTTGAGTTCAGCAATCACCGTTGCATTGTTCTTGGCATCGCTGGAATCTTCACCGGCATAGCGTGCTGAGCGTACTCCGGGTTTGCCATCCAGCGCAGCGATGCAGATGCCAGAGTCATCGGCTAGGGCCGGTAAATTACTTTCTTTGCTCGCATGCCGTGCTTTAGTTAGTGCATTTTCTACAAAGGTGAAGTAGGGCTCTCTAGCAGCAGCGATTCCTAAATCGCCCTGCGGAATGATGGTAATACCGAGAGGCGCAAATAGGGCGGTGAATTCCCGTACCTTGCCAGCGCTGTTGGAAGCCAGAACCAGTTTTTGCATCGAAGGAGTAGCGACGGGAGCGACGGGCTTATGCAAATGCAGCCCGCTGTAATTTACTCAGTTCATGAATGCCGTGCTCTGCCAAATCAAGTAGCTCGGCTAATTCCGCGCGGGAAAAAGCAGGCCCCTCCGCAGTGCCTTGCAATTCAATCATGCCGCCGCTACCGGTCATCACGACGTTCATGTCGGTATCGCATGTGGAATCTTCGGCGTAATCCAAATCCAGTACCGGAGTGCCTTGGTAAATGCCAACGGAAATCGCAGCCACGCTATCGATGATCGGGTCTTTTGCAATCACGCCTTTTTCGAGCAAGGTATTGACGGCATCCCGGGCAGCAACATAGGCGCCCGTAATTGCCGCAGTACGCGTACCGCCGTCCGCTTGTAAGACATCGCAATCCAAATGAATGGTGCGCTCACCCAAGAGGCTGAGATTAAACACACTGCGCATGGCTCGGCCAATCAAGCGTTGGATTTCTTGGGTGCGTCCACTTTGCTTGCCTCTGGCCGCTTCCCGATCGCTGCGGGTGTGGGTGGAGCGCGGCAACATGCCGTACTCTGCGGTAACCCAGCCCTCGCCAGAGCCTTTTTTGTGGGGTGGAACCCGCTCTAAGATGCTGGCCGTGCAAAGCACCTTGGTATCGCCAAAGGCAATCAGCACCGATCCTTCAGCATGCTTGGTGAAGCTACGCGTAATAGTGACGGGGCGGAGTTGCTTTGCGCTGCGCTGGCTGGGCCGCTGAATCGGGGTGGAAGCTGTGCTCATGGTGAATTTGATCCTAATTAGGGGGAAAGGCAATTTACAATGTTCACATGATATCGAGCATGACGGGTTATGGCAGTGCATCCCGCCCCGTTTCCCTGGGCGCAGGGGTAGTTGCGGA
>JBIJAC010000013.1:0-37993 GCA_044345935.1 Polynucleobacter sp. | reverse complement strand
GCTAAATAAGATACCGGTAGCATCATCCTTAATGGTGGCGGTTCCTACAGCACTGGATGTGCCTGTATTGGTAGCAGTTAAGGTGAAGGTTTCACCATCATCGGCAAACGCATCATTCGTTATAGTTGTGCGAACTAACAAGGTCGTACCGGTCATCTGCACAAAGCTATCTGCCGTATAGTTTGTCCAAGTACTACCGCTCAGATATTGCAAGGCTGAACCAGTGTCAGTGCCCACCGTTGCCGTACCGCTAACTAATGCCAATTTGACAAACTGGCCGGTTACCCCCGTGACTGTGAATACCGCTTGCGGTGAAGCTTCATTGATAGAAAAACTGTTTACGCTTAAAGCGCGATCATCATTTGGTAAGTTGCCCGCGTTTGCAGCCAACACCACGCCTGCAACAGGGGTTGGTGGCGTGGTGGTGGTTGCATTACTGTTCGTTGGGCTGCCCGCGGTAAATTGCGTGCCAGTTCCATCATCTTTAATCGTCGCGGTCGCCGTAGCAGTATAAGTACGATCTACTACTGTGAGTGTGAAAGTCTCATCGTTATCAGCAGTTGTGTCGTTCGTAATTGCCACACGTAACAACAGCACGCCATTACTATCTGAAGCTGCGGGAGCAGTAGTAGCATGATGTAATACCCACTGCGACCCATTCCACCATTCGATGCCAGAGGTTGAGGATGAGCCATAATCGCCACCACTGTCAGAAGCAGGATTACTTGAGCCGCCGCTTAACGTTAGGCTAGTCATTACCTGACTAGGGGTGCCCGTGAATTTAAATACCGCAAATGGTGAACCTTCATTGACGGAAATATCACTTGTCGACAAAGGTTGATTGCGATCATCATCTAAAGTAGCTGGTAAATCACTTTGGCTTCCAATTGCATCTGGTGTTCCGGTAGTGTTATTAATGCTAAATAAGCTACCTGCACCGCTATCGCTAATGGTTGCTACACCGGTGGTATTGACATTACCTGTAGTGCTGGCAGTTAAATTAAATGTTTCATCTCGATCCCACGCTACGTCATTGGCTATCGGAGTGCGCACTAATAATGTAGTACCCGTTCCAGAAGTACCGGCTGGAATTTGAGCAAAGTCACCTGTAGTGTATGTTTGCCAAGCAATGCCATCGTAAAATTCTAAGGCAGGGCCATAATCTGCAGATGTCGCCGTGCCATTACTTGTAACTAACTTGACAAACTGGCCTGTGACGCCAGTCACTGTAAATACTGCAAATGGAGAACCTTCATTAACAGTAAAGCTATTGACGCTTAAGGGGCGATCATCATCCGGCAAAAGAGCGGCGCTTGCAGCGACCACTGCCCCGTTAATGGGTGTTGGTGCCGTCGCTGTTGCAGGAATACCGCCGCTAGGGTTGCCGGAGGTAAATAAGGTCCCGTCGCCATTGTCTCTAATTGTGAATGTTCCAGTGGCCGTAGCTCCGTTACCAGAACTTATCCTAACTGTAAAGTTTTCGCTGCCTTCATTGAGGATGTCATTTGTAATAGCAAACCGCATTAGTGTTCTATTACTAATAGTCATGTTGCTGACAAATGGCGTCCATGTACTACCATTCCAAAATGTGACGGCAGTTCCATAATCCGCTGCAGTTGCTGTCCCAGCTGTAATGGTAATACTATTAAGACCAGTAAAGCTTGACGCCCCACTATTACCGCCAACCACGCTAAACACGACGAATGGAGATCCTTCGTTGACGATTACAGAAGAAATTCCATAGTCCGTATCTAGAGTAGCAGGCGCACCGTTAACTCCCGGTGCATCCGCAACACCTGTAGTATTGCTGCCGCCAAATAAACTACCCGTTCCATCATCCATAATGGTGCCAATTCCGCCAACGCTATTTGGCGTACCATTGGTATTTTGGGCGGTTAGTCTAAAGGTTTCGCCAGGTTCTCCAGCTGCAGCCCCTGTGTCATTAATAATGGCAACTCGAACAAGCAGGCCTGTACTTGAAATTTTTACAAACGAGCCAGTTTCGTAAGTTTGCCAGGCCGTACCGTCATAGTATTGCAAGGCAGCACCAATGTCCGCGCCAATCGTGGCTGTTACCGATGCCAGACTTAAGCGCGTGTATTGATCCGTTGCACCAGTGACTCTAAAGATGGCGAAAGGGGAGCCCTCGTTCACCGTAACGCTTGTAATACTTAATAAGCGATCGTCATTCGGTAAATCTGCAGCATTTGCTGCCAGCACTACGCTTGTTGTTGGTGATATTACTGTTTGCGCTGTTACTGGAGTGCTGGATGTAGCCGCAACTACACCATTTATTAAAGCTGTGGTGGTGAATATCGTACCGTCGCCATCATCCTTGATTGTCGCAGTGCCAGTAGCGGCTTGCCCATTGGTAGATTCGATGCTTAAACTAAAAGTTTCATTGCTGTCGACGGCACTGTCATTGACAATCGGCGTGCGGACTAGCAATACACCGGCCGCATCAATACTTACGCTACCAGTGGAGTAACTGATCCATGTCGTACCATTCCAGTATTCCAAACCAGTGCCAGTGCTGGCGCCATAATCGACTCCAGATCCGGATGCAGAACTACTCGTGCCCGCAATTAAGGCCAGACTAGAAAGGACTTGATTGGCTGCACCCGAAACTGTAAATACAGCATAAGAGGATCCCTCACTCACTGCAATACTGTTAATAGTTAGTGGTCGATTTTGATCATTATCTAATGCAGCTGGCAAGCCATTAACGGTAACTGCCTCCGATACGCCAGTATTGTTTTGGGCACTAAATAAATCCCCAGTGCCATCATCTTTGATGGTAGCGATACCAATCGCGGTAACACCCGCTTCATTGGCCACGATTAATCTAAAGGTTTCACCATCATCCAAGAGATTGTCATTAGTGATGGTTGTGCGCACCAGCAAGGTAGTGCCCGTACTCGGAATGACCGCAAACGAATTTGGTGTATAGGCGACCCAAGCTGTGCCGTTATAGAACTCAAGGGCCGAGCCATGCTCTGTCGCGCTTGCCGTACCACTAGCCAAAGATAGAGTTACTTTCTGGCTTGCAACGCCGGTGACTCTAAAGACGGCGTATGGCGATGCTTCATTAACCCCTATGCTATTAACCGTTACTGGTGTAGCAGAAGTAGCATACGCTGTACCGGAACCATTCTCAACAATAGTCGCGGTAGCCGACTTCATGAGGGTGCCTTCAGCATCAGAAACATTCAAAGTGAAGGTTTCATTAGCCTCGGCCCCTGTAGTTACAAGAATGGGGACACGCACATGAAGTCGTTGACCTGCTGTGACAGCCAAATTTACGCTTGCTGCGGGAGTGGTCCAAGCTGAGCCATTCCAGTAACTTATGGTTGCAGTGTAATCGCTTGCTGCGGTTGCAGTACCCGCTGACAAAGTCATCTGGATGGATTGAGTATTAGCAATCTCAAGTACAAAAACTGCAAAGGTAGATGCGGTTTCGTTAACGACAATGTTATTAACGGTGATGCCTGTGTCGTCACGCAGATCAGATGCACTTGGATTTAATAGCGTCATGGATGCTATTGGTGCATCCGCTATGCCTGCAATAGTTGTTTCAGTAAATGTAGAAACAAAAGTGGTGGCGCTACCTACAGCACCTGCAGGTTCACCCGAATAACTGACCTTATCTGCTGTGCCGTACATTATTGCAGCACTAAAATAACCGCCGATTTCTACTGTATAAACTTCCTTACCAGCAAGCGTTCCAGCAACTAATGTTGGTCTAGTAATATTGCCAGTAGTCGTGGTACCTAACTTATTTCTAATGGCGCCGCTACCAACGGCTAAAACACTGCCATCATCGAGTATGAGCTGGATCGCATCGTTGCCGTTATTGTTTTCAGCACTGCTTTGCGCACTAAAAAACTGGACGTTTTCTAAACTTGTACCTGCTGCTCCGGAAGTATTGCGCATCGTTGTCCATGCACGAACTTCTCCTGTGGCATTTTGACCTGCAGATCCGGATGCATTTAAACCAGTTACATAGACTCTACCGTCGCTACCCAATACATAATACGTGCTGTAACTGGCGCCTATCTGCACTGCCTGTACGCCAGTCGGCAATGGGTTGGTCATTTCTGTTGCTTGCGTACGGGAAGCGGCCGCAGTATTGTTACCTAAATAAGTACTGCTTCCCCAAGTGTAGAATTTACCAGTGCTAGCGCTATAAGCAAAAGCTGCTGATCGGGTTGATCCGGCAGATACCTCAAGATGAGTGATTCCGGTAAGGATGCTCCCCGAGGGACCTACAACCCTTCCAAAGTCCGTTGGCGCACCGGATGGATAACTGCTGCTAGTAGTGATGGAGCGAACAGTGCCGTCCTTCATTAAAAACATCGTGCCATAACGTGACGAAGTCATCGACTTTACATCAGCAAGTATGAAATCGGCAGGTGTGTTTATTCTTTGAAAGCTAGTACTGGTGGTATAGCTACTAGGAATACTATTATCTCTAGTACCCCACGCATATAAACCGTCGGTAGTCAGTAAGAAATACTGATCTGAGCCACTTCCCGCTACTGCAACATCAATAATGGTGCCCGTATAGTTGTAACCGTTTGCTGCAGTAAGTAATCTCGGCGATGTTAGGTTGGTAGCCGTTGGCGAGGCATTTGCCCCAGTGACGTAATAGTTACCATTATCGGCTTTATAAAAAGCGCCTTGATTGCCGGCAATAATGACATGGGATTTAGTTTCATTCGCTTGGCGCCAAATTTCTAGTGCGGCCGCTCTTTCCGCATCGGTGGTGGCTGCAGCATAAGCTGCAGATCCATCCGTAACCGTGGCATCGCCGGTATACATCGTGCCCGTACCATTATCCATAATGGTGGCAACGCCATAACCAATAACGTTATTGCTTGAGTCTGAAACCCGGAGCGTGAAAGTTTCGGGGCCTTCATATGCATCTTGTTCGTTGAGTGCTACACGTACTAATAAATTAGCAATATTGGGTGCAGTAATCGTGCTGTCATTAACGTAATTAACCCAGACGCCGCCATTCCAGTATTGCAAGGAATTGGCTATATCAGTCCCTATAGTCGCATTATCATTCGCTGCAATCGCGGGGAAATTTGTAGACGCTAAGCTTAGTTTTACTGCCCTACCGTTGGCATTTTGAATCGTAAACAATGCATATGGTGAATTTTCATTTACTGTAATGGGCGCAATCGTAGCAATGCTACTACCCGATCCGTCTTCAACAATGGTGGCTGTACCGATCCCCAAAAGGATTCCGCCAGTAGGTCCAGTTAACGTTCGCGCTTGCAATCCAAAATTTTCTGAGCCTTCAGCAGCGCCACCAGCAATGATAGCGATACGGACATTCAACGTTTGCCCCGCAGTTAATGCAATACCGCTTGTGTTGTTATATGTCACCCAAGTGGTAGTGGCCGTGTCCCAAAACTCCAAGGCAGTGCCAATATCATCGGCCGCAGCAAAACCAGTACCCGAAGTTAGTACCGTACTTAAGAATACGGTTTGTGCATTCGAGGATGTAACGTTAAAGACGGCAAAACCGCCGTTTTCATTAACCCTGACATTACTGACTTGAACGCGGTCATCATTCGGAGGCGTTGTAGTATCAATAATGGCGGTAGCTGGGCTACTAGCAGAAGCACTACTAACGCCAATCGCACCATTGATGCCTGTAGCAAATACAGTGCCGGTGCCATCATCTTTAATGGTTGCTGTTCCAATACTTGCGACACCTGTTGCAACAGTGGTACCCATGCTTCTTGCGGTTAAGGTGAATGTTTCTCCTGCGGCTACCTCTAATGCAATGTCATTTACTAAGGCAACGCGCACCAATAAATTGGCGGGCTCTGCACCCGTACCATCACCATCACCTGGAATTTGCGCATAGGTTCCAGCAAGGTAAGAAACCCAAGCATTGCCGTTCCAGAACTCCATCGCATTCTCATAATCAGTGCCCGATGTTGCTGGATTTGTTGCGCCTTGAGCTAACGCTAAACTAACAAACTGACCTTCCCTGCCCCCAACTGTAAATACGGCATATGAGCCCTCGTTTACAGTAATGTTATCAACAGTAAGTGCAGCATTAAATGGAATACCTGAACTGTCGTCCACTACGGTTGCGGTGCCGACAGACCCCACAGTGCCGGTATTTGTAGCGGTTAATGTAATGGTTTCACCACCGTCGGCTATTGCGTCGCTTGTTAGTGCAACTCGCACCAATAAAGTGCCATCGCCTGAGAGTCTTACAAAATCAGTGTTGGTTGAGTTATAGGTAACCCAAGCCGGTGTTGCAGCTAAAGGATTAAAAAACTCAAATGCGGCAGTGTAGTCAGTGCCCGATGTTGCCGTACCACCTAAGGCTAGCCTGGTGTACTGTCCAGCGCCACCAGTTACCGTAAATACGGCATATGCGCCCGATTCATTTGCCGTGAAGCTGCTTACTGAAAGTGGACGATCATCATTAGGTAATATTGCTGATGAAGATACATAGTTAAGGCTAGCGGTAGGCGCTGTTATTGTTGCTGCCGTCGCAGTGGTTTGTGTACTGGTGTAGAGATTACCCGTTCCATCGTCTTTGATGGTGGCGGTAGCTGTGGTCGCTACCGTACCTGTATTCGTGGCGGTTAGCGTGATGGTTTTTCCACCATCCACAATGGTGTCAGCAACGAGCGCAACGCGAACTAGCATCGTAGCTGCCGACATTTGCACAAAACTCTCTGCAGAGTAACTTGTCCAGGTTGAGCCAACCAAGTACTGCAAACTGTTTACATAGTCCGTTCCAGCAATTGCAGTGCCTCCAAGAGAAAGCTTGACATGTTGACTAGCAACACCATTGATCGTAAATATGACGTGGTTAGTGCCATACCCTTCGTTCACATCAATATTAGCAATCGTGAATGGTCGGTCATCAGTTAGCAGAACACTATTTACAGCTACAGCGCTGAATTGCGCCGTTGCGGCTGCTGTAGTCGTTGCCGGAGTTACTCCAGTAACGCTTTCTGTTGTTGTAAATACCGTTGCTGCAGTAGCATCGTCTTTGATCGTTGCGGTGCCAGTTACCGATGGGCCACCTGTAATTGCCGCTGTTAACGTGATGGTTTCATCATTTTCTTTGACTACGTCATCGATCAGCTTAACCCGGACCAATAAATTGGCGGCTTCAGTCGGCGTAGCATCACCATCAAACGGAATTTGAACAAAACTATCCGAGGTATAACTGACCCACGCAGTGCCATTCCAATAATCCATGCCATTGACATAGTCAACGCCTGCAGTGGCCGTTCCGCCCAATGTGAGCTTAACGTATTGCAGCTCCTTACCAATGACGGTAAAGACCGTATACGGAGAACCCTCATTCACAGTTACGGCAGCTATGGCCGATAACACTCGATCATCATTAGACAGAGTCGCAATGTCTTCAGCCAAAACCACGCTTGAGCTTGCGGTCACGATTTGCGCTGTGGCAGGATCTGACTCAGTGGCTGGATTCACCCCTGTTGCTGTTAAAGAAGTTGCAAATACAGGGCCAGTGCCATCGTCTCTAATAGTAGCCGTTCCAGCTGTAGCAACCGTACCTGTATTCGTTGCCGTTAAGATAATGGTTTCATTGTTATCAACGGTTGTATCGTTAGTAATAGCAACGCGCACCAATAAATTAGCGACCTCTGCACCAGTACCATCAGTATCTGCTGGTATCTGCACAAAGCTACTGGCCGTGTAGGTTATCCAAGCACTGCCATTCCAGAACTGCATAGTAGGGTTGTAATCTGTATTGGATGTTGCCGTAGCGGTACCCGATAATGCAAGACTTACATACTGCCCTTCTCTTCCGCCCACGGTGAATACCGCATAGCCACTTTCGCTAACATTAAATGAACTGACCGTTAGAGGTCGATCGTCATTAGCAAGTCTTGCTGAATCGCCAGTGAGCACCACACTGCTTGTTGGCTGAACGGTAGTAACTGGTACACCACCCACTGGATTTGCGCTAGTAAACAAAATACCGGTGCCATCATCCCTAATGGTGGCAGTACCAGTGCTTGAGCCGTTTAATGTCACACCGCCTGTTGTTGCGGTGTAGGTGGCGGTCAAGCTAAAGGTCTCAGGCCCTTCATTAATCGTATCAGCAGCAAGACCGACACGCACCAACAACTCGCTATTGGCTAGTATTGCAATGCTTGAATTTGCGGTGTAATTAGTCCACGCAGATCCACTCCAGTACTGCATGGTCGAAAGGAAATCAGTTGTCAAGGTAGCAGAAACGGCTGTTAAATTGAGTCTTACCGTCGCCGTTGGATTACCTTTGACGGTAAATACCGCAAAGTTTACCGTCGCCCCTGTTCCTTCATTAACCACCAAATCTGCTACCAAAGGTGCGGCATCATATTCCCCAAGATTACCTTGCCACTCAGTTGCCGCCAAATCTGCCGTCTCAATGGTGCCGCTCGTAGCTTCAAGCGTCCAATCGCCATCTTGACCGGTTGTGTTGGTTGATGCTGCAATGTCTGCGGCTGTGAAGTTGGCTAGCGCAGTAATGACGGTGGCCCCATCTGCATCATTGGCCACATTACAGCCGTAGAGCAGAATATCGCCCTCACTCGTCAGACTTGTCTTGACGGCTTCCCACAATGGCGTGTTTTGTTCTGGGCTTGCAAGCTCCAGTTTCTCCGATCCCAAGCTGATCCAGCCGTCACCACCGTGCGACAGAATATGAATCGCATCGTATTCCGTTGTGTCCTGTTGCAAGTGTGCGGTGAGCTGATCAACTTGACTGCCACTGGGGTCCAGAATCAGCAATGACCGGTCTGGCGCAATGCGCGTGATGTTTTCAATCAGGCTTTCAAGATTTTCTAGAGAGCCATCAATGACGATCAGTTCCTTACGGTCGCCTGCAGGCTGGGCAAACGCAATTTCACCATCAATTTCATCGGGTAGATCGCTGGCGCTGGTGACTGCCGTACTGGAGTATTGCGATACGCCTGCATCATCAGTGCCATTGGGAACTTGGGTACCTGGGCTGACTTGATTTTGATTCTCTTGGTTCAAATCAATTGCGGTAGCAACCGCAGCACCATCAAAGAGCATGCGGGGCTCCAATGCAATCAACCGAGGCTTACTAGTCGATTTGTATTGTTTTGTGCCCTTTGGCTTGGCCGTCCGCTTGCTCATAATCTACTTGATGAATTTTTCTTATTTTTATGAGTTACTTGCTTGTCTCTTCGGGTGGTGATATCACCAACACCCCACTCATACCAGGCGCAATCTCTTTAAAATCACCATCAATCACAGCAGCCACTTTGATGGTTTGACTAACGGGATCGATTCTGGCGTTGACGCGGGTAATTTTTGCGGGATATGACTTACCAGTCTCATCGAGCTTGATTTCAAATTGATACCCCACCGTTAACCATGGAGACCATTTAGATGGCGCAACAAACTCGAGCTCTAGAGCGCTTTTATCTAAAATCTCAAGCAGGGGCTGGCCAGCCTGAACGTACTGCTGGGCTCTGACTTTCTGCTCGACAATGACGCCGCTATATGGAGCCAATACATTGCAGCGTGCCAGTACCGTAGCCAGTTCATCGTTTTCTGCTTTACTCTTAAGGTACTCAGAATATGAATTCTCATATTCAATGCGACCTACCGAGCCTAGGGCTAACAAATTTTTATTAGCCTGGAAATTGCGTTCAGCAATACTTAATACTGCTTTGGTTTTCTGAAACTGCGCTTGCTGAGTAGAGCAATCAAATACCACCAATATCTGCCCAACCTTAAATGCTTGCCCTTCTTTAAAGGGCAGCTCTTTAATTTTTGCGCTCAGTTCAGATGCGATCGAGTTATAAGTAACCGGCGATAACTGCGCTCGTATGTCCTGCTTACTCTCTTCGGGCACAGGACTAACTTTAGCCGCCTCTTCAATCGCGGGGGTAGGCTTTTCAACGCCCGAAAAGGAATGCCATGGTCGCCACTCAAACAGAATCAATAGAAGAAGGATGGCGGCCAGTAATGGCCAAAAACGCTTTACCGTAAACATAAAAACCTATAAAAATCGTCCATTACATTGACCGTTAAAAAAACTACTTGTTTTTTGCAGCGAGATTGGTCTCTGGTGGTGCGCTGACATCGCGGCTACCAGAAGCCTTCGGAGTTGCGCCTGCACTAGAGGATGGCTTCCATGCCTTAAACAAACCACCCGCTTTTGAAGCCGCCTCGACTAATGATGGGCTATCAACCGGAGTTGCTGTAGGTTGAGTTGCGGGAGATTTCCACTGCTTCAAGAGATTAGTCAGTAGAGAATTTACTTCGCGTGTCGCTGGAATATCAGTGGTGTCAATGGCTGGGCCCGCTGGGGTTGGTCTTGTTTTAATTACAGCAGTAGGTGCTGTAACCACATTCGTTGCAACCGGTGGATCGACGGGTATCGCTGGCAAGATCCCCGAGTTCCAGCTAATAAAAGAATCTTTTACCTTGGAAGTCATGTCTTGCAAGGAAATGTCATCCAGGCTGTCAAAATGCGGCTCCATGCCAGTGGTTGCCTGCATTTTTCCACTGGCTGCAAACAGTTGGGACAAGGCTTGGTATTTACGTAACTTACTGACAATGTAGGAGGCATCTGCTGCTACTTTTTCCGCCTGGCTTACTGTGCCTTCTTTGTACTTTGCGGCCATGACTCTCGCAATACGGCTATCGACTGCATCAATTTCAGCTGAACGAATATAAGTTCGGCTACTGTTGCCCAGTTGAATTTTGGATAAATGAACCTGACTAATGATGGCCATCTGAACCATCATGCGCTTTTGAGCTGCCAGCTCTTGATTCTGTTGAGCCAAATTAATCGTTGCTGGAGCGCTTAAAATATTCCACAGATTAAAGCTGACATTTGCAGCGCCCTCTACCCAGTTCTTATTCACGTAATAGGAATTACTAGAGGTTTGCGGCCCCACATTAAAGGTAAGCCCAGGAAATAAACGCAGCATGGATTTACGCGTTTCTTCTACAGCAATACGGGCGTTGTAAATGCTCTCTTTTAACTCTGCATTGGCTACAATCGCGCGCGCCTCAAACTCTTCGGTATCTTCATGGCCATAGGCATTAGGCACCGTGAGCGTATCCGGGTCTTCTAGTTTTAGATTCGCCTTTGCTGGTAAATTAATCAATTGATTTAACTCCACCTTCGCGGTGGAAAGTTCTTGATCAATCGTTTCTAGAATTTTGATATTGTCGAGCAGGGCCTTTTGATAGCGCAGTGCATCGAGCGGCGGTCTTAAGCCACTTTTTTCGACTTTCCCTGAATTTTTTAAGGCCTGGTTTGCTTCGGCGATTGTGCTTTCAATATTGGCTTTTAATTTTTGTGCGGCGGCGGCACGCAGATACGCCGCCTGAATATCCTGCACGAGCACGTGCATGGTTCTTCTGCGGCGCTCTGAAGCAACCACAATCCGATCGGCATTCTGGCGCGCATTAAAGTAACTAACTCCAAAATCCAATAAGCTCCAGCTCAGCATTAGGCCGGCTTGGCCATAATCCTTGGCCGAGGATATAAACGGTTCGGAAAGCGATGGCTGACCCGTTACAGAGTTGACAGCATTAGTAATAAAGTAATTATTACGATAGTTATAGCCAGCAGAGGCAAGCACCTTTGGCAGCATATCGTATTTAGAAACATCATAAGTTCCTAGTGCAATGGCTTGCTCTAATAGTTTTGAGCGGTGATCTAGGTTGTACTTCAGTCCGCGTGCAACCGCCTCATTGAATGTCAATAAGTCTCCCACCGGCTCTACCTGACTCTGCGCTTTGATTCGATCCTCATGCAGCAGCGTTTGCTGCTGTTGAATAGTGAGGGGCTTAGGCATAAATGAGCACCCAGCCAAACCAGTAGCAATCAAGACCATGCTTGTGACTAATTTTTTTCTTTTGAAATTTTTCATATTTATCCCTGAAAAATCAAGGCTTTCACTTGCTGGTCACCACACATAAATTAACACCCTACGAATCCTTTTCAATTGCCTTCCTTTTGGGGGCGCGCACCGCCTCCATTGAGGCAAATATGCCAAATGAAATTGAGGAAACCATATTAAAGAGGAAAGCAGTCAAACTGAACATAGTACGAACGCATGTTGGCTTTATGGCTAATGCGTTACATCAGTTCCTTTGTCTTGCACCCGAGTCGTGGCATCCCGGCTTAAAGTAAGCAACTCAGATAAAGATCCAATGCTTAATTTGCGCATAACTACGGATTTATATTGCTTTGCAGTAGGCAATGAAATATTCAAAGCACTCTGAATCTGGGCATTGTTATAACCAAGGGAGAGCCGATCAAACACCTCCCGCTCCCGTGGGGTTAGCTTCTGTAGACGCTCCTCTACGGCAACCCTATGCATGTCGGATCGCATCCGATTGATGTCCTGCGCCAGCCCTTTGACCACCGCTGCATGTAGCTCCTCACGATCAAATGGCTTGAGCAAAAACTCAATGGCACCACCCTTCATCGCAGCAACCACCTGAGGCAATGTACTGTACCCGCTAATAAAAATTATCGGGGTTTGCCGGCCACGCTTATGGAGCTCAGCCTGCAACTCCACCCCCGATAGATCAGGCATGCTCATATCCACAACGATCACTGCTGGAGTAGCATGCGTTTGGGCATCCAAAAAGTCTTTGGCAGAGGAAAAAAGATGTACCTGATAGTCAAAAGACCCCAAAATTCCCTTAATTGCCGATCGCATGGATGCATCGTCATCAATGAGATAGACGTGTTTTGAATCGTTTGGCAAGGAATGAAAATCGAGTGCTGGCGTCATGTATGAGTGCTCTTTTTTTAGATTTTGATTATGGCAACTTTTAGTAAGTTATTCATTGTCTTAAAAGCTAATAGCCTAATCGCATCACGGCCTCCACTCCGACACTTGCTTTCTTTATTTTGGCTGCACATCCTTTGTACGACATTGCCTGTGTACAAAGCCCCTTGTGAACATGAATTAGCCCTAGGGCGAATCTGCTGAGAGATCCTGGTTAAAGATCTTCGTTTTCTTCAAATCAATTTGAATTGGCGATGAATCACTGCCATTAATCAACTTAATGCAGTGCGCTGCTGTGGGAATTTTTTTGATTCAATTCAGCAGTTGTATTGCCATCATTTTGAATCGCAAAAACTGCTTCTCCCCACCCCGCTTGCTGACGCAGTTGATCGAGCAATAAGGTAATTGCACGAACCATATTGCTAGCCAATTTCAAGTTGAGGTTTGCGCCGCCAGGCAAAGCAAAATCAATCGAAATGATTTCATTACTGTTGCTGGCAATTACGCCTGTGTTGCTACCATCAGTTGAATCGCTTTGAAGTAGAGAGCAACTGGCATTCATCACCAAGATCGGCTCTGATCCAAGTGGAAATTGAATACCCGATTGGTATTCAGCGGCTGTTGAATTGGTAATGTTTGAGGCTTCGACGAATGCTTCTTTTTCGAATGCACTGATTGCTTTCGCAGTCTCCGCAGTGTGCGTTTGCTCTAGGTGTTTAGTCAGCAAATGCGTAGTCGCTGCCAAAATAAACAGGCCCACTCTGCGCGTAATCCAGAGGCGGTATTCGAGCTCTTCAGGCGTATTAAAACGCAATAAGATACGGTCTTCGTTGGCCAAATAAGTGGCGTTAACTTGTTTAATGCCCATAGCAAATACCCACCCTTCTAATTAGTGGACAGCGCATTCTTTGAATGCTGAGTCTACTAAATACATGCCTCACTGCACGATCTTGGCGTTGCTACGTAGACCCTGAATCGCTTGACCAAGGTATTGCTGCACCAGGGCCTGCTGCAATTGAGGTCTAGATTCTTCAAAGCCCGGAATCTTAAAGGCGCGCTTGTCATCTAACTTCAGAATTACCCACCCTGCTGGTGTCTGAATCGGTTTGAGCGTTATCGCGCCCTTGGCCATGGCCGGCAACACATTTGCTACTGCCGGAATAACCTGCCCTGCCATCAACCAGCCGAGCGACCCGCCTTGGGCTTTGGAGGTGGTGTCCAGCGAGAACTCTTGAGCCAGGCGACCAAACAAATCACCCTTTTGTAAGCGACGGATTAAATCCATCGCATCGGTTTCAGTGGAAACCACGATTTGACTGACGCGGTACTGAAATGCGTTGCTTGTATCCCCCATCAGTTTGCGCTGACGGTCGTACTCTTCACGCAACTGCGCATCGGTGATGGGGTTCTTTTTAAAGTGGTTCTCTAAAAATGCTTGCAAAAGTAAGTTCTGGCGGAGTTGCGCAATCTGATCCGGAAAATCAATGCTATTGGCGAGGCCCAAACGGGTTGCTTCTTGCGCCACCAGCTCTTTATTAATTAAATCGTTTTTAACTGCTTGACGTAGCTCCGGCGAATCGGCTTGACCTTGGCTGATAAGCGCCCGAATCGTGAGATTGAGTAATCCTTGCGTAATCGGCGCGCCATTGACGCTGGCAACAAACTCAAAATCAGTCTTGGTCTCTGCATTGGCAGGGACTTTTGCATCCACTTGACCTAGCGCGATTGGAATAATGCTGAGACCGATGAGCGCGATTACAAAAGTAGATAAGCCCTTACGACAGGTCATGATGCAATCCTTTAATGATGCTGACTTACCGATTGAGGGACTAGGCTTTAAAACTGATAACTAGCAGTAACCCAACCACGCGGGTTGGTATTAGTGCCATCGGTGTTCACGGCCTGTCCATTAAAGCTATAGAGCGGATTGCTACCCACCTTCCAGGCGACCATGGCTCCCAGATTCCAGCCCTGCCAATCCCATTTCACACCAAAGCCAGCGCCCATCAAGGTATAGGTATTACTGGCATTGGTTAGGCCTTTGAGTTGCTCGTAGTTGGTGCTGGATTTATATTGCTGCACCATGCCGGCATCAAAAAAAACGCTGGCCAATACACGCTGTGGAAATTGATGGCGCAACTCTGCAGTTGCAACGCCACCTTGCGAGCCGCCACCCTGCGCTACCGGATAGGCACGCACGCCGTAAGGGCCACCCATGTAAATCTGCTCTGCTGAATTTAAGTTCGCTGAGGCAAATTGACCATTAACGGATACAAAAGCGGTAGTCGACCCATCGGCCGCAATTTGTTGATTGCGATTACCCGAGAAAGTAAGCTTAGTAAAGTTGGATGGTGTGTATGCACCAAAACCCTGCACACTGGTTGGAGAAATATCCAAATATCCCGATACAACACTGACAGAACCAGCGCTAATGCCGCCACCACCAAACGAGTCGTAGTGATTTCCAGAAAGGCCAATGGTGGCATTGTTAATGGTGTAGGCGCTGATCGTAGCCAGCGTCAGCATGTTCTTATTGGAGTAGCTTTTGACGTCGTAATTGAACGTTGCATTGACGTTCGTACCTTGCCGACGAATCAGCGGGTATGCTGCGCTGACGCCACCCGTCCACGCATCACCATAACCACCGTTGGGGGAAACATAATTGCTGACATTTTTGTAATTCAGAAATGTTCCTGAGGCGCCGAGGCGCAGGCCATTGGGCGAAGCCGGCATTGAATATGCGCCCTGCACGTATTGCGAACCTTCCGAGTAAATGGCATTCACCGATGCCGAATCCCCAATGCCCGTAGGGTTGATGGCAGTCAGCGCAATTACGCCTTGATTGGCGCCCGTTGAGCGGCTACCGTAGTTATTTGCTTCAGCCCTGCCTTGATACCACTGCTTAGGCTGGGTTAGCTGTAAACGCAGCGCAGTTTCACCATCTTTTTGGCCTGGCTCGAGTTGGCTACTCACCATAACGCCAGGCGTTTCATTCAAAATAATCAGTGCGCGCTCGATTGCTTTGGTATTGAGTGGCTCACCCAGCGGGTTAGCATAGGTAATGTATTCGGCGGCCTTGTCTTTGTTGAAGCGGGTTTCTCCGCGCGGCGTATCCACAAACACACTACTGAGTTTGGCCTCGGTCACCAGAATACGAACTATGCCATCAGCAATTTTTTGCGGTGGCAGAATAGCTTGAACAGTAAAACCGCTGGCACGATACAGATTCACAATCGCATCCGTGGCTTTTTGTAAGTCATCAAAATTAACGGGGCGCCCCACCCACTCTTTTAATACCGCCTGAACTTTTGCTTCAGGAATGGTATTAACGCCTTCCAGCACAAACGATTTAACCTCGAAGCGCACTTCACTTTGGCCTGCTGGCCGAGCTGGCGCTGGCGTTGGTGCAGTAGGCTCTGGCAAAGCGAGTGGCGATGGACTTGGTAATTGCTGCTCAAGACCGCGCTGCAATGCACCGGCATCAATTCCGCCACCTGGTGGTGGCACCTGGGCGCTGACAAAACCAGAACCCATCACCAATCCGGAAAGGGTAAGTAATCGTGCAACCCTAGACAATGGAAAAGGCAACAAACAGCTAATTTTTGGCATTTTATTTATTAAATTCAGGTGATTGGCTCGAATTATAACGATGTTCTAAGCCTTCAAAAATCACTAAATTTACAGAGATCTTTTTTTTGTAGAAACTGAAGCTTCATTTCTTAAGATGCATTCGCCCTAGGGTGAATAGCAAATGAAATGGCTTATTTTCAAAAGCCGCCCTACTGACTCCGTATAAACCAGTAGCTTTTTCAGAAATAATGCCCCAAACAGGGTAGTATTTCGTATGAATTCAGCCACAGAATCACCGATTTCCTTCGATTACCCCCAGCAAAATGCGGCGGGCACCACCTGCGTAGCGCAAGCCTGGGCCAAAGTGCCAGCCCACCTTCCTGGCGCTGAAAAGGCGCAGGTCATTGCCCGGATTAAACAGCTCTTGATTGAGAAAGACGCTGTTTTGGTAGCGCACTACTATGTGGATGGGGAAATTCAGGACCTCGCCATGGAAACCGGTGGCTTTGTTTCCGACTCACTGGAGATGGCGCGCTTTGGAAAAAATCATCCGGCGCGTAATTTAATTGTTTCAGGTGTGCGCTTCATGGGCGAAACTGCCAAAATCCTCAGCCCTGAAAAACGCGTCTTCATGCCCGACTTAGAGGCCACCTGCTCCCTTGACCTCGGCTGCGATGAAAAAGACTTTGCGCAGTTTCGGGCATTGCATCTTGACCGCGTAGTCGTGGTGTACGCCAATACCAGCGCTGCAGTCAAAGCCCAGGCCGACTGGATGGTCACGAGTTCATGCGCCTTAGCAATCGTGCATCAACTCAAAGAACAGGGTAAAAAAATTCTGTGGGCACCCGATCGCCATTTGGGCAGGTACATTCAGGAGCAAACCGGGGCCGACATGTTGCTGTGGAATGGCGCCTGCATCGTCCATGATGAATTCAAGGGCGAAGAATTAGCACAGCTGCGCGCAAAGCATCCCCATGCGCAGGTTCTAGTGCACCCCGAGTCACCCCAAAGCGTGGTGGATCAAGCCGACGTGGTCGGCTCGACCTCCGCCATGATTAAAGCGGTAGTTGAAGGCTCCGCTCCCGAATACATCATTGCTACCGATAAGGGCATCTTGCACCGCATGCGCCAACTTGCGCCAAACAAAGTCTTAATCGAGGCACCAACCGCCGGCGATAGCGCCACCTGCAAGAGCTGTGCGCACTGCCCTTGGATGGCCATGAATAGCCTCACCGATATTTTGCATTGCCTCGAATACGAGAGCGGTGAAGTGTTTGTAGCTGAGCCTACGCGCCAAGAGGCCTTGGACTGCATTGAGCGGATGCTGACCTTTACCAAGGACCATCCGGATCTATTGGCTAAAGCCCAGCACGGTTTCGTGAAGAATATTGGCGTGGCATAAATAACGGCATCCCATGAAAAGCATTACCACTCAAAACGAAACCCTAGAAGCAGCACGCGCACGCAACATTGCCGATGCCCTAGCAGAAGACATTGGCACCGGCGATTGGACCGCACAGCTAGTGCCAGCAAACAAAACAGCCCATGCCAAACTCATCGTGCGCCAAAGCGCAGTGCTGTGCGGTACCGATTGGTTTGAAGGCGTCATCAAAGCGCTAGACCCAAACGCTGTGATTGCATGGCAGTACGCCGAGGGCGAGACCATGCAAGCCGATAGCACGGTGTGCACCATTGATGCCGATGCGCGAGCCCTGCTATCGGCAGAACGCCCTGCGATGAACTTTTTACAAACCCTGTCGTGGACCGCGACCAGCGCCCGAGCCCACGTGGATGCCATTGCAGGCGCTAGCCCCAATCCCAAGGGCTGCGTCATTTTAGATACGCGCAAAACCATTCCGGGCCTGCGTCAAGCGCAAAAGTACGCCGTCCGTATTGGTGGTGGCCACAATCAACGGCTTGCCCTATGGCATGGCATTCTGATTAAAGAGAATCACATTGCTGCAGCGGGCAGCATTACCGCTGCACTCAAAGCAGCGCAGCAACTGAATGCAGGCGTGGATATACAGGTGGAAGTTGAAAATCAGGCTGAGCTAGAAGAAGCACTTGCTGCTGGAGCCAAAAGTATTTTGATTGATAACTTCACAACTGCTCAAATGAAAGAAGCTGTTGCATTTACAAATGGCCGCGCATTACTTGAGGCATCGGGCGGTGTGAACTTAGATCAACTGCGCGCCATTGCAGCAACGGGCGTTGATCGGATCTCAATTGGAAAACTTACCAAAGATGTTAGTGCGGTTGATTACTCGATGCGGATTCTGTAGTCGTAAGAAGGGTTTTACTGCTCTATCGGTAGCAATACAATTGGGCTATGACCACCCAATCAATCAAAAAACGAGTTGTATTGAGTCCCTACGATGTTGCGGATCACTTACGTACAACTGAAGAGATAAATGCCTTTTTAGAAGCATGCACTTTAGAAGCCGATGGTGACACAGAACTGCTTAATCATGCGCTAGCGGCGGCTGCCAGAGCAAAAGTAAAGCACCAGTTAGTTTAATTATTTTTTATTGATATTTTTATTGATTATTTTGAAGCTGGCTTAGCACCCGATCTGGGCGTCAGAATAGTTGGATAGGAAACAGCCCAGGTCTCGGGATAATCGCGGCTGTAATGCAATCCCCTACTCTCTCTACGTAACAGGGCTGAACGTACGATCAGTTCAGCGCACTCCAATAAGTTACGCAGTTCAATTAGGTCGCGCGTCACCCTAAAGTTGCTGTAGTACTCCTGCACCTCATTGCGCAAAAGCTCAATGCGATGCAATGCCCGCTCGAGGCGCCGATTGGTGCGCACAATACCCACATAGTTCCACATAAGGGAGCGCAGCTCATCCCAGTTGTGGGCAATCACCACTTGCTCATCGGCATCTTCGACTTGGCTCTCATCCCAGAGGGGCAAGTTTGGTAGTTGGGGTGTTTGCGCTGTTGCAATATCTTTTGCAGCTGCCTTGCCAATCACCACACACTCCAGCAGTGAATTGCTCGCCAAGCGATTGGCGCCATGCAGGCCGGTATAGGTGGCCTCGCCCACTGCATAAAGTCCAGGTAAATCAGTTTTACCATGCAAATCCGTGACCACTCCGCCGCAGGTATAGTGCGCCGCCGGCACAACTGGGATAGGCTCTTTCGTAATATCCAAACCCAGGCTTAAGCAGCGCGCATAGATCATCGGGAAATGCTCTTTGATAAACGCCTCGCCTAAATGCGTGGCATCAAGGTTGACGTAATCGAGGCCGTGTTTTTTCATTTCAAAATCGATGGCACGGGCTACGATATCGCGCGGCGCCAACTCATTGCGTTTGTCGTGCTCCGGCATGAAGCGCGTTCCATCTGGCAGCTTCAATAAGCCACCCTCGCCGCGCAGGGCTTCCGTAATCAGGAAAGTGCGGTCACTCGGGTGATACAAGCACGTTGGATGAAACTGAATGAACTCCATATTGCCCACCCGGCACCCCGCACGCCAGGCCATGGCAATGCCATCACCGGTTGCTGTATCAGGGTTACTGGTGTAGCGGTACACCTTACCAACGCCGCCCGTAGCCAATACAACGGATTTAGCAGCAATGGTTTGCACTTGATTAGTATTGATGTCCAGCGCATAGACGCCATAGCAGCGGTTGGGGCGATTGCGTTTTTCTTTAGCACCGAGGTGGCGATTGGTGATGAGGTCCAGCGCAATCCAATGCTCCAATATCGTAATGTTGGGGTTGGCGCGAGCATGATCCAGTAATACCTCATGAATCGCCTTACCAGTGGCATCGGCAGCATGGGCAATCCGGCGCTGACTATGCCCGCCCTCCCGCGTGAGGTGCAAACCCATTGGGCCATCTTTATCGGTAGTAAACGGCACGCCTTGCTCGACCAGCCACTCAATCGCTGCTGCACTTTCTTCGGCAATGTAACGGGCGGTGGATTCCACGACGAGGCCTGCCCCAGCATCCAGCGTATCGCTCACATGCGCATCAATGCTGTCATGTTCTTTATCGACTACCCCGACAATGCCACCCTGCGCCCAGGCAGTAGCGGATTCGCTTAAGCCACGCTTGGCCATCAAGACTACTTTTTGGGTTTTGGCTAAATCCAAAGCGACTGTCAGCCCAGCGAGGCCAGCGCCAATGATAAGAACGGGCAAGTCTGCTCCATCGCTGTGGTGAACGCTTTCGGCTGATTTGGCTTTGGTAGTCATTTCTTAATTTTACGGCGCAAGCGGTGCTCATGCAGCCTTCTAGATAAAAGAAAAAGGCCTCGCTATTAACGAGGCCTTTGATCTGACTAGCTACCTTACTGACAAATGCGGGCTAGCCCATTACGCTGGAACCGCTGCTTTGCCTTTGGGGTCATTGGTGCCATAACCAATTGCCTTGGCTGCCTGACCGCCCTTCGTTAGCTTCACAGCGCAATACTTGAACTCCGGGATCTTGCCGACCGGATCAAGCGCTGCGTTGGTAATGAGGTTGGCAGCTGCCTCGTAGTACGCAAACGGAATAAAGATCACACCGCGTGGCGTGCCATCGTCCCGGCGTACATGAATACCCACCTCGCCGCGGCGTGAGGCAACGGTGATGACATCACCTGCCGTTACACCGAGCTGCGTCATATCTGCCCCATTCATCGAGACGGTCGCTAAAGGCTCAATCGCATCGAGTACGGTAGCGCGGCGCGTCATGCTGCCGGTATGCCAATGCTCGAGCTGACGACCCGTGATCAATACAAACGGATATTCTGCATCGGGACGCTCATTTGCCGGAATGATATCGGCAGGAACCAATTTCACTTTACCATCCGGAGTTGGAAAATGATCATCAAATACGATCGGACGACCGGGATCTTCTTCGGATAGACAGGGATAGGTCACGCTGGATTCTCTCTCTAAACGTTCCCATGTAATGCCTTTAATAGCGCCATGCATTGCTTGACGCATTTCCTCATAAACTGCTGCCACACCCGCTTCAGGGCCTGTGTAGTTCCAGCTCAAGCCCATGCGCTTAGCGATTTCTTGAATGATCCACAAATCGGGCTTGGCTTCGCCTGGCGGATTGACGGCGCGCTTACCCATCTGCACCATGCGATCCGTATTGCTCACAGTACCGGTTTTTTCTGGCCATGCGCTCGCAGGCAAGACCACGTCTGCCAACAATGCCGTTTCCGTCATGAAAATATCCTGCACCACCAAATGCTCGAGGGATGCCAATGCATGACGGGCGTGATTTAGATCGGGATCGCTCATCGCGGGGTTCTCACCCTCGACGTACATGCCGCGAATCTTATGGGGATCACTATCGGGCGCTGTGATCTTGTGCATGATCTCAACTACCGTGTAACCAGGCTTGTTATCTAGTTTAGTACCCCAGAAATTCTCAAACCAGGCATGTGCAGCATCGTGATCAACCCGCTGGTAATTAGGGAACATCATCGGAATAAGGCCTGCGTCACTCGCACCCTGCACGTTGTTTTGGCCGCGCAAGGGATGCAAGCCAGAGCCTGGCTTACCAATTTGACCGGTAATGCTCACGAGCGCAATTAAGCATCGGGCGTTATCGGTGCCGTGAACGTGCTGACTGACGCCCATACCCCACAAAATCATGGCGGACTTCGTCGTGGCAAACTCGCGCGCAACCTCCCGTAAGGTTTCTGCCGGAATGCCGCAAATCGGCGCCATCGCTTCTGGGCTATAGCCCTTGATGTTTTCTTTTAAGGCTTCAAAGTTATTCGCGCGATCCCGAATGAAGTTCTCATCGCACAAGCCTTCTTCAATGACGGTATAAATCATCGCATTGAGCATGGCCACATCGGTATCGGGCTTGAACTGCATGGTGCGCCACGCATGCTTACCAATGTCGGTAATACGCGGATCGCAGAGCACAATCTTGGCGCCCCGCTTGGCGGCATTCTTAAACCAGGTTGCCGCCACTGGATGGTTAGCGGTTGGATTCGATCCAATCAAGAGGAGTAGGCTGGAATGCTCCACATCGTTCACTTGGTTGCTCACCGCGCCAGAACCGACGCCCTCGAGCAATGCAGCAACGCTGGATGCGTGGCATAAACGGGTGCAATGATCGACGTTATTGCTACCAAAGCCAGTTCGTACCAGCTTTTGAAATAAATAAGCTTCTTCGTTGCTGCCTTTGGCTGAACCAAAACCCGCCAATACCTTGTTGCCGTATTGGTCTTTGAGTTTTTTGAGACCGCCGCCAGCAAACTCCAGGGCTTCTTCCCAGGTGGCTTCGCGGAAAATAGTGGACCAGTCTTGTGGGTTCTGAATCGCATGCTCGTCTTTTGCTACGCCTGGCTTCCGAATCAAGGGTTTAGTTAGGCGCTGTGGGTTGTGGATGTAGTCCATACCAAAGCGGCCCTTCACGCACAGGCGATTATGGTTCGCTGGGCCGTCACGGCCTTCGACGCTGACAATCTTTTCGTCTTTGACGTTATAGGTAATTTGGCAACCGACGCCGCAGAATGGACAGACCGAATCCACCTTGCGATCCACGGTTTGCGAACCAATCAAGCCTTTGGGCATTAAGGCGCCCGTTGGGCAAGCCTGAACACACTCGCCGCAGGCCACGCAGGTGCTCTCGCCCATCGGATCGCTCAAATCAAACACGATCTCGCTGTGCGAACCGCGCATCGCATAACCAATCACGTCATTGACTTGCTCTTCACGGCAAGCGCGCACGCACCGATTACACTGAATACAGGCGTCTAAATTGACCGCCATTGCCGGATGCGATACATCCGCAGCCGGCTGTTTGCGACGCAGTGCCTTTAGTTCGGGTCGAACCTGAACATCGAGGCGCGTAGCCCAAGTGCTCAGTTCGCCGTGTTGTTGTTGGCGCTGTTCTTCGTCGCTGTCTCCTACCCACTTATACCCTTCATCTGGCATGTCCGATAACAACATTTCCAGTACTAATTTTTGACTCTTGAGTGCACGCTCGCTATTGGCTTTGACATCCATGCCTGGTGTAGCACTGCGGCAGCAGCTGGGCGCTAAGGTGCGCTCGCCGTTAATCTCGACGACGCAGGCACGGCAATTGCCATCGGGGCGATAGCCGTCTTTAAAACACAGATGGGGAATATCCACTCCGTGACGTTTAGCCGCCTTGAGGATGGTCTCACCTTCATACGAAATAATCGTCTTGCCATCAAGCTTGAACTCCACCGTTTGCAACTGGAGTTCGTTTGGATTTACTGGGGCGTTCATTTAAGCGACCTCTTCTGGGAAGTACTTCGCAATACAGCGAATCGGATTGGGGGCTGCTTGACCAAGGCCGCAAATGGAGGCGTCAACCATCACCGTGGCTAAATCTTCTAGCGTGGCTTGATCCCACGACTTGGCTTGCATTAGCTCAGCTGCTTTACTGGTGCCGACGCGGCATGGCGTGCACTGACCACAACTCTCGTGCTCAAAAAAGTGCATGACGTTCAGGGCGGCATCACGCGCCTTGTCTTTATCACTAAAGACCATGACAGCGGCAGAGCCGATAAAACAACCGTAGGGCTGCAAGGTATCAAAGTCCAGTGGAATGGTGTTCATGGTGGCAGGCAAAATACCGCCCGAGGCGCCGCCAGGCAAGTATCCATAGAAGCGGTGGCCGTCTTGCATGCCGCCGCAATACTCATCGATCAGTTCCTGAATGGTGATGCCAGCTGGGGCCAATTTAACGCCAGGCAACTTCACGCGGCCACTCACGCTAAAGCTGCGCAGGCCTTTGCGGTCATGGCGGCCATAGCTGCTAAACCACTGTGGGCCACGCTGCACAATGTCACGCACCCAATACAGGGTCTCAAAGTTATGCTCGAGCGTTGGACGGCCAAACAAACCCACTTGGGCAATGTACGGTGGACGCATGCGGGGTTCACCGCGCTTGCCTTCAATGCTCTCGATCATTGCCGACTCTTCGCCGCAAATGTATGCACCCGCGCCGCGGCGCAGTTCAATCAAGGGCAACTTAAATGGGGGGTTGGCTTGCAGCTTGGCGATCTCACGCTCAAGCAGCTCACGGCAACCGTGGTACTCATCTCGCAAATAGATGTAGCAAGCATCAATACCAACCACGCTTGCAGCAATCAGCAAACCTTCTAAGAAGCGATGCGGATCGCGCTCTAAATACGTGCGGTCCTTAAATGTGCCAGGCTCACCTTCGTCGATGTTGACAGCCATGAGTTTGGGTGCGGGTTGATCTTTAACAATGCGCCACTTCCGTCCCGCCGGAAAGCCTGCACCACCTAAACCACGTAGACCCGAGTCTTCCATGGCTTTAATGATCTGCTCGCCATCGCGTTTGCCACTGGCAAGTTCTGCAGCCAAGGCGTAACCGCCTTTGGCGCGGTAGATTTCATAGCCAACGTAATCGGGTGATACCGCTTGATCATGACCTTGGGGCGAAACGCCTTTTTCTGCCAAGTCGGCCGGCTCGAAGTTTCCGCTATCGCTCGCAAGTGGATGGGATAGCTGTTTATTGGCTACTGCTGCCGCAACCGTCTCTGCGGTCGCAAACAAAACGGGGTATTGATGCACCACGGCTACTGGCGCTTGCTCACAGCGACCGACGCACGGCGCTGCAATCACTTTGACTTTTGGATTACCTAAGATCGTAGGCAAACGGCTCAAGAGTGTTTTTGCGCCAGCAAGTTCGCATGACAAACCATCGCATACCCGTACCGTGATATCGGCAACCGGATCATCACCGCGAACTACTTCAAAGTGGTGATAGAAAGTGGCCACTTCGTACACCTCTGCCATCGGCAAATTCATTTCTTTGGCGAGGGCAACCAAATGGCGATCATGCAATGCACGGTAGGTATCATTTAATTTGTGTAAGTGTTCGATTAAGAGATCACGGCGGTGTGGCGCATCACCTATCAGCTGGCGCACTTCTGCAGTCGATGCATCGTCGGCTTGACGGCCCTTTAACTTGCTTTTGCGCCGAATGGTTTCCCGTAAATCATTGACCGTCGCAAGTGCAACAGCTTCGACCGCTTCGGATGGCTTGGGGTGATTCATAGTCTATTGATCTCTACTCTCGGTTGGAAATAGCCCTGCGCACGCGCAAAACCATTTCGTTTGTCTGATTTTGGTGGAATTATGGGTGCAAGTCCTTGACGGCGCTCAAGAGCCTTTTGTGGGGGCAATACTGCGGGTTTACCCTAAATAGAGTAGACGGCAAGCGCCTAGATCAGGCTGGGCTTTGGCGTCAAATCCGATGGGCGACTGTAGTCCATATTGCGCTCACGAACCCGCGCCCGAAAGCAGTCCTCGTAACCAGCACTACCGATGCTCCAACCGATGGAGGTGCAATCGTCGCGCGCTGCAGACTCCACCGTACCGCAGCCATTTAAACTGAGGGCGATCAAGGCAGCTAGGGAGAGACGCGAAATAAGGGATAGATTCATTAGGTCAAGTCTATCACCCCGGAAGGTCCTCTGGCCTACTTTGCACCCAAGGCAATGTCGAGGGGAATACCCTCGCGATCGGCAGTAACCGCTTTGGGCGAACCCAAGCGAATGCGTTCCCCTAAAGCTGGATTGGATTTCAGCATCGCTTCTTGCGCTACGCGCGCCCGCGCATCTGCCAAGGCCTGCAACTGCGCATCATTCACCGCAAAATGGGTAATGAGTTCTTGGCGCAATTGCTGGTAGCGCTCCAGCGTATCTGGCAAGGTCACGATCCGCTGGGTTAACTTAATACGACCGATCTCCGTTGCATAGGCTGATTTAATGCCGGCTTGGATACGTTTATCGGAAAGACTTGGCACGGGCAGCGGCGCGTTGTCCTCCAACTTAAATCCCGATGCTGCCAGAATGGCTCGATCTGCTCTTGCCCGCGCCAACTCCTGACGATCCAATTGAGGATCATACGTACCAATCAGCGTAATCGTGGCATGTGGTCGCTTGACGAGTAAGTCGCCAAATTGCGTAAAGCGCTCTTCGTCCGCGGGCAAAAATGCGGCCTCACCGGGTATAGCATAAATTGCTGGATTCCCCTGCATACCCAGTAACGATGCAAGCGCCCGAAATGGCGCCGTCACCACATTGGTCAGTACCGTGCGCACGGCCTGCCAAACCAGCCCAGCCGCACTGAACTCGGGTGAATTGACATTGCCTGCAATGTCGATCTTCACATCAATCACGTCATCCGAGTCTTCCAGCAAAGCAACTGCCAAACCCAAAGGCAGGCGCTTCCCCGTGAATTCCGGCACTTCCTCGCCGAGCTCAATCTTTTTAATCACAAAGCGATTTTGACCCTTGAGTTGCCCTTGGGCCGATTTGTAATTGAGTGTGAGATCGAGTCGACCACCCAAAATATGACGGCCAGCAAACGCCATGAAATAGGGATTGGAGTCGCTTAAAGGGAGATTGCGGAATTGCAACTGCAGATCGTGATTCAGGCGCGGATCATCAAAAGCCATTTGCCCAGTCGCGCGCATGCTACCCGACTCGGCCACAACCCCATCCAGGGCCACCGACGCAAAATGACCTGGCTCATTGCTGATACCCAACAGTGATCCCTTGAGCTTACGAATGGCTACCTGCACCTTAGGCTTAATTGCGAGATCAGAAAATAGCAGATTGGCATCACGCAATTGCACTGAGCGTAGATCAAGCGTAAATAGACTAGGCTCTTTTGCTGCTGCACTGGGGCTTGGATTCTTTTCTTCGACTACCTTGGCTTGCTCTGCAGTTTTAGCAGGGGTTTCAGCTGCGGGCACCTCGCTATCACCGCCCTTCATAAACAAACGCCGAAAATTAGAAAAGCCCTTCTCATTAATTTCGTATTGAATCTGGGGTTTCAGCAATGCCAGCTCATGGACTGACAAATGACTACGCCCGTCATTGAATTTTTTAAACTGCAATTGCTCTACTTTGGCTTCTTTCCACGCCAGTAGTGGTGTTGTCACGCTCGACTCACGCACAAATAAATCTGGTACAAGCAAATCACCTTTAATAGACCATGCCGATGGCTCTAAGCTAAATTGCAGCGACCCATTCAGAATGCCACTTTGCATCACCAGCGGCTTGTTGCTGGGTAAAAAAGGCATCAATGGAGCCAGTGGCAATTGCTCTAACTGAATGTTCCCAGAAAGTGCATTGCTTGCCGCGCCAAAGAGCCATTGCGATGTGATTTTTGCAGCGTCTAGAGTGGCCGCTAGATCAATCGCCAATAGATCGCCCTCACCCGCACGAACAGCGCCCACCAATTGCGCGCGCCCAACCTGAATGCGCTGCGTCGAATTGGGCAAGCGGATATCGAGTTTACCCAGATCAATTTGATAGTCGCCCTCGAGGGTGTCCTGCTTGCCCTGCTTGCTGAAGTTCGCTAGGTCTCGTAATTCCAATCCAATCGGACCAAAATCATGGCGATAGCGATTGGGCTGATCGTCTAGCGATAAGCGTAAACCCGCTACCCCAAAGCGCTTAAGCTCTATTTTTTTAGGGGGCGATTCTGGATCGCTTGGGGGTAGCGCCTTGCTTACCGCCGCTGCAAAGGTTTGCCAATTCCAAAGACCAGGCTTGCCCGACTGCAATTGACGCTCCACATAAAACTGCGGATCGCTTAATTGAATTTCCCGAATACCAATACGGCCTGCAATTAAGCTAGGCAGATCCAATTGCAGCGTGCCGCGGCGTAGCGTAAACAAAGGAGTTGCGTTTGCTTGGCGGCTCGATAACTTGACCTCATCCAATTCGAGTCGCAACTGCAATGGCGCAATGCGGAGATCGCGGTACTCAACACGGTAGCCGATCTTGGCACTGTAGTTCTCAATCGATTGCTTTACATAATGGACGCCCCAGGTGATGGCTAGCAGCCAAAAAGCGGCAATCAATCCAAGCAGGCTGAGTATGGAATACCGCAACCACTTTGAACGATAGAGGGATTGAATTTTTGTAGCCATTGAATTCATTATCAAACAAGTTGTCTTTCTGCCCAATACCGCGAACACTTTCCCACATACTTTTAAGTAAAAGATGATGTAATATACGTACCATAATTGGTACGCTACTTGGATGATAATGCAGATCCTCAATATTTAGATTTGGCAAAAGACAGGGTAAAGAAGTTAAGGGGGGGGGTATGAAGAAAAAACACATTGGCAGTAACTTTGATGATTTCTTAAGCGAAGAATCCATCCTTGATCACGCTAGTGCGGTAGCAGTGAAACGCGTCATAGCTTGGCAAATTGAACAAGAAATGGCGAAGCAAAAACTAACAAAGACAGTAATGGCCAAGAAAATGCGTACGAGCCGCGCAGCCCTGAACCGGCTCCTAGACGACTCTGATACGAGCATGACCTTACTTACCTTGACCAGCGCTGCTGCTGCACTCGGCAAAATGATCACGTTTAAGATGAAGGCGGCTTAGGACTAAATTAACCCACCCCTTGATACAGCTATCGTTTGTCCCCCTAGGGCAAATAAAAAACCCTCGCGATGAGGGCTTAGTGATGCTGGCGGATACTGCCTCCGCTTTAATCAATAGTCATTTTGGAAGTTCCAATCACTTTACCCCAGCGATCCAACTCTTTGCGTGTGAAGTCGCCCAGCTCTGCAGGCGTCATCGTTTGAATAGTTGTTCCAGCGCCGTCCGCTCTAGTTCTAGCTTCTGGCGAGTTCAAAGCCGATCCCAGTGCTAGATTCAGTTTTTGGATAATCTCTGGATTAGTGCCTGCAGGCGCAAACATAGCAAACCACGAATCTAATTCATAATTTGGCAAGCCAGCTTCATCTGTTGTTGGCATCTGTGGCAAAGCGCCAAGGCGCTTCTTGCCAGTGACCGCTAAACCACGCAACCTTCCCGCTTGAATTTGGCTGACAACGCCAGCTGGGGTTGTAATAAACATATCAACCTGCCCACCCATTAAATCTTGAACTGCAGGGCCCGATCCGCGATAAGGGATGTGGGTAATGAATGTTCCTGTTTGTTGTTTAAAGAGTTCACCTGCAATGTGCTGAATGGATCCAGATCCCGAAGAGGCGTAATTCAACTTACCAGGATTCTTCTTTGCATACGCAATCAACTCCTTCAAATTATTAATCGGTAACTTGGGGTTAATTGCAATCACCTGCGGGGCCACGGTCATCATGCCTACTGGAGCAAAATCACGAATCGGATCCCAGCCTGCCTGCTTAAATAAATGGGGATTTCCAACATGGTATCCGCTATAACTCACGAGTAAGGTGTAGCCATCTGGCTTAGATCGTGCAACGAATTGATTTCCAATGTTGCCCGATCCGCCGGGTTTATTGTCAACTAGTACTGGGACCCCTAATGTCTTACTCATGGATTCCGCTACCAGCCGCGCAGAAAAATCGGTTGTTCCTCCAGGCGCTGTTGGTACAACCAGCGTAATTGACCTAGTAGGCCAGCTTTGAGCCTGTACGCTGGCGGATGCAAAGAAAATACAGATGAGGCTGCTTGCAATTAATTTGATATTTTTGAGCATGATATTTAGTCCTTAAGTGATTAGCTCGGAAATCTCAATCAAGTTCTGATCGGGATCGCGTACGTAAACGGAATTGATTTTTTGAGTTGCGCCTGTCCGCATGACTGACCGATGTTGGATATTCACTTCTAACCAGTCTTTTAGATCTGTTCTTTCATTAATAGGGAAATCTTAATCGAATTGATACCTAGAACTGGGGGGTCTAGGGGTATTTACTTAGGAACGCCGAGCACAAACTGTCAAGCACAAACAACAATATCAAGATAATAAAAAGGCGTATGAGGGAATGAATGGGGTAATAAAAAGAAAAAGAGCCACGGAGGCTCTTTTTACTTTACAACTTGGCGGAGAGGGCGGGATTCGAACCCGCGGTAGGTTTAACCCTACGCACGCTTTCCAGGCGTGTGACTTAAACCGCTCATCCACCTCTCCGAAACCGTAGATTATACGGTTCGAAATAGAAACGGCGGTTTAACTTGAAATCACCCGCTTCTTGGCTTACAGCGCTTGCTTAAGCTGATCCAAAATGGCTGGATTTTCTAAGGTCGAGGTATCTTGCGTCACTTCCTCACCTTTGGCAATCACGCGCAGTAAACGGCGCATGATCTTACCCGAGCGCGTCTTCGGTAAGTTGTCACCAAAGCGCACATCTTTAGGTTTAGCGATTGGGCCAATTTCTTTGCCGACCCAATTACGTAACTCCAAAGCCAGCTTCTTGGCTTCATCACCGGTAGGACGACCGCCTTTAAGCACCACGAAGGCGCAAATGGCTTCACCCGTCATCTCATCGGGACGACCAACAACAGCGGCCTCAGCAACCAGTGGATTAGCTACTAAGCAGGATTCAATTTCCATCGTACCCATGCGGTGGCCTGATACGTTAAGCACGTCATCAATACGGCCGGTAATCGTGAAGTAGCCTGTGTCTTTATTTCGAATCGCGCCATCGCCTGCAAGGTATAAAGTGCCGCCCAACTCTTCTGGGAAGTAGGCTTTAACAAAGCGATCGTTGTCACCCCAAATAGTCCGAATCATCGATGGCCATGGGCGCTTAACAACCAAGATGCCGCCACTGCCATTCGGTACGTCATGCCCTGCTTCATCCACAATCGCCGCCATGATGCCTGGCAATGGCAAAGTGCATGAACCTGGAACCATCGGCGTTGCGCCTGGCAATGGGGAAATCATGTGTCCACCGGTTTCGGTTTGCCAGAAGGTGTCCGCAATGGGGCAGCGCGAACCGCCGATGTTCTCGTAGTACCACATCCAGGCTTCTGGATTAATGGGCTCGCCAACCGAACCCAAGAGACGCAAGGATGCCAAATTGTAATTTTTGGGATGTACGGTGTCATCCACACTGGCCGCTTTAATCAATGAACGAATCGCTGTTGGTGCAGTGTAGAAAATCGTTGCCTTGTGCTTCTGAATGGTGTCCCAAAAACGACCGGCATTCGGGTAGGTCGGTACGCCTTCAAACACAATTTCTGTGCAACCCACAGCAAGCGGGCCATAGGTAATGTAGGAGTGTCCTGTCACCCAACCAATGTCGGCAGTACACCAAAAGACGTCGCTGGGCTTGATATCAAAGGTCCATTTCATGGTCAAAATGGCCCAGAGCAAGTAGCCGCCCGTCGAATGCTGTACGCCTTTTGGCTTGCCGGTCGAACCAGACGTGTACAAGACAAACAAGGGGTGCTCAGCGCTCACCCACTCTGGCTCACAGGTCTTGGCTTCATTGGCAACCACCTCATGCATCCAAGAATCGCGCCCTGCTGTCATACCAATGTTGCCACCCGTGCGCTTATACACAATGACGTTCTTGACTTTTTCGCAATCGCCCAAGGCCAGTGCCTCATCTACGATTACTTTGAGTGGCAAGGCTTTGCCGCCCCGCATTTGCTCGTCAGCCGTAATCACGGCAATCGCACCGACGTCGACGATGCGCTCTTGCAATGATTTTGCGGAGAAGCCACCGAACACAACCGAATGGGTTGCGCCAATGCGGGCACAGGCCTGCATTGCAACGACGCCTTCGATCGACATCGACATATAAATAATGACGCGATCGCCTGACTTAATGCCCATCTTGCGCATCGCGTTTGCAAACTGGCAGACGCGTGCGTGCAAATCACTGTAAGTAACGTTCGTTACTTTGCCGTCATCGGCTTCAAAAATAATCGCCGTCTTTTGGGCGTTGCCGTTTTCTAAATTACGATCCAGGCAGTTATAGGAGGCATTGGTTAGGCCATCCTCAAACCATTTATAGAACGGAGGGTTAGTTTCATCCAATACTTTGGTAAACGGTTTTTTCCAGTAAAGGTTTTCACGGGCGAGGCGCGCCCAAAATCCCTCGTAATCTTTTTCCGCCTCTGCACAGAGTGCGTTGTAGGCAGCCATTCCAGGCACGGCAGCATTTTTAACGAAATCACTGGGGGGATTAAAAATCCGATTTTCATGCAATAACTGTTCCATGCTGTCCTAGCCTCTATTTAAATGACAATAAATACTGCGCTGCAAAATCCATGCAGAATAGTGTAAATCCACTCACTTTCACCCTAAGATAAGGTAATTTTAGGGCCAATTGCTCTATGGCAAACCCTTAAAATGGTGAAATCCATTTAATTTGATGAAATTTATGACAAATATTAAACAAGAAGACCTGATCCAAAGCGTTGCTGACGCCTTCCAATACATCTCCTACTACCACCCTGCTGATTTCATTCGGGCGATGGGCAAGGCCTACGAGCTGGAGAAAGGTGAAGCCGCAAAAGACGCGATTGCGCAGATTCTGACCAATAGCCGGATGTGTGCCGAAGGGCATCGCCCGCTCTGCCAAGACACCGGCATTGCGGTGGTCTTCTTAAAAGTGGGCATGCAGGTGCAGTGGGGCGATGCGACCATGAGCGTCTCGGATATGGTGAATGAAGGTGTGCGCCGTGCTTACCTGAATCCCGACAATATGCTGCGCGCATCGGTTCTCACGGATCCTGCTGGCAAACGAAAAAATACGGGCGACAACACCCCTGCTGTGATTCATTATGAAATCGTGCCAGGCGATGGCATTGAAGTGATTTGTGCAGCCAAAGGCGGCGGCTCGGAAAACAAAGCCAAGATGATCATGCTCAACCCCTCCGACTCGATCGTTGATTGGGTGATGAAAACCATTCCGACCATGGGCGCTGGCTGGTGCCCTCCCGGCATTCTAGGAATCGGCATAGGCGGCACCCCTGAAAAAGCGACCTTACTTGCCAAAGAAGCTTTAATGGGCTCGGTTGATATTCAGGAACTGATTGCCCGTGGACCACAAAATCGCTTAGAAGAATTGCGCCTCGAGATTTATGAAAAAGTGAACCAGCTTGGAATTGGCGCGCAAGGCCTTGGCGGTCTCTCCACCGTCTTAGACGTCAAAATTTTGGATTACCCCACCCACGCCGCATCCCTGCCCGTTGCGATGATTCCGAATTGCGCAGCGACCCGGCACATTCACTTTCATTTGCATGGCGATGGCCCCGCTAAATTAGAGGCGCCATCCCTTGCTGATTGGCCGGACGTCACCTGGACTCCCGATATTGAAAAATCCAAGCGGGTCGATTTAAATGCCCTGACTGCGGCCGAAGTGGCCAGCTGGAAGCCGGGCGATCGTTTACTCCTGAACGGAAAAATCCTCACGGGGCGGGATGCCGCGCACAAACGCATTCAGGACATGCTGGCCAAAGGCGAAGCACTTCCCGTGAGCTTTAAAAATCGGGTGATCTATTACGTCGGCCCAGTTGATCCGGTGCGCGACGAAGCCGTTGGTCCTGCTGGCCCCACCACTTCCACCCGCATGGATAAGTTTACGGAGATGATGCTAGCGGAAACGGGCTTGATTGCGATGATTGGCAAAGCCGAACGCGGCCCAGTTGCGATTCAGGCCATTAAGAAACATCAGTCTGCCTATTTAATGGCAGTCGGCGGCGCGGCGTATTTAGTCTCCAAAGCAATTAAGACATCGAAGGTCGTTGGCTTTGCCGATTTAGGCATGGAAGCGATTTATGAGTTTGATGTGCAAGACATGCCAGTGACGGTTGCAGTCGATTCGAAGGGCGTATCGATGCACCACGAAGGGCCAAAAGATTGGCAAGCGCGGATTGGAAAAATCCCCGTCGTCGTCGCGTAACTGTTTAGGCTCCCATTGGCACTCATCGGGGTATTTGATTCGGGCGTAGGAGGCCTATCCATTTTGGATGAGGCCCTGCGACAACTACCCGATCACGATTACCTCTACTTTGCTGACAGTGCCAATGCCCCTTACGGCGAAAAGCCTCCTGAATGGATTGCAGAGCGTAGCCTTGCTGTATGCCAGTCCCTAGCCAAGGCAGGCTGCCAAGCGATCGTGGTTGCCTGTAACACTGCCACCGCAGAAGCCATTCAAGCCATTCGGGCGGAGCTGGGAGCTATTCCGATCATTGGGGTCGAGCCGGGAATTAAGCCGGCGGCACTGCAAAGCCAAAAAGGCCTGGTGGGTGTATTGGCCACCGAAGCAACGCTCAAGAGTGAAAAGTTCAATGCCCTGCTTGCCACCTTGCCTGGCGATTGCCGTTTTATTAAACAATCTGGGGCTGGTCTTGTGCCGCTAATTGAGTCCGGCCAATTAAATGCTCCAGAAACGGCTGCCCTGCTCGCACAGCATTTGCAGCCCATGCGCACTGCAGGCGTTGATACCGTCGTTTTAGGCTGTACCCACTATCCATTTTTAATGCCCTTGATCGTTCATCAATTGGGCTCCGATATCAAAATTGTCGATACCAGTGAAGCGGTAGTCCGTCAGCTAGCGCGGCAATTAGAAGTGCATCGCATTCCGAGTGACGTAGCTGGTAAGCGCAGCGTATTACTGCTCAGCACCGCCGATGGTGCGCGTCTGCGCAGCATGGCGATGCAATTGCTACGCAGCGATATGGCTAAACTCAGTATCGATTTCAAAACAGTGGGTCTGGATCCGACTGCACTATGTCGCTAGCAAAGTCAACTCAAAAAACACACCTGCTGTTTACGCGGCAGGAGTGGATTGTGATCGTCTTCGTACTAGTGCTCCATGGCTTCTTTTTTGTTAGCCTAGACCTTGGGCTCGAAGTGAAGAATGATCCATCTGAAAACGAAGTACGTGTGATGGCCAATTTAGTTACCCCAGCAACGCCGCCGGCTCCGCCCGTGTCCACCCCTCCAACACCGCAGCCAAAACAAGAAGCAAAGCCTAAAACCCAGGCCAAGCCAGAGCCAAAACCAAAAACCCTCGACCCGAGCAGTACGCCGCCCGCCGATGCAAGCCAAGCTAAAGCGGCGGAGAATCAGATGCCCAATGCAACGGTTGCCCCAGCCAGCAGTCAGGGTACTGCGGGCACGCCCATTCAAACCGATATTGGTAAACTGGTCGTGGTTTACCAGCCAGACGCAGACCCCTACTATCCCTCGTTTTCAAAGCGGGCTGGAGAACAAGGTGAAGTGGTGGTGCGATTGATTATTGATGAAACTGGCATTGTTGAAGAAGTGGCTTTATTGCGCTCGAGTGGCTTTGCGCGGCTGGATCGCGCTGCGACTGAAATTGGTAAGCGTTACCGTTTTAAACCCTATAGCGTGAATGGCAATCCCGCCCGCATTTCAACCAACCTTCTGATTAAATTTAACTTAAAGAACTAATGCAATGAATAACCCATTTGGCTTAATGAATTTATGGATGGCAGGTGATGCGGTCACGCGTTTTGTTGCCCTCCTCTTATTGGTGTCATCGATCATTACCTGGGTCATTTTGATTAGCCGCTTGTGGAACATCAAAACACTGCGCGCCCTCAAGCCCGAAGCCGAGCAGTTTTGGCGTGCCAGTACATTTGCGCAGGGCCTAGCTGGCTTTTCTGATCAAGCCAACAACCCCTATTTTCGGATTGCCAAAGAGGCTATGAGTGCATCGGAGCACCATCAAAGCCAAACCTCGAGCCGCCGCGAATTGCTGCAAGCACTGAACTATTCCGAGTGGATGTCGCGTAGCATTAAAAACAGCATTGATGCCTGCAGCGCCCTCCTGCAAAAAGGCCAGACCTTTTTAGGCTCCACTGGATCTACCGCACCATTCGTTGGTTTGTTTGGAACGGTTTGGGGTATCTACCACGCCTTAGTTGCGATTAGCAGCTCGGGTAGCGCGCAAATCGATCAGGTTGCCGGTCCCATTGGTGAGGCCCTCATCATGACCGCCATTGGCCTAGCAGTCGCCATTCCAGCGGTGCTGGGTTTTAATGCGATTAACCGCGCCAATAAACTCATCGTTGCCGATCTCAATCGCTTTGGTAATGATCTGCTGGCCTACTTTGTTACCGGCGCTCGCGTTGAGGCGGGAGAGTAAGCATGTCCTTTAGCAATCCTTCAGGCGATCAGGGTGACGATCCCCTGATGACCGAAATCAACATGACGCCCCTTGTGGATGTGATGTTGGTCTTGCTCATTATTTTTATCATTACCTTGCCAGTAATCCATCAGGCCGTCAAAGTGGATTTACCCAAAGCCAATAGCGCTCGCAATGAAACCAAACCCGAGTCGGTTCAGGTATCGATTGATGCGCGCGGGCAAATCTTTTGGAACAGCAGCCCAATTGATCTTCCTACTTTCGTTGGCTATGCAGAAAAAGCAGCGCAAAAAGAACCGCAACCCGAAATCAATTTGCGCGCTGACAAAGAAGTGCGGTATGACTCGGTGGCACAGGTCTTGGCAGCATCCAAACGCGCTGGCTTAACCAAGCTGGGTTTTATTACCGAGCCACAATAAGCCGCGCATGATCGGTACCACCCCATGACCCTGACGCGCCTCCTTGGATTGGGACTTGCCTCTCTTGCGTTAATTAGCCCACAGCAGCTATTGGCTAAAGCCGAGTCCAGCATTCCAACAGTGCGGGTTGGTAGCCTGCAATGGGACCAGATTGAGATGACCATCGGTGAAGTCAAGCGCTTTGCCAGTCAGACCGGGTTTGTGAGTCAAGCAGAAAAAAATGGGGGCGGCACTGTGTATGAACTGGGCTTTGTGCAAAAGCCTGGGTGGACCTGGAAAACCCCCTACGGTGTGCAGGCCCAAGACCGCGAGCCCGCAGTTCATCTCAATGCCCTTGAAGCAGAACAGATCTGCCGTTTTTTTGGCAAGCGCCTGCCCACGGATGAAGAGTGGGTCTCAGCTGCTTTTGTAGAGCAGCGCGCCAATCCGCCCGCCCCCTTCGTCAGCGGGAAGCGCTACCGCTTCCCCAATGGCGATAGTGCTAAAGGTTCGCATTGCCTCGATGGCGAATGTGGCAATTACAAAGGACTCGCACCCAAGGGTAGCCTTTTGCGTGGTACGGGGCATGTTCTTGCGGGTAGTACGGAAGCCGGCGTCAATGGCCTCTTTGATATGGGCGCCAATGTCTGGGAGTGGACATCGACAGCGGTGGGCAGTGAGCGCGTGACGCGCGGCGCATCATGGTGGTACGGAGCAGACCAACAACGCGAATCCAATCGCGCCAGTAAGCCGCCAGATACGATTGTGGTTTACATTGGCTTTCGGTGCGTTAAACCGTAAACTGCACCCCCGATCTTAAAAGGCGCTTTATGTCCTACCTATTCCAGTATGGCCCTTATGTTTTTCTTGTGGTGTGGATCTGCGTAGCGCTTTACAAAACACTGCAGCACTTTAAGGCCATGAAAGCCGATCGCAGTCAGCGCTTCAATTTATTCCAATTAATCGGCAAGCTATTTTCCGAACTCATCAGAAGTTTTGTGTCGCTCGTGGTCCTGAGCGTATTAGCTGCAGGGGTACTGTATATCCTGATATTGCTGTTTGAGGAAATCACTGCTTAATTAGTGCCATGCACGAAGCTTGGCTAATTTGACCTACAAAATCAGGGTAGCAATACTTTGCTGAAATAAAACCCCATAAATTGGGGTTTTTTGGTGCCCGAGGCCGGAATCGAACCGGCACGACTTTTTTGAGTCGGCAGATTTTAAGTCTGCTGTGTCTACCGATTTCACCACTCGGGCGCGTGCTTTTAAGGGCATTGATTTGCAGTGCAACAAAACTAAGGCAGACAAGAATCCTAACACGCGGCACTCTTTTTCATTAAAAAAGCCGTGCCAATGGGCTTTAAAGGGTTTACCCGAGATGGAAATTTAAATTAGATCCT
>JBIJAC010000012.1:0-39764 GCA_044345935.1 Polynucleobacter sp. | reverse complement strand
TACAAAACCTGCCAGAAGAGCACATGTGCCGGAGATACACATCATCAAACTCGTGGTAGCAGTCCTTCCCCATCGATCCCCCATAATCCCACCAACAATACAACCTAAGGCGCCTATACCAATTGCGGCAAATGTAAAGAATGATGCTGCGCTTGGACTGTCGATATTCAGTTCAATAAAAGCCATCCGCGAAAATGTCAGAAACCATGCCCACATAGCATAGAGCTCCCACATATGGCCAAAGTAGCCAACGCTAGCCAAAAGGACTCCGCGGTTTTTAAAAACGTGTCCGATTCGTCCAAGATGAAATGGTGCGCGCGGATATGGGAATGGGCCTTCATGGACAAATAGTCCAATAATGAGAGCGCCCGATAAAGTCGCAATTGTTGTTGCAATAACAACCAGCTCCCATCCCAGCCCACCAATTGCATTGATGAAGTGAGGGGCAGCTGAACCCAGCGTAATTGATCCTACTAGCGCTCCTAAGGCAAGCCCACGCCCTCTTCTAAACCAGGTTGAGATTAACTTTAACGACGGCGGGTATACCAGCGCAAGAAATACCCCAGTCATCAGACGAAAGAAAATGGCGAGGTGTGCGCTTTCTACTAGCAACAACCCAAGATTAGCGGCTGCAGCCCCAATGGATCCATAAATCATGAGTTTTTTACTGGAAACAATATCGGAAAGGCTAACGATGCTAGAGCCAATAGCGCCTATAACAAAACCCAGCTGAACCCCAATGGTTAGCCACGCGGATAGCGTTGGCGTTAAATTCCAAATTAACTGCAGCTTAGGAATAACAGCGGTTGCTGAAAACCAAGTAGTCATTGATAAAACAATGCAGATCGACAAAATGAATAATGCGCGAAAGCGGCCAGCAGGCTGAGGTTCTATGAGCAACTCGGTATTCACAGCTTGATTCGCCTTTATTTTGAAAGACTTATTTTATCGAGCATTTAGAAAGGCGATGAAAATTATATCGGCTGATTAGGCCTGTGCCCTACCCAGCACGATCCAAACCTGCAATCTACGCCTTAAAAAAAATTAGGCGAGCTCATAACAGAATTACTGTAGTTGCGAGAGATAGTGGGCGATGGCTTTTAAATCATCGTCACTCATGCCGTATAGTGATGCCGCCATAATCGTATCTCGACCCGTGGCCTGGTTTGAGCGGAACTGCCTCATGCTATAGAGGAGGTAATCCTCTCTCTGCGCAGCAATCCGGGGCATCTGATCTCTGCCAACATAGTTTGGCAAATGGCAGGTTCCGCATAACGCTTCCTTTGAAATGACTTGACCCTTTTCAAATAAAGCGTTATTCCTAGGGCCTGCTTGCGATATCGCTTGGCTAGTAGTGTAAAACTTAGCAATTGCAATAATTGCTGCATCGCTTAATCCATCAAGCTGCCCCTTCATAGCAGGGATTTCGCGCATTCCTTCCCGAATCATCACCATTTGGTTTTCTAGAAAAGTCTTGGGCTGCCCCGCTAACGATGGCGTGCCTACAATCTTGGAATTACCATCAGGGCCATGACAAGCACCGCAAACCTGAATTTTGGCACCAATATCTTGGGCAAAAGAAAGCGACGCTGCACTAGTACAAATAAGTCCTAAGGCAAACGTCGCTATTCGTAAACACCGCACAACCATACTCCGATTTACTTAGATGCTACTTGCTGCTTCTTGTAAGTAACACGGTAAATTGCACCTAACTGCTCATCCGACACCAACATCGAGCCATCAGGCATTTGCAAGAGGTAGGCTGGACGACCCCAGAATGACTGATCTTCTGGGTTCATAAAACCAGTAATGAACGGGGTGACCTTGGCATTTTTACCGTCTGGACTAGCCTTGACCATTACAACGTCATAACCTGTCTTTTGAGTACGGTTCCATGAGCCTTTACGAGCAACAAGGGCAGCATTTTTATATTCGGCTGGGAACATATTGCCGGTATAAAACTTCATTCCCATCACTGCAGTATGTGGGCCCATTAAAGTAACGGGCTGCTCTACACCTGCACATGGATTTGCCTTCTTCACAACATCATCTGGCAAATTGCCTGCGTGGCAATAAGGGAAGCCATAATTTAGGCCTGTTTTTTGCATACGATGCAGCGTGTCATTAGGTTTATCGTCACCCATCCAGTCGCGACCATGATTGGTAAACCAAAGTTGCTTGGTAGTAGGATGCCAATCAAAGCCAACGCTATTGCGCACTCCAGTTGCTAACACTTCCATTCCAGATCCATCCGCGTTATAGCGACGAATTTGCGCATACTCAGGCGTTGGTAGCTCACAGATATTGCAAGGCGCTCCAAATGGTACGTACAACTTCCCATCGGGTCCAAATGCAATGTACTTCCAGTTGTGGTGTTGCTCGGGTGGCAAATTAAACTTAGCAGTTAAATCCACAGGTGCCACACTTGGATTTTTTTCAATCCCGTCATAACGCAGAACCTTGTTGATAGCCATCACATATAAAGAGCCATTATTAAAGGCCACTCCAGCAGGCTGAACTAATTTATCAACTACCACGCGATTGGTACGCTCTTTGCCGTTATCGGTTACCTCGTAGACGCGGCCAATGGCTCGAGTACCAATATAAATTCTGCCGTCATCACCGCGAGCCATGGCGCGAGCACCGGGCATACCAGTTGCCCAAACCTCAATCTTGAAACCTGGGGGTAATTTCAGCTTATCAATTGGAATTTCGCTTGCTGCGGTAATGGTCATCTTCCCAGGCATTGGCGCTAACTTTGAACTGGCCATATCCGGACCCATACCCTGCTTCCATGCTGGCGCTGGTGCGGGTGCTGCCGCTACAGGAGCTGAGGTAGCTGCGGCCTTAGGGGACGGTGCGGTTGCACAGCCCTGCAGAATCATGAGCGACGAGGCGAATGTCGAAAATATTGCTACTGAAAGAAGTCGTTGTCTCATGGTCATTTCCGTTCTTGTTTATAAGTGAGTTAACTCTTTTAATTTAAACCCTTTGAAAGCTTATGGCTATAGCCCAGTACTAGGGTTTTGCCCTATATGAGAGCAATATATATTAGCCCTGTGGCGCATTTATGGCCTAATTAAACTGGTAGCTTGCATTGCCGCCGATCATCCAATTGCGTCCGGGAGCAGACTCGTAAAACTGGCTACTAGCCTGATTAACAATGACGGATCCGACGTATGAACGATCTAATACGTTGTTTATCCTAAAAAATTGTGAGAACGACAAGCCGCCAGCGACCTCTTGACGCAGAACAGCACGAATATTCATCACAGCATAGCCAGTTGCCATGCTTAGGCTGTTAGTGTCATTGACTGCCATTGATCCATTAACCCGGGCCTCTAACGCAGCCTCCATGGATTTATTGGGCTTCGCCCATAGAAATTCAGAAAAGAGGCCTTGATTAGGAACACCAGGAATACGATTACCGCTCAAAACGTATGCGCCATTGTTTAAATAAGCTTGCTTAACAGTGGCACTTAGCAAGGTATAGGCAAGATTCATTTCTAAGTTATGGGGTAATTTTAATTGCCCACCCAATTCCATTCCTTGCCGATTTGTTTTGGGTGCATTTGTAAACGAAGTCCGACCAAAACTCGAAGCTCCGACTACTACATCGTTCGTCGTATTGGCATTAAAAAAGGCTAGATTTACTTGGGCTGACCTCGATATTTTTGATTTAAAGCCAACTTCAATCTGCTTTGTAGTAGCAGCCAATAAACCAAAATTTGATCCGGTAAAACTGGAGTTATACGTCACTTGATTTAGCGTTGGCGTATCAAAACTTGATCCATAGGAGATGTAAACATTGGATAGCTCGGTTAAGTAATACTGCAATGACGCCATGCTAGTAAGTGCCTGGTAAACATGGGAGCCGCTACTCGTATTATTCAGTGCCGGACTATTACTAATTGAGCTCAAAGTGGTTTCGGAATTTCTTGCGCCCACATTGAGCGACAAGCGCTCCAGTAAGCGCCAATCTAAATGTACATATTGATCAAAATTTTTCGCGCTCATCCGGTAATTTTGACCAAGGGCTCCCTGAACGCCATTATTATTTTGATAGGTCTGCCGATGATCCCCATTCTCATTCATATCAATACCGCCGACTAACGTGAATGGCGTACCTAGCATTTGGTTTTTATGAATCCATTTGCTGTCCATCCCATAAAAATTCCGCTTTAAATCAATCACCCCATTATTGGTAGCAGCAAGGAATTGGGTGACATGACGCTGGCCGTAGTATGGCGTAAACACTAGATTATTTGCTGAATCCAGACGCTTATCAATAGTGACCCCAGTCTGAGTTTGCAAAACTGATTTACGCGTATTTTGACTAATTGCATTGTTACCGGCCTGTTTTGGATTTGCGGCCAACTGCGATGACGTGAGTCCGAGCGGGTCTAGAGCGCTTAAATTAACATTGTTGGCAATAAACGTGATCGATGTATCACTACCCATTTTAAATTTGAGCTTTGAGTTAGCATTAAATCGGTCTGCTGCGCTGTGAACGCGATAGCCATTCGTATGGAAATCCCCTACATCTAGCAGATAATTGGTATTGCGATAAATACCGCTTGCCTTAATGCCCACTTTTCTTTGTGAATAAGACCCCACCTCAAAGTAAGGCTCTATCACGTTATTGGGACCGCCGTCTTGGGTAAAGACACTAATAACGCCACCCGATGAATTGCCATAGAGGACAGAAAATGGTCCACGCATTACCTCAATACGCTCAGCAGATGGCAAATCAATGTGTGACATCTGCCCCTGCCCGTCTGCAACGGTTGCAGGAATGTTATCAACATACATTTTGATACCACGCGTACCAAAGGTAGAGTTAGCGCCAAAACCGCGTGAGGATATCTGAAGATCCTGAGCATAGTTTTGGCGATTTAAAGCAAAAATACCAGGCACTCTATTGAGGGGCTCAGATAGATTATCTCTAGCTTGCCCGCTTTGAATCTGGCTCCTATTAATTAAATTGATTGAGGCAGCCGTATCTAATATTTTCTGCTCATATCCACTGGCTGACACCACAATCTCATCGAGTGGTGGAGCCTCATACTCAGTCTGGTTCGCAAGTGCCAGTTCAGTAAAAATACTACCCACCAAAATGGTTAGCGCCTTTTTACGAAAAGTAGGATTTCTAGAATAAATTCTTAACATAAAGGCAGGATAATTCAATTTCCTTTAGACATCATCACACCACCACCAATCCCTGCCTGCTTGCCTTGGAGCAAAGTTAGATTCAACTTGCTTTGAAAACGCATTTTTTGACTCTTTTGCCTGGATTAACGTAATGCGGTCTTTTTCCGATAGGAGCTTAGAAGACTCCGGCGTGGACTCTAGCGTTGCTTTAATTTTCTTCAGGGAATTGTTCATCGCTTATTTCTACTGGCTCAACAACAAAATTGTCAGCTCCTTTAAAGGCTTTTGCTTTTCATTCTTCTGGAGCTCTTTCCACCATTCTTTGAAATTCTACCCAATGAAGCAAGTCTGTGGAAATTTACTTTAGCAAAAAAGCTGGGAATAAATGAACTAGATCCAAAATTAATTCTCAGGAGTTCATGATTGGGCTAACGTGACATCAGGCGCCTAGCGGTGTAAGACAGCGTATCGACAAGAACGACGAGAAATATCATGGCGATCAAGATGCTACTGGTCTCTTGCATCTGAAATAGCCCCATATGAAAAGCCAACATTTGTCCAAGGCCGCCTCCGCCCACAACACCTAAAATAGCAGCTGCACGAATATTGTTCTCCCATCGATACAGGGAATAGGACATGAGTTGCGGAATGATGGTCGGTAAGGTGGCATATAAAAATACTTGACTCTCTGAAGCGCCCTGCACGCGCAGAGCTTGGGCTGCTGCTTGGGGTGCGTTCTCGATCGACTCCGAAAATAAGCGGCCTAGCACGCCCGTAGTGTGAAGTGCTAATGCTAAGGTGCCTGCAAATGGTCCTAAACCGGCTGATATCAAAATTAATGCTGCCCATACGAGTTCAGGTATTGAGCGCAGACCATTAAGTATTAATCGACATAAAAAGCGCCAATGTGCAGGATCACCGGGATGACTTTTACTTGCCGGAATCGCCAGCAGTAAGCCAAAAAAAGCCGCCAAGATGGTGCCAACTGCCGACATTGCCAAGGTCTCTAAACTGGCGATCCACAATTTATGCAAAAAAACTGCGCGTACATCAGGTGACAGAAGTTCGCCTAAAAACCTTCCCATACGCTTAACACTGTCGACCGAAAACAATCGCTCTAACTGAAGATCAAGCGTCCAAAAACTCAGAATCGTTAATAGTAATAGGCCTAGTGTGACCCAGCATACTGAGCAGTTCCAGCGAAACCATGGATTTGGGTGTGGATTGATCATTGCAGGATCTTTCTGAGCCATGCACTTAATAGATCTGCTAAGCCAACTAGCATCATAAAGACAATCAGAATGGTTGCTACTTCGCCGCCATTAAACATGCGCATGGAATTATCGAGTTGTTGACCTAAGCCCCCTGCCCCCACAAATCCAAGTACAGCAGATGCCCGAATAGCGCACTCCCAGCGATATACGGTATAGCTAGTCAGTTCGGTTAAATTTTGTGGCAAGACCCCATAAAAGAATGCTTGTAATCGGCTAGAGCCATTGCGCATTAAATTACTCGACACGTGGTGATCGCCACTCTCTAGGATCTCGGTGTAGACCTTACCCAACATTCCTGCGTAGGTTAGGCCAATTGCTAAGACCCCTGCAGCGGGCCCTAGACCTACGACCCTGACAAATACCAGAGCCCAAATTAACTCAGGAACACTACGAATGATGATTAATATCCAACGCACTACTTGACGTACAACAAAAGGTAAATGATGCATTCGCCCCGATAAAGATGAGATCGATAACACGCGGGTTGAGATTAATGTCAGGGGAATTGCAAGCAGCAGCGCTAAAAAAGTACCGGCCGTCGCAATCGCGATGGTTCGCCATGCTTCCTTAGCAACGAGCAATAAAAAATCAGGCTTAGTCTCGGGAGGAAAAAAATCCCCCAGAAATCGAGAGCTTACTTTTATATTCTCGGGTTCCAGCAAAATCCAAGGCTTAAACTCCGTTGCGACTAAAGCGGGCACCAAGAGAAAAATGATCGCTATCGACCAAAACACTCGACCTGTCCAAGCCGGATCTCGTAGCGCAGGGTTAATGGGCGGGGCTAAAGACGCAGACACTGTTGTATCACCGACAATGAATGATCTTGACTGGAGCTGGCTCAGGAGAGCTATCAAGCGAGACGGGTGTAGTTTGATCAAGCTCGTGTTCGTGTTGCCTGTATAGGTCTGCCAAACGTTCTTTACTGACTTCACCGCTTGGTAGGTCAAAAACAAGCTTCCCGTCACGCAAGCCAATGACACGTGGAAATTGGCTGGTTGCCACATCCACTTGGTGCAAACTCGTAATTAAAGTAATCCCATGCTCTTTTGCATGGGCAATCAAACTATCAATTGCCTGGCGTGCTCGGGTGGGATCTAAAGCCGATAGTGGCTCGTCAATTAACCAGATCTTTGCAGGTGCCAGCAAAGCACGCGCCAATCCTACCCGTTGGCGCTCCCCACCAGAAAGGCGATCTACCCGTTGCCACAGCTTATCAGCGAGATCAAATTGCGCAAGAGCCGTACTCGCTTCTTTTATATCTCGGGGATAAATCAAACTCATCAAGCTAGCAAAGAAAGACTGTCCCGGCAATTTAGCGGCAAGGAGTGCAGTAATGACGCGCTGCCTAGGGGGCAATGGTGGAGCTTGCGGTGCGTAAAAGAGATTGCCGCGTAATTTTTGTAGTTTAGAAGTTGATAGCTTCCAAACAGGCAGGTTATTTAGTGAGATATTTCCAGACTGTACTTTTAAAGCGGCGGCAATCACCAGCAAACAGCTCGTTTTACCTGAGCCTGACGGGCCGATTATTGCTACATGCTCCCCAGGTGCGATTACCAAACTGAGGTCCTGAATCGCTGGAGGGGCGCCTACAGATGCTGCGGGATGCTGCGCGGTGACATCGCTCAGCTCGATGCCAAAGTCATTACGAGTAGTAATTGGGCTAAGCACGTAGTCAATTAACGAATCAAGCCAGCACTACGTCCCGCACTCTCCAGACCTTTATAGTTCTCTGGTTTAGTGGGGATGTATTTAGTAGCACGATTCAGGGTCAAGATTTCTTTACCCTCTGGGTTATTCATATTGAGATTAAGCAAGGCTGCAGTAATTTTTTCACGCTGCGCTGCTGGCATGTCTGCATGTACCGACCAGTTGTAATTAAAGTACGGCGGGGTTGTAAAAAATACATCAACCTTGCTGGTGTCAACCTTATTCTCTGCAACAAATTTACGCCATACCGTTATATCCAGGGCTGCCGCATCAACACGACCACTCACAACCGACGCAATGGTTGCATCGTGCGCGCCAGAGTAGGCCACCCGTTTAAAATCTTTATCTGGATCGATTCCAGCGTCCAATAAAAAAGAGCGTGGCATTAAATGACCCGAAGTGCTCGATTGCGAGCCAAAGCTGACTTGCTTTCCTTTTAAATCAGCAAGGCTCTTAATGCCAGAATTGGTTTGGGTAATAAACACGGACCGAAAATTAGTATCTTCTTCGCGCTGTGCAATGGGAATGATCTTCCCGCCAGAACGAATTTGAGCCTGTACATACGTGAAGCCACCAAACCAAACCAGCTCAACCTGCTTATTCACAAGCGCTTCTACTGCGGCAGGATAGTCATTGACAGGTACAAAATCGACCTTAGTGCCTAACGTGCGCTCTAGATACTTGGTCAACGGGCCAAATTTGCGCATCTGCTCAGTTGCGGCCTCTTCTGGAATAGTGGTAACGCGCAAGACGGTTTGCGCACTCAGGCCCAGCGAAGTAACAAAAAGCGAAAGGCAAACGGCTAACTTTAAATAATGTGTCATGTATTTGTACCTCAATAAGAATTACGAAATTGTATAGAGGATTGAGATAATGGGAGCGACCGCCACGAATGCAGGTAAACCCCATAAAAGGCCAGTCTAGTTTTGGCCTGCCCAGCACGATTCGAACGTGCGACCTACGCCTTTGAAGCTTTAAAAATGATCTAAAACAATAACTTAGACAATAGCATATGCCTGGCTAGATCAGGTGTCCGATACGAACCGAGAACTTTGGTGATAGGTGGAATTGCGTGGATTTCTGTTAGCAACCGCAGGCGGTTGGATTGTCGGTGGTCAAGTTAATCGGGTAAACAAAAAAACCACTCGAAGGTGGTTTAGGCATTTGATGGAAGCTCAAGCCTTAAGACTGATGATCGGGCTTTAAACCGCCTAGCGCCTCAATCTCTTTTGCCATCCCTATGCTATTAGAGTCGTTCATATTCTTCGTTAGATCATCTATAACGCCTTGACGATCTCTGGCAGAACGGTTTTGACTAACCTTCCACTTCGCTTCAATTTTTTCAACCAATAACTGAACTCCCACAATGTTTGCCAACATCATTTCAATGTAATCTTTTGGGGCATCAGAAACGGCCCATGGATCTTTTCTGCTTGACTCCATTTGATCCGTAAGGATCTTCACAATTTCATGTTTATCCCCTTCGTCTTGGATAGCCGATAGCGTTCCATTGATGTGAACGCTTAAATAGTTATAGGTAGGAACAACTTTATGGGTTTCTTTCTTTGTAGGATAGGAAGATGGGCTGATATAAGCCTCATATCCTGAAAAGACTAGTAATACTTTTTGCTTTTTCTCGCCAATTTTCCATATTGGATTTGCTTTGGCTGTATGTGAAATTAATTTACTTCCAACGACAATGTTTTCATTGCTCGCCATAAAAACGAGATGGTTACCAACGAGCTCTCCATCAACATAAGCAACCATCAGCCCCAAGGGGTGAGTCTTAATAAATTGGGTGATCTTTCCCGGATCAGTCTCAAGAAAATGAGATGGAATATACATTCTATAATTAGAACATATATTGATTAAATCACTCCCAAGACCAAATAAAAAAACCACCTAATGAACTGACCCCGAGTGGTTAGTCAGCTCATACGGGTGGTTTTATGTTTCCTGATAGTCTGCAGTTGAACCGCCCAGGGTCGGTGAGGATGTTTAATACAACTATTACCTCCTCTTATAAGAAGTTTATTTGGCAACTACCTCTAGTGGATTAGTCCCAGCATCAAGCGTCGGTGCACTCAGGGCCGAGAGGGATTCCCGCATTGAATTACTAAGAATCTTTAATGCGTCTTCAAATTGAGCCTCGGGTATTGTTAAAGGATACAAAAAACGAATTACGTTCGAATAAACACCACATGTCAAAAGAATTAGCCCTTTTTCTAAAGCTGTTTTTTGTATAGCTGATGTGAGCTCCGGAGCAGGCTGATTGGTTTTGGGATCCCTTAACTCAATAGCGATCATGGATCCTATTCCTCGAATATCTGCAATGTATGGGATAGTTTTTTTCTCATTTTGAAGCATCTCTACTAGCCTTCCACCCAGATTTCTTGAGCGAGCACATAAATCTTCCGCCTTAATAACATCTAGTACGGCATGGGCAGAAGCGATTGCAAGCGGGTTACCTGCGTAAGTCCCACCCAAACCACCAGGAGAAGGCCCGTCCATAATATTTGCCCGTCCACACACCCCCGATAAAGGCATTCCTCCAGCTAGGCTTTTAGCAATTGTTACTAAATCAGGCTCAACACTATAGTGCTCTAATGCAAACATTTTCCCTGTTCTTGCAAACCCAGACTGAATTTCATCAGCTATTAAAAGAATCCCATATTCATCACAAATTTTACGTAATTTGATAAGCATCTCATTTGGCATTACATAAAAACCACCCTCGCCTTGAATGGGCTCAAAAATAATTGCAGCGACACTGAACGGATCTATATCCGATTTAAATAGTCGCTCTAATGAGCCAACGCTTTCATCGACGCTAACGCCAAGAATATCCGCCGGGAAAGGCAAATGATAAATATCAGAAGGAAATGGGCCAAATCCAATCTTATAAGGAACGTTTTTACCAGTTAAGGCTAAGCCCATATTTGTCCGCCCATGGAAGGCTCCGGTAAATGATATTAATCCGGATCTTCCTGTGTATGAACGGGCAATTTTTACAGCATTTTCAACCGCTTCTGCTCCTGTTGAAAAAAATGCAACTTTCTTTTCACCAGAAATCGGAACCAAACATGAAATACGCTCTGCTAACGAAATATAGCTTTCATAGGGTATTACTTGAAATGCGGTGTGCGTAAAGTTATTTAGCTGTAGTTGAATTGCCGAATTTATTACAGGATGCTTATGGCCCGTATTAAGTACTGCAATACCGCAACCAAAATCAGTGTACCGATTACCTTCCACATCCCAAATTGTGGCATTTTCGGCTCTTGCTGCATAAAATTTGCACATAATTCCTACGCCTCTGGGCAAAATTTTTGCACGTCGTATATCTATATCGTGATTTTTCATAAGTTCCAAGATATTTTTAATTAAGCCGTCTTTTAAATTTACTTATTTTTTATCAATAAGAGATTTCAATCTCACATTTTCTTGCGCAATAAATTTTGCGTAATCTGCGCCTGATTGATAGACCGCTGACTGCCCATATTTCGTTAATAATCTTTCTGCAACAGCCTTATCAGTTAGAATTTTTTTGAGTGCATTCTCTAGCTTCTGTTTAATTGGCTCAGGAATATCAGCAGGGCCAGCTATCGAGAAAAATGAATTTTGTGAAAATTTAACTAGCCCTGTTTCTACAAGAGTTTGGACATTTGGCAATGCGTCCCATCTTTTAGGCCCTGTACTTATTAGCATACGCAATTTTCCAGCCCTTACATGCGGCATAGTGGCGCCAGCAGAAGCATTAATTACCTGAATTTGATTGGCTAGTAAAGCAAGTACTGACTCATTGTCCCCCTTGTATGGAATGTAGTCCCAACTAAACCCAAGATCGTTGCCCAGTCTTTCCATTGTTAGGTGATTTGTAGTGCCAGCCCCCAATGTTCCGTAAGATAATTTATTGGGATTTTTTCGAGCGAACTCAACCAACTCAGATAACGTTTTCCATGGTGCATCTGCATTGACAAATATTCCATAGTCATATGGTCCAACTACTGCTAAATGTGTAAACGACTTTAAAGGGTTGTAAGTCACCGCCTGTTGGAGAGGAATATTCGTTAATGTGGGCATGTTGACAGTTCCAATCGTGTATCCATCAGGCTGAGCGATGGCTAAACTTGAAACGCCGACGACCCCACCAGCACCAGGCCTATTCATCACAATTACTGTTTGCGCCAGTTCTTTTGATAACTCTCCAGCTAAATCCCTAGCAACAGAATCTGTTGTTGTTCCCGGCGGGAACTGAACAATCATTTGTATAGGCTTGTTCGGCCATTCTTGTGCTTGACATAGGCCTATTAGGTTTAAAGTAACTATTAAAAAAAATAATTTAAGTGATTTCATGCTGCCTCCTTTAGAGTTCCGTTTATTAATTGGAGTTGTGTAGAGCCCCCGTCCCACTTCAAATGAAACTCTTTAACTCCATCAGATTTGACTACTAGACTAGCGTTTAAGTTTTCTAAAACGCCATAAACATCTTTAATATGCTTTACTAATAAACCAGCTTTACGCGGATTGTGTCGTCTATCAAACAAACCATGTCTTAAAAAATAGCCGCGATCGATATCAATAAATGTATCTAACCGAATATGTATTTCTGGGTTTACTAACGATGCAAAGCATGCTTCAGCAACCCTCAGAGAGATTGCATCATCATCATTGTTATTGATGGATGACTTATTGGGTAATAGGCAAATATTCGCAACGATTTGTAAATTATTTGACCTTTGTAGATCTCTTAAATATGCGATAGCATTTAAAACGCTATCCCCATAGGGCACCCTAACCACAATACCGTCTAGATTACGACCAGAATGAATATACTTTGGGACTTGAAAGCGATCAGATAGCTCACTTATAAAATATCCACTTGCCATTGTGTGATCATATGGACCGGCAGCGCCAGAATGAGATGGTGGAATATAAATTGGTGAGAAATAAACTGGAAGATCCAGTGAGGCAACTTTTAGATCAACTAACTTCTCATCAGGCTTTAGTGAAATCATCTCAAATGCGTGAATTGAGTTAGATATCTCTGAAAGCCTTTCCCTTACCAGCTTGCTGAAACTAGATACAGTAAAGACTGTAAATCGCACACCTAAATGACTAAGAAATTTAACCCTTTCCCAAACTTGATCATCACTTATGTCGGTTACTGGAATTCTGATGTGCTCAATTCCGCAGTCCCACAAATTTAATATTGAATAATCATTTCTGACTTTTTTCCTAGTGAAAGCATCTAAAGGTGGGTTATATGGAAGTCTTAATACTTCACACCACTCATGACACATATCTACTGAAATATTGATTGGCTTTGAATTTACTTGCCCAATCTCTATTTGATGCGATATCACAGGAGCGTCAACTACCTCTGTAGATCCATTTGTACGGGCAAATCTACTTATATGGCCATCTTCATATATATCAACAATAAAGAATCCAAACTTTCCCACATCATTCCTGCCAAACTCTTGAGCTGGATTTACTCTAAATATTTCCGCATAGTCTTGACGAAAGTTTGTTGATGAGGGCAGAGCATATGAAAGCGTACTAGAAATTTCATTCAAAAAGAATGTATGGACGTGGCCAGCAAAGATTGCTTCGACTTGATATTTTTCAATATAGTCTAATAGTCTTGCTCTAGGCTCTTGCTCAATATTGTCGTAATTATTTTCTTCATTTCTCTCTGTTATAAATGGTGGGTAGTGAGAAAATAAAAAAATTCGTTTGTCTGAATTCAGACTTAAAGTCTTCTCAAACCATTTCCACTGAAGGTCCTCAGCCTCTGAGGCTGAGCCAAATAAGCAAGAATTTAAAATAATAAAACAAACCCCATCCCTTTCAAATGTCTGCCACTGCTTGCCAAAGAAGTTCTCATAAATATTACAGCTCTCCTGTGTGATAGTTGCCGCAGGATTGCCTGGTAAAAATTTGTCCCCAATGTCGTGATTTCCAGGTGTTATGTAAAAGGGGTGATTTAATTTTTGATATAAATTATTTGCATATTCCGCTGCGCCTTTGTATGAGCTCGTGTAAGGCAATGGATGCACAACATCTCCCAAATGCACTGTAAAGGAAGGCTTAAGCCTATTTACAGCATCTACTACCACTTCATTTCTAGGGTTTGCCAAGTGATTAGTCTGCCATGGAGATGTATTGCTCTCATCCACTGGATTCAAATGCGAATCTGCGATTAATGCAAACCTAAATAAATGCTTTCCTCTTGGCTTTTTATTCATACCCATTCAATTCAAAATAGTTGTATTCATTTCAATATAAATATACAATTGCACTATATCAAACAATCTTTATAGGTCAAGTGAAATGCACAATAAACAAATTGACAGTTTTGAGCTTTTGCCAAAGGCAATACTGGAAGAGCATCCACAATTTGCATCTACACTTGGAAATGGTCTCGACATACTGCAGTGCTTTACTCCTGCATCCTTGACCCTTAGTAATAAGGAGATATCTGAAAAATTGGGCTTAGCAAAGCCAACCGTATCTCGACTAACCTTTACCCTTGTTGCCATGGGATTTCTATGTAGAGATAAATCAACTGGTAGATACTCTTTAGGGCCTGGAGTATTAACCCTTGGCTACCCTTTATTAATACAACTCAATATTAGGGAAATCGCGGCTCAAGATATGATTGAGCTATCAAAAATAGTAAAAGGTCCAGTTTCTCTAGGCATCAGAGATCGCCTACAAGTTGTTTATATTGAAACTACCTACAACCGCTATCGTAGTAATGCACATCCCGATATTGGTTCTGCTAGACCTCTATTGAGCACGGCAATTGGACGGGCTCTACTCTATACAAATACGAAAGCAGAGTTTGAGCTCATTTTGGATAAGTTACGTATTGACAAAATAGATGAGTGGCAAAAATTTCATAAAAAACTCAGCAACTCATTCGAAGAAATCAAAAAAAAGGGTTTTTGCACAAGTTATGGTGAATGGCGGCCTAATTTGTATGGAATAGCAGTGCCTTTTAAAAATAAAATTAATGGCCAAAATTTAGCAATGAATATCACGGTTCCAGCACACCAAGCAGATAAAAATCAAATAGAGAATGATTTTGGTCCTAGGCTAGTAGACGTAGTTCAAAATCTTCAGAGTAAATATGGCAGTTAGAAGCGGTTGATACTTAAGTCTAGTTTCAATTCATTTCAGCATACTTGTAAGGTCATAGTTCCAGTAGATTTTATTCATGTGAATGATTAATTTTTACCGAGTATAGTTTCCTAGTACTACTTTTTAGGGCTAGCCAAGTAGACCCATGGTCAACCACAATCGAGCCAATAAATCAGCCTACTTTTATATGAACCCTTATGAAATTTGGCCTGCCCAGCACGATTCGAACGTGCGACCTACGCCTTAGAAGCTGTAAAAAAGAGCTAAAACAATAGCTTAGACAATAGCATAAGCCTGGCTAGATCTGGTGTGGCATACGCACCGAGAACCTTGGTTCGGGGTGGAATGTGATGGATGTCGGGTGGCATTGGCAGGCGGTTGGATGGTCAGATGTCTAATTTGTCGGGTTAACCGACAAAACATGATCTGAGGTAGCTAGCGACCCAAAGCAGACATTGGCGGACGCTAGCTACGCTTTAATCAATCGTCATTTTGGAAGTTCCAATCACTTTACCCCAGCGATCCAACTCTTTGCGTGTGAAGTCGCCGAGCTCTGCAGGCGTCATGGTTTGAATAGTTGTTCCAGCGCCATCTGCTCTAGCTCTAGCTTCTGGCGAGTTCAAAGCCGATCCCAGTGCTAGATTCAGTTTTTGGATGATCTCCGGATTGGTGCCTGCAGGCGCAAACATAGCAAACCACGAATCTAATTCATAATTTGGCAAGCCAGCCTCGTCTGTTGTTGGCATCTGTGGTAACGCACCAAGGCGCTTCTTTCCAGTGACGGCTAAACCACGCAACCTTCCAGCTTGAATTTGGCTGACAACGCCAGCGGGAGTTGTAATAAACATATCAACCTGCCCACCCATTAAATCTTGAACTGCTGGTCCCGATCCGCGATACGGAATATGGGTAATGAATGTTCCTGTTTGTTGTTTAAAGAGTTCGCCTGCAATGTGTTGAATGGATCCAGATCCCGAAGAGGCGTAATTCAACTTACCCGGATTCTTCTTTGCATAGGCAATCAGCTCCTTCAAACTATTAATCGGTAACTTAGGGTTAATTGCAATCACCTGCGGGGCCACGGTCATCATGCCGACTGGAGCAAAATCTCGGATCGGATCCCAGCCTGCCTGCTTAAATAAATGGGGATTTCCAACGTGGTATCCGCTATAACTCACGAGCAAGGTATAGCCATCCGGCTTGGATCGTGCAACGAATTGATTGCCAATGTTGCCCGATCCACCGGGTTTATTGTCAACCAATACCGGCACTCCTAAGGTCTTACTCATGGAGTCCGCTACCAGCCGCGCAGAAAAATCGGTTGTTCCGCCAGGCGCTGTTGGCACAACCAGAGTAATAGGTTTATTAGGCCAGCTTTGAGCCTGTACTCCGGCGGATGCAAAAGAAATACAGATGAGGCTTATTGCAATAAATTTGATATTTTTGAGCATGGCTTTAGTCCTTAAGTGATTAGCTCGGAAATCTCAATCAAGTTCTGATCGGGATCGCGTACGTAAACGGAATTGATTTTTTGCGTTGCTCCAGTCCGCATGACTGGTCCTTCAATAATGGGCCACTGCATTTGATTCAGCTTCGCTATCACCTCATTCAGTGATCGGTCAGCAATAAAACATAAATCCAAGGATCCTGGTGTTGGAATATCTGCCTTGGGTTCAAACTCCTTTCCCTTGATGTGTAGATTCATTTTTTGATTGCCAAAACGAAACGCTTTGCGTTCAACCGGCGGCGTTCCGCCAATAAAAGACTCGAGCTGCATACCGAGTACCCGGGTGTAAAAATCAATGCAGGCCACTTCTTTTGCAGTTGTTAAAACCAGGTGGTCTAAGTGATCAATCATTTCGTCCTCCCTATTGGCATGGCGGCTCTGGATGCAGATCATGAATGCGTCCGGCTTTGGCGACTTGCCCAGGAACATCATGCCCCACAATCTGGGGGAGCCCTTTTGCAATCGCCAGTAGCGCATCCAACTGAATGCCTGTGTCATACCCCATCGCATCCACCATGTGAATGGCGTCTTCGCTGCATACGTTACCACTAGCTCCGGGGGCATAAGGGCAGCCACCTAAACCACCCAAGGAGCCATCAAATCGTGTAATTCCAGACTCTACCGAAGCCAGTATGTTGGCTAAACCCATGCCCCTCGTGTTATGAAAATGCATAGTAAGTTGCAGGTGTTTAAATTGATTATGGAGGGCGTCAATCATTTTTTTGACCTGCACAGGCTGAGCCATGCCCGTCGTATCGCAAATAGTCACGCCACGAACGCCTAAGTTATCAAAACGGCTTACGTAATTCATTACAACATCTTGGGGAACGTCTCCCTCCATCGGGCAACCAAATGCCGTAGATAAAGAAACGTTAATTGGGATTCGGCCGTTGATGAATTCAATTACCTCACGCAAAGCCGAAAAGCTCTCTTCACGACCCATCCGTAAATTACTGCGATTATGGGTTTCTGAAGTTGACATGACTAAATTCAGTTCGTCTGCTTTTGAATCTAAGGCGCGCTGTGCGCCGCGTAAATTCGGCACCAAAACCGAATACTCCACTTTGGGATTACGCTGAATTCGGCTCATCACTTCTTCAGCATCTTTGAGCATCGGAATTGCTTTGGGCGATGTAAATGAGGTGACCTCTACCTTTGCATAACCACATTGGCTTAAGGCATCGATCAATTCAACTTTTTGATCGGTTGGAATAAAGTTTGGCTCAATTTGAAAGCCATCTCGCGTAGCAACTTCATTAAAGTAAATTCGGTTCATATTCATCTCAGTGTGTAAACGCAATGCCTTTGTCTTTTAGTGCAGCAATCTGCTGGCTAGTAAGTCCAATCTCCTGCAAGATTTGATCGGTTTGCTCGCCCACCTCAGGCGCCAATGATTTCATTGAGCCCGGGGTTCTTGATAGCTTTGGAATAATGCCCGGAACCTGTAATGCGCTGCCATCCTTCATGTGGATTGTTTCGATCATTCCGCGGGCGTGGTAGTGCGGATCCTTGGCAATATCTTCAATCGTAAATATCTTTCCGGCAGGAACGCTGGCTTGATCCAATGCTTCAAGAGCCTGTTCTACCGAAATCTGACTGGCCCAAGCGCCAATTGCCTGATCCAGCTCATCAACCCGCCTCACTCGCCCATCGTTACTGGCGAATTCTGCGTCTTGAGCCAAATCTTCGCGTCCTATTAGTTTCATAAGACGCTTAAAAATACTATCGCCATTGCCTGCAATCAAAACGTACTTTCCATTCTGGCACTGATAGGCATTGGATGGCGCAATGCCAGGCAATGCACTGCCAGCTGCTTGGCGGACTTCGCCAAACGCACTATATTCTGGCAATAAACTCTCCATGCAATTAAACACGGCCTCATACAATGCAATATCGACGACTTGTCCTTTTCCGCTGGTGTGCCGCTCTTGTAATGCAAGCAGTATTCCAATGACACCATGCAATGCAGCGAGCGTATCTCCAATGCTGATACCGACTCGCACTGGGGTTCTTCCAGGCTCGGCGGTTAAATGCCGCAAACCACCCATAGCTTCAGCCACCACGCCAAATCCAGGCTTATCACGGTAAGGGCCGGTTTGGCCATAGCCACTAATGCGCAGCACGATTAATTTGGGATTGATCTGCAGTAAATCCTGTGGATCAAGACCCCATGACTCCAAGGTACCTGGGCGGAAATTCTCAATCAGAATGTCCGCCTCCTTGACTAAGCTTCTAACAATCTCTTGTGCTTCAACGAGCTTTAAATCCAATGCGATTGAGCGCTTGTTGCGCGACTGAACCTGCCACCAAACCGATGTACCGTCTTTTAGCAAGCGCCATTTGCGCAGGGCATCTCCAACAATTGGTGCCTCGATCTTAATTACATCCGCACCAAAATCAGCCAATGTTTTTGCAGCAAAAGGCCCTGCAATGAGCTGACCCATTTCAATTACTTTGAGATTTGCTAAAGGCTCCATGGTCATTCTTAATGTAATTTGGTTGTCTTACTTTATGTTGATTTAAGCCTACTGTGAATTGCTTTATGCGACACAGGCCTTCTCATTTTGCGAAGGCTTGGGTAGAATATGTCTATGCGCAACCCAATCAACCCCGGCAGAGTCGATTTTGTTACCCTCAAGCTCTTTTGCGCCGTAGCAAAGGCGCAAAGCATTACCAAGGGGGCGCAAGAATGCAGTCTTGCACTCTCGGCTGCAAGCCGGCGTATCTCCGAACTAGAGGAAACCGTCGGTCTTGTCTTGTTGGAGCGCTCCGCTAAGGGCGTAACCCTTACCCAAGCCGGCCATACCGTCATGCAGCATGCCTTGCGACTCTTTCAAGGATTTGAGCAATTCAGCCATGAAATTGGTGACTACTCCAAGGGGCTGAAAGGCCATGTGCGGCTGTGGGCCAATATGTCTGCCCTCTCGGAATTTCTACCCTCAGCACTTGCCTCTTTTTTAGTCCAGCACCCCCAGATTCAGGTTGAAGTTGAGGAACAGTTAAGTAGCGACATCGTCAAAGCGCTGGTTGATGGCATTGCAGATATTGGTGTTTTTGCCGAAGGGACGCCAGTCACCGGCCTAGATACGGTGGTTATAGGAGAAGACGAGCTAGTGATTGCATGCAATAAAGATCATCCACTCCGAAAAAATAAGGCAATCTCCTTCAAAGACTGTCTTCAATATGACTTCGTCGGCTTAAATCGGGGTAGCGCCCTATTAGAGCTTACTTCACGGCATGCAGAAAAGGTAGGTGGGCAAATGCGCCTGCGCGTTCAGGTGCGTAGCTATGACGCGATGTGCAAAATGATTTCAGCTAATTTAGGTATTGGGGTGATGCCGCTCCAAGCTTGTGCCGCTCAATTGCGTGCAATGGATTTAACTGCCATCAAACTCACGGATGCATGGTCAGTGCGAAATCTGTTGTTGGCCACCAATGCAAGCACCACACAATCACCATCCTCTGCGTTGTTAGTCCAATTTCTGAAAGAAAACTGCCAACCTAATCGCAAATTAAAATGATCTAGGAGTTTCTTTCTAAGCCTTTTATATTGCTGGTATGTTACCGCTTGGATTGCTTGAGAATTTTTGGCCTGCCCAGCACGATTCGAACGTGCGACCTACGCCTTAGAAGAATTCATGGCTACTAGAATGTGTATATATTTCAATGGATTACACGCTTAAATCGGGACTGTGCAATAAACTGTGCAATGGGTATCGTATTGCTGAGACCGTATCCAATGCCATTACAGGTAATGCAAGGTGGTGTGCTGAATGACTTTTTGCATGGGTGTTCGTAGCATGCTCATGATTTGGTGCCTTGCAATAAAACTTTAGTTATTAAAAAATTATAAATTTGATTGGACAAAGCCATCACTTAAGCACAGACTGAATTTCTGCTGTTCAGTTATTGGTAGTTCTCTTTTAGAATTTTGGCACTCCCTTAAGCAAAAGAATCATGGCTAGACTTAATCCATTTACTACGAATAAGGATTTTACAAATGCCGAAGAAAAATCAACCGGTTTCACGTCGTGAGTTCATGCAACGCTCCATCGTTGCATCTGCCGGCGTTGGGTCTACGCTTGCTGCAGGGCTTACGGGTGCAAGTTCACCAAAGGATGCGGATTTCTTAACCATTGATCCATGGACAAAAATACAGCGCCAAGGATTTCCAAACCCACACTATGGTGTTCCCAGCCCTTATGAGAAGCTGGTTACTCGTGAGAAATATGCCAATGGTTCGAAAACCCCACTTCAAAAGTTACGCGGCATCATTACTCCAAATGGCCTCCATTTCGAAAGGCACCATGGGGGTATTCCGGAAATTAATCCGGACGCGCATCGTTTAGTAATTCATGGTTTAGTAAAAGAGCCAATTATATTTACTATGGATGACATCGTGCGTCTGCCTGCAGTATCTCAAATTAATTTTTTAGAGTGCTCGGGTAATACATGGGCTGAGTTGAAGAAACGAACTTGGGCAACGGTACAAGAAACCCATGGCCTTCTTTCGTGCTGTGAATGGACAGGGGTAAGACTCTCCACAATTTTAGATCGTTGTGGCGTCAAGCCTGAGGCTCGTTGGGTGCTAGCAGAAGGAGCAGATAGCGCTGCCATGACGAGGAGCATCCCAATTGATAAAGCAATGAACGATGTCATCGTTGCCTACTCCCAGAATGGTGAAATGCTCCGCCCCGAACAAGGCTACCCTTTGCGTTTATTTATTCCTGGGTTTGAGGGCAATATGAGCATAAAGTGGTTGCGAAGACTGAAATTAGGAACTGAACCATGGCAAACAAGGGAAGAAACGTCAGCCTATACCGATTTAGGGGCCGATGGTAAAGCATTGCAATTTACTTTTGTGATGGGTGTTAAATCAGTGATTACTACCCCCTCTGCAGTCATGAAATTAAAGAAACCAGGCTTTTATGAAATCTCCGGGATTGCTTGGACTGGTAGCGGGAAAATCCGTCGTGTTGAGGTTTCTGTCGATGGCGGCAAGTCTTGGGAAGATGCGCTTTTAGAAGGTGCAATCATGGATCGCTGTTTAACTCGCTTTCGTCTCCCTTGGCAATGGAACGGAGACAGCGCAACCTTATTGAGTCGAGCCACTGATTCAACAGGTGAGACCCAACCAACACTGGAGTCTGTTGTAAAGGCAAGAAGTACCAACGCCTTCTACCACAATAATGCAATACAACCATGGTTAGTTGCCAGCAATGGGGAGGTTTCAAATGCGCGCTAATTACTTAACAACCATGATTTCGGTCGCATTGCTGATGGGCTGTGCTACCAATAAAACCTTGAACACCCAATACAATAATTTGGGCAAACCAATTAGTGAAGCACAAATTGCTGCATGGAACATTGATATAGCACCTAATGGAGATGGCTTACCCATTGGTGGTGCTACAGCCAGGCAAGGGGCAAGCGTCTATCAGGATAAATGTGCAAGTTGTCATGGCGCTCAAGGTCAAGGCGGGGTAGCCAATCGCTTGGTAGGTGGTGGTGCATTAAATACTGATAAACCCATTAAGACGGTTGGCAGCTTTTGGCCATATACAACTACCTTATTTGATTACACCAGAAGGGCAATGCCACATTCACAGCCTCAGTCACTCACTAATAACGAGATCTATGGCACTACCGCCTATATTTTGTATATGCATAAGATTATTAGCATTGATGATGAAATGAACGCTAAGACTTTGCCTCTAGTGAGAATGCCTAATCGGGATGGCTTTATTCCAGTTATGAAATAGTAGAGCTTTAGGTAAGTTGTGAAGACCTTGTATTTACTGAGGGCAGAACAGAGGTTTTTGGCCTGCCCAGCACGATTCGAACGTGCGACCTACGCCTTAGAAGCTGTAAAAATGAGTTAAAACAACAAGTTAAACAATAGCATAAGCCTGACTAGATCAGGTGTTCAATCGGCACCGAGAATCTTGGAGTCGGGTGGAGTGTCATGGATATTACTTGGTATCGGCAGGTGGTTGTCGAAAAATACTCTTGATGGATATTGCATTTAGCAGTTTTAGAAATGCCAATAAGTCATCTCGCAATCATGACAACATCAAGCAAAAACGAGATATTAAATTGGAAAATTCTTAATTACTCTGTTCTTGTTTTTATTGCAGATAGTATCTTCAGGAGTGCATCGGGGCGAATTCCATTTTGACCCTTAAATGGTTTATCAGTAATGATTAGTAAAGAAATTAGCGCACCTAAAGCAATTGGAAGAATGGTGAGGCCGACCGTAAATTGCTCGTTTCGCAAAAATAAGGTGTTGACAGCAACCAATGCAGATAAGAGGGTCAAAACTACAACCCAGAAAAAATCCGGCAAGGATTTTGTTGATCGATCAATTCGTAACTCTCTTCCCTCTGCAACTTCTTCTTGTTTATCAATGATGTCTCCATACAAAGAAAGCTGCTTGGGAGTCGTCGGGTCTAACTTAAAAATATCCTGAGAAATAGAACGCCATAACAGATGGGTCTCGTGACAACTTTTGCCATACTGCAAGTCAGCCCATTCATGATCGATAATCGACTCGATATACAAACGTATTTTGATTCGGATTTGAAGAGCATCCTCACTACCAAAACGTAGCAATAAACGGTCCAAGTTATTAATTTTTCCAGACTCAACAGCAACTATATTTTCAATTTCTCGATAACTGGATTGCGCCTGATTTAACAAAAATCCAATAATCAACCCAGTAAGGGTAGCAATCGAACCAAAAAGAGATTGGCCCAAACTATTACTTTGTTCTGTTGGTATAAAAAGTGATAGGTTATGAATAAATATAGGTATGAAAATAGAGATGACCGAAATTGCAACGGTCAACAAAAACATAATCCAGATATTCGGCAAACGGTAGATAAAATCAGGCATTTGGTATGGGCAATATATTAACCAACTTTATTCTAAGTCAACTTCAGTGACGAACCCAGTTGAAGGAAAAATCAAAAACAGGTAAAGCGTGATAGCCGTGAATCTGGTGCGGACCGGGATTTTTTGGCCTGCCCAGCACGATTCGAACGTGCGACCTACGCCTTAGAAGGGCGTTGCTCTATCCAGCTGAGCTATGGGCAGTATGCTTTGTAAGCCCTATTCTAATGGACACGGATTGCGGTTTTGGGCCTTTTTTAGGGATTTTTACTGATTTAATTTATGATCGTAGGGTTATTTCATTCAACCCATTACATGCCATTAAGCCCACTATGAAGAACATACAACGACTCCTTTTTGCCCTTTCCATGTTATTTGCTGTTAGCGCTAACGCACAGGCCCTCGCTGAAGGCGGTGACGACAAATACAAACCCAGTGTTGGCCAAGAGGGTAAAGATGTGATCTGGGTACCAACGGGCGATGAACTGGTAACCAATATGCTCAAGATCGCCAAAGTCGGTCCATCGGATTTGGTCTATGACCTCGGCGCTGGTGACGGCAAGATTGCGATTGCGGCAGCAAAGCAATTTGGCGCGACTGCAGTCGGGATTGAATTTAATCCTGAGATGGCGGCGCTCGGTCAGCGCAATGCGGAGCGCGCAGGTGTCTCAAAGCAAGTCAAAATCATTCAAGGCGATATCTTTAAAGAGAATTTCTCCAAGGCAACGGTTGTCACCATGTACCTCCTGCCTGAGCTCAATCTGAAGCTGCGCCCTACTATTCTTAAGATGAAGCCCGGAACGCGTGTCGTATCGCATGCCTTCACCATGGGTGACTGGGAAGCCGATGCTGAAGTGGATAGCCCCGCTAGAGCGTACTTCTGGGTTGTACCTGCCAACGTAGCTGGTGAATGGACTTTGACGAACTTTGATTCCCAAGGCCCAGCTACCTTGAGTCTTTCGCAGCACTACCAGCGCATTGGTGGCAGCGTAATGATTGATCGTAGAAGCCAGCCCTTGCTCAATGCAAAACTGACTGGCACCAAAATGGAGTTTAGTTACAAAGACCGCAATGGCAATTTCCGTACAGCGCAAGTAACCGTGAATGGCAACACCTTAAAAGGTGACGATAAGGGCGGCTACGTTCAAAACGAATTTACTGGAGTACGCCGGTAAGCAATTGCTTGCCTTTGCTCGCTTTCACACTTCAGCATGAATAACCCCGCCAACACGGTGCCGGAGCGCCTGCTCTCGCGCATCGGTGCCATCGCCATCATTGTTGGTATTGTGATTGGCGCAGGTATTTTCAAGACCCCATCAATGGTCGCTGGCATTACCGGCGATATTGGTTGGATGATGAGCGTTTGGATCATCGGTTCCGTGATTTCCATGGCAGGCGCCCTCTGCTATGCCGAGCTAGCAACCACCTACCCGCATGCCGGCGGTGATTACCACTTCCTGTTTAAAGCCTACGGTAAAAATGCCTCCTTTCTCTATGGCTGGGCCAAAGCGACTGTAATTAATACTGGCTCGATTGCCTTGCTCGCCTTTGTGTTTGGCGACTATATGACGAAGGTCTTGCCCCTGGGCGAATACTCGGCCGTCATTTGGGCGCTGCTGATTGTGATTGGCTTGACCTTGGTTAACCTGATCGGTATTCATGCATCAGCAAATGTGCAAACCATACTCACGGTTCTTGAAGTGGCAGGCCTGCTTGCCATCATTGTGGCGGGGTTTGGGCTGATGGGTGGCCCCTTGCCTCCTGTAGAACACGCCGCCTTTTTCTCGAGCACCCCGCCGCTAGGCTTACTGGGTCTGGCCATGGTGTTTGTGCTGCTCACCTTTGGCGGCTGGAATGAGTCCGCTTACATTTCGGCTGAGGTGAAGGGTGGCAGCAAGACCGTGGTGTACGTCATTGTGTTTAGTCTATTGCTCATCACCGTTATTTACTTGCTAGTCAACTGGGCCCTGATCAGCGGTCTGGGTATGCAACAACTCGCTAGCAGTAAAGCAGCTCCCGCCGATTTACTGGGCCTAGCCTTCGGCCCGATTGGCGAAAAACTCCTCGGTCTTTTTGTAGCGGTTGCTGCGCTCACTAGCATTAATGCCACCATGATTGTCGGTGCTCGTACCAACTTTGCCATGGGTGAAGACTGGTATGGTCTGCGCTTTATGGGGCGCTGGGAAGCCAAGCGTGGCTCCCCGAGTTTGGCCTACATCGTTCAGGGAATCATTTGCGTTGCGCTGGTCTGTTTTGGCGCGCTGCAGTCCGATGGTTTTGAAGCCATGGTGGAATTTACGGCACCGGTTTTTTGGAGCTTCCTACTCCTCGTTGGCATCTCGGTGTTTATTTTGCGCTTCAAACACCCCAATACCAAACGGGAATTTAGTGTTCCGCTCTATCCGCTAACACCGATTGTCTTTTGCGCATCCTGCGCGTATTTAGCCTACTCTAGCTTTGCATATGCGCACAGCAAAGGCGCAGTAACAATTTCGCTGTATGTGATGCTCGTGGGTGTTGTGGCACTGCTGTTCTTGCGGGCCAAAAAAGCGGCGCAGTAAGCAAATTTGAATTGACCTAAGATGTAAGGTCGCATGGGAAGGAAAAGTGGTCGGAGTACAAGGATTCGAACCTTGGACCCCCTGCTCCCAAAGCAGGTGCGCTACCAGGCTGCGCTACACTCCGACGGAATCGCTATTTTACACAGTATTGGACCAGCTAGCCATTTCCTGTACCATTTGAGCCTATGAAGGCATATTTAATGAGATCAATCCAGCGGCCTGCCCGGGCTTATCTAGCGATTGCCTTCCTTGTTTTTAGCCTGCTTGGCACCCATTGGCTCGGTTATGCGCACAGCATTGCTCACCCCCATGCTGGGCAAACGCAGTTATCCGGGTTTAGCTATTCACCTGAATTAGCCAGCCACGACGACTGCGATGCGGAACATCATGGCACAGCAGTGTCGTCATCGCATGGCGATCACATTAGCGCCAATTGCTTACTGTTTGATGCCCTCACCTTAGCTGGTTTTGTTGGCAGTACCAGCATTGCTCTATCTGCAGTTCAAGCCCTAGCCGGCGAACCGATTGTATATAGCGCTGTTTTTAATACCAACGCAGTCCTTACTCACTACCAATCCCGCGCTCCGCCGCAATCACTCCAGTTGTAGATCCCTAAGCGGCACCGCTATTGCGTGCCATTTATTTTTACACCCATGTTATGTATGGGTGCAATTGGAGCTTTAAATGAAAACGTATTCCCGATCGCTTTTAGCGAAGCGAAATGCATTTGGCTTACTCAAATCAGTTAGCCTTACCGCCACCCTGACCGTCTCTTTCTCGGTGATTGCCTATGCCCAAAGCAGCAATAACCCCAATCTACAAATTGAAGCAACTGGCTCACAAGAAAGTAATACCAGCATCCTCACGCCAACCAAAATTTTGCAAGGCAATGAGCTCTTGGATAAGCTGGGTACCACTTTAGGAGCCACCATTGGTAATGAGCTGGGGGTATCCCAGACAGGTTATGGCACAGGTGCCTCACGACCTGTGATGCGTGGACTAGAAGGGGCGCGCGTACAGATCTTACAAAATGGTTTATCAGTGGGTGATGTCTCCGCCATCTCAGCAGATCATGCCGTTGCTAGCCCCGTTGCTAATGCGCGGCAGATTGAAATTCTGCGCGGGGCTGCGGCCTTAAAGTATGGCTCAGGGTCGAGCGGTGGCTTGGTGAACGTGATCAATGATCGCATTTTGACTAACTTACCAGAGCAAGCAACCGGAGCAGTGAATACCAGTTATGACACCGTCAGTAATGGCCGAGCTGCATCGGGCGTGATTGAGGGCTCAGTGGGATCAGTTGCAGTCCATGTCGATACAGCCATTAACAATAATCAGAATTACCGTATTCCAGGAAACTCCATTCAAGGTGGGCCGAATCAAGTCTGGGATATTGGTGGGCACCCATTTGAAGGGGCTCAAAACTACACTGGCAAATTACCCAATTCGTTTAACAATCAAAACAACCTGGGTGCTGGAGTCTCATATATTGGTAAGTCAAGCTATACCGGCATCTCGGTTGAGCGCATGAATAACAACTACGGCATACCGACTGTGGAAGGCGGAATGATTGCGCAATCACAAAATCGCTATGATTTTCAACATCAGACCCGCGATCCCTTTGCTGGATTCTCCTCGCTCAAGTTCAGCGCCGCCAATAGCAACTACAACCATACGGAATTTGCTATCAGTCCGGATGATGGCGCATATACACCTGCGGCACTATGGAAAAACATGGCGAATGAATTTCGCCTAGACCTTGCGCATAAATCATTTATGGGGTGGAAAGGAAACATTGGTGCTCAAGTGACGCGTTCATCGCTTGAGGCCACTGAAATCGGAAGCGGCAACTTCGCCATCCTTCCTGCAACAAAAACGAACTCGAATGCGCTCTTTTGGATTGAGGAGGGGCGTTGGGGCGCGCTCCAAGGAAATTTAGGACTGCGGTACGACTTGGTGTCGCAAAACCCCAACCAAGCCCAAGCTAGCCAGCTTGAAAATCCAGGCATAACTCCCGTTCCGCCCAGTCCTCCTGCAATACCCAATCTAGAGAATCGCAACTTTAATCTCTTATCCTATTCTGCGGGTGGATTGTGGAACTTTGCTAAGGGCTACGGCACGGGTTTGTCCTATACCGTATCGCAGCGAGCGCCGAGTGCTGCCGAGTTGTATTCGTACGGCATTCATGAAGCGACCGCTACTTTTGCCGTGGGCAACTCCAATCTGAGCAAAGAAACCTCCCATAATTTAGAGCTGAATCTTCAAAAGACCATGGGCAAAGCACGCGGTAAGGTGAATGTCTACGTGAATAAGTTTAATAACTACATTTATGGCTTTTACACGGGACAAGAAGAGCCAGCTGAAGAATTCTCAGTAGTGCAATCCCAACAAGCTGCCGCTACCATCAAGGGTGCTGAGGCCGAGTTAACGTATAACTGGGGCAGTGTGGGCAGTGGCGCCCGATTGTTTGCCGATGCATCGCAAGGGACCTTTGATGCGGGTGGTAATTTGCCCTTGCAACCAGCGCCTCGGGTGGGCTTGCAGCTGGCCCAGCAGAAAAACAAGTGGCTAGCCAATGCCAGCTATACCTATAGCTTTGAACAGAATCGTTTGGCTTCATGGGAAGTGGGTCCTACGCCAAGCTATAACTTACTGAACGCCGGTTTGTCGTATACCGAGAAGGTCAATAAGATCAGCTGGACTGCTTACGCCAACTTACGCAATTTGCTCAATGAGCAAATCCGTTTCGCAACTACTCCGATGGCAGTGCGTTTGTATGCGCCCCAACCTGGACGTAGCCTAATGGTAGGGGTTCGCGCCGCCTTCTAACGGCTCTCGCACAGTTGCGCTGCAATCAGGCTCTGGCTGAGTTCGGCCAGAGCCTTTCTATCTTTGAGTGCTGGTAGTTTTTCGCTAATGCTGATCTGGGCGCAAATGGGTGGGCTACAAATGAGATTCCACATCGAGTCTACTAAGCCCATATCGCCAATAAAAGCGGGTGCCGTGGTTTTGTTACCGGTCCGCACATCAAAGTACTGAATTGCAAGGACGTACACTGGTGCACTAGCAACAATAGCCGCCTCAAATAAATTCGGCTTAAACGGCGCTACTTGCCAGCCATCGGTGGACGTGCCTTCCGGAAAAATGCAAATGGCTTTTTTACCCAGTTGCGCAGCGAGCTCTGGGACCATTTTACGAATGCTGCTGGCTTTGCCCCGCTCAATAAATAAAGTACCCAACTGTTTTGCCATCCACCCAAAAATGGGCCAACTCGCTACTTCGGATTTAGCGACAAAATAATGGGGCTTAAATGCATTGATCACATGAATATCGATCCACGAAATATGATTGGCTGCCATTAAGTAGTGTGCATCTTCAAGCTGCTCTGCCCCAATCACGGAGAGGCGCATCTGAAAGATGCCGAGTAGCTGCTGGCACCATTTGCGGATCGAGTGATGCCGCTGCCCTGTCTTAAGCCAGGGAAAAATGAGCAGCAAAATAAAACAGCCTTTGCAGACCTGCCCGATGATGCGCAGTATGGTAACAAAACGGCCAAAGATCATATTTAGTAAGAGGGATGCGACTGGGTTAAAGGATTAGGAATGCAATCAGAATACTAATCTAGTAAGTCATAAAAATGACATGAAATTGTCATGAAGCCTACACATAGCAATGGCTTAATACAATTCAATGACGCACTACCGAGCCATCTGGATTTCAGACGTGCACCTGGGTACAACCGGTTGCCAGGCGAACTACCTCCTCGATTTTTTGAAGCACAACGAAGCCGATACCTTTTACTTGGTTGGCGACATTATCGACGGATGGCGCCTCAAAAAATCCATCTACTGGCCACAAACACATAATGACGTGGTCCAAAAATTACTGCGCAAAGCCCGTAAAGGCGCAAATGTCTATTTTATTCCAGGCAACCACGATGAAAGCGCGCGCCAATACATCGGCATGTCCTTTGGCGACATTCAGGTGGTGGAAGAGATTATTCACACTACTAAGGATGGCAAAAAGCTCTGGGTTACCCACGGCGACCTGTTTGATGGCGTGATGCAATATGCCAAATGGCTTGCGTACGTCGGCGATAACTTGTATTCCCTGATTCTTTACATCAACCGCTACTTTAATTTAGTGCGCATCAAAATGGGCCTGCAATATTGGTCTCTTTCCCAGTTTTTAAAGCACCAAGTCAAAAATGCCGTGAGCTACATTGCCGATTTTGAGCACATCATGGCGCGCGAGGCCCGTATGCGCAATTGCGATGGCGTCGTTTGTGGGCACATTCACAAAGCTGAAATTCGGGAAATCGACGGCCTAATTTATTGCAACGATGGCGACTGGGTTGAAAGCCTGAGCGCCCTCGTTGAAACCACCGAAGGCGAGCTCAAACTGGTTTTTTGGAACACCATTTTGGGCGATCCTGCCCCAAGCATTGCCAATACGGAACTACTCCATATGGAAGTCGCTATTAGTAAATCACGTGAAGAGGCCTTAGCATGAAAATAATGATCGTAACGGACGCCTGGGAACCCCAAGTCAATGGGGTTGTTCGTACTTTAAAGCAAACCTGCCATGAACTTAAGCTAATGGGTCATGAGATTGAGATGATCACGCCCAATCAATTTAAAACCATTCCATGCCCAACCTATCCCGACATTTCCTTATCGCTATTTCCGGGTAAAGGCGTGGCACGCAAGATTAAGGATTTTGAGCCCGATGCGATTCACATTGCCACTGAAGGCCCCCTAGGTTTGTCTGCCAGAGCCTATGCGGTGCGCAATCGCCTGCCCTTCTCTACGGCTTACCATACTCGCTTTCCTGAATACGTTCATGCGCGTACGGGCATTCCCATTTCTTGGACCTATGCGTTTTTACGCTGGTTTCATGGCCCATCGATGGCCGTTATGGCACCAACCATTGTGGTCAAAAATGATCTAGAAAAATTTGGCTTTACGAATGTGGTGCTGTGGTCACGCGGTGTGGATACCGAGGTATTCAATATGCAAGAATCAAAAGTACTGAACTCAGCCCACCCGATCTTTCTGTACGTTGGCCGCGTTGCCGTTGAGAAGAACATCAACGCCTTTTTAGAAATTGATTTACCTGGCTCAAAATGGGTAGTAGGCGATGGTCCCGCCATGGCCAAAATCAAGCAGCAATACCCGAACGTCAATTACTTAGGAGTTTTACAGCAACCCGAGCTAGCCAAAGTCTATGCGGCCGCCGATGTCTTTGTGTTTCCGAGCAAGACGGATACCTTTGGCCTAGTCTTGCTAGAGGCCATGGCCTGCGGCACCCCAGTGGCAGCCTACCCCGTTACCGGCCCCATTGATGTGCTGGGCGACTCCCCCGCAGGCGCAATGAACGAGGATTTACGTACCGCTTGCCTCGCCGCCCTCAAGATCCCCCGCGAAGTGGCTAGAGCGCATGCGGAACGCTTTTCTTGGCGCGCCTCGACCGAACAGTTTGCACGGCATTTAAAGCCCGTACCTAGCCCTGCGGTACACCGCACTGCTTTGGCTTAAGAAACTCGGGTTTTTAATTGAAAGACACTTACCACATAGACCAAAATCCGCACAAAGGCAATCGCGGATTGGTTCGCGCATGGCATGCCGCCAAAAACTCATGGCATGGGCTGGTATTTGCATTTAAGGAAGAGAGTGCCTTTCGACAAGAACTGACTCTGTTTGTCCTAATGACGCCAATTGCCCTTGTATTGCCCGTATCCCTATTTGAAAAAGCAGTACTTATTAGCTCCCTAGTGCTCGTGATGGCGATTGAACTACTTAATTCGAGTGTGGAGGCAGCGATTGATCGCATCTCCTTTGAGCACCATGATTTATCCAAACGCGCCAAGGATTTTGGCTCTGCTGCCGTGATGCTGGCGCTGCTTATTTCCTTCATTTTATGGGTCTGTGTTTGTCTTCCTTTATTCATGAAACTGTCATAAACGCAATTTACAGTTAGGTTTACTTTTATAAGGTTTTTCTATGTCCGACATGCCAAATCCATTTGCTCCATTCGATGTGTTCTTTAAAAGCACGACGACAGTTGAGCACAAGAAAAAACTTCACAAAATCAAGAAATTACTTTCCAAAAAAACGGCAAAACGTTTATTTGGTAAGGCGTTTGCCCAGCGCACCCGGGCTGAATTGCAGTCCACTCCTGAAATTGATCGTCCCCTTATCAAATCAAAGCGCCCTGCACTGCAGGTATCGTGGGCTAAAGATGCCGGTGAAATTCAAGAGGCACAGCGCTTGCGCTTTAAGGTATTCGCAGAAGAAATGGGTGCTACGCTTTCGCCAAATGCAGAGGGCCTAGACGTTGATGAATTTGATGCTTATTGTGACCACCTGATCATTCGCGATCAAGATACCCTTCGTGTGGTTGGCACCTACCGTGTTCTACCGCCCCACAAGGCGCAAGAAATCGGCAAGCTCTATTCGGATTCCGAATTTGATCTATCGCGTTTAAATCATTTACGCCCCAAAATGGTGGAAGTGGGTCGCTCTTGTGTGCACCAAGACTACCGCTCTGGCGCAGTCATCATGGCCCTGTGGAGTGGCCTTGCGGAATACATGCTGAAAAACAATTACGAAATCATGTTGGGCTGCGCTAGCATCCCGATGTCGGATGGCGGCCACTTTGCTGCCAGCCTCTACAACGGCCTGAGCGCCGATCAAATTGCGCCAATTGAGTGCCATGGCTTTCCAAAAGTACCATTGCCACTCGCTCGCCTGAATGGCGGCCTCGAGGTTGAAGCGCCTCCATTGATTAAAGGTTACCTGAAGCTGGGTGCAAAAATTTGCAGCGCACCCGCTTGGGATCCGGACTTTAATACCGCTGACCTTTTGACGATGTTGCGCTTATCGGAAATCAATCCCCGCTACGCGAAGCATTTTTTGGGGAAATAAGCTGAGAGCAGCAACGAGCTAAATTAGATTAGCTCGATTCGGTAGGGTCTACCAATCCGCTCCCACTCTGCGGCTTCTTTGCGTAGGCTAAATTCAGTCAGTGGGTGGTGTTCTAACCAGCTCTGTTTAATGCTGACCGTGAAACCGGCGCCTGACTCGCTCACGCTCACTTCCGGTAATTGAGCATCGCTTCGACCACGGCAAAGCAATTGCGCGAGCCGTAAGGCAAACAACATGCGCCAATCTAAAAATTGGGTATTGCTAGCGAGCTTTCCAAGCTTGCCAGTGTGGCCCACGAGCAAGGTAGCCAGGCGCAGCTGATCATTTTTTGAGAACCCTGGCATGTCCGCATTGCCAGCAATATACGCTGAATGCTTGTGATAACTGTTGTGGGAAATTGATAAGCCGATTTCATGCAGGTTAGCAGCCCACTCAATTAAAACTAAGTTATTGGCTCTGGCTTCTTTATCCAAGACAGGCAACTGCGATAAGAAATTGCTCGCTAGATTACCCACCCGTTTGGCCTGCTGCCGATCAACCGAATACCGGCCCATAAACTGCTCTACCGTCACAAAACGCATATCGTGGTGCTGTGAACGACCTAGCAGGTCGTAGAGCACACCAACCCGAAGTGCCGCATCGGTGACTTCCATTAACTCAATCCCGAGCTCCTCAAATACCGCCAGCATGATTGCTAGGCCGCCTGGCCAGACAATGCGTCGATCGTCTTTCAGGCCAGGCACAGGAATCTGACTGGTGTGCTCATAACGTAGTAAATCGTGTTTCATGGCCTTCAAAGCCGGCTTGGTAATAAAGCCTTTAGGCGCATTGCCATAGCCCATTTGGGCAATGATGTCGGCTAAAGCGCGCGCAGTACCAGACGATCCAATCGCCTGCTTCCAGCCTTGCTTTACAAACGGCTCTGCAATCACTTGGATTTCACGGCGCGCTGTGAGCTCGGCCTCTTTGAACGCATGGGCATCAATCTCCCCTTTGGGGAAAAAACGCATGCTATGGGAAACGCAGCCGATGTAGAGGCTCTCCATCAATTGGGGCTTATAACCTTCGCCGATGATCAGCTCAGTTGAGCCGCCGCCAATGTCAACCACCAGTCGATTGCCTTGAATCGGCGATACCTCATGGGCGGCCCCTATGTAAATCAGGCGCGCCTCCTCAACCCCCGCAATCACCTCAATTGGAAAGCCCAAGGCCTTTTCGGCATCCTTTATAAAGTCAGCTGAATTACGCGCAACCCTTAGGGTATTCGTTGCCACGGCCCGCACCTGGGCCAAATCAAAGCCCCTCAAACGCTCGCCAAAGCGTCCAATCGCCGCTATGCCCCGCTCATAGGCTTCGTGACCCAACAACTTCTTGTCCGTGAGGCCGGCAGCAATCCGCACCGACTCCCTGAGGGTATCAATGGGACGGAGCTGCATGCCCGATGGCGTATTAACAACCTGTGCAATCAGCATCCGAAAGCTATTCGAGCCAAGATCAACGGCAGCAACATAGCCATCCGTCGGGGTCGTTAGGGTGCCTGCTTTCACGTGAATTGGGCTTTAAATGAAGGTATTTCCATAAACAGTTCAGGCCTATTGTATGCAATCTAAATGACACATTACTGAAATATAAAGGTGGCATAACATAGTCTATTCATGACAAAACTGGCCATTCCCCTTCTGAACCGAGAAATTGGTATTTTGGAATTCAATTCCCGAGTGCTCGCTCAGGCCGAAGACCCTAATAACCCTATCTTGGAGCGTTTACGCTTTTTGGGGATTGTGTCAAGCAATCTAGATGAATTCTTTGAGGTGCGCGTTGCCGGGCTCAAGGAGCAATTGCAAACGGATCCCAAGAAAATCGAAGCCGATGGCCTCAGTATTGTGGAGGCATACGACAAAGTAACGGAATATGCCCACACATTGGTTGCGCGCCAATATGCGGTGTTCAAAGACACCATCCAGCCGCAACTAGAGCTTGCCGGAATACGGTTTATGTTCGCTCAGGACTGGACGCCAGAGCAAGAAAAATGGGCGCATCGCATCTTTAATACTGAATTGCTCCCGCTACTAACGCCGATTGCGCTGGATCCAGCCCATCCATTTCCCAAAGTTGCCAATAAGAGCTTAAATTTTATTGTCTCCTTAGATGGCAAGGATGCGTTTGGCAGGCGGGCCCGCCTCGCTGTTGTGCAAGCGCCGCGCTCCTTGCCGCGGGTTGTTCATATGCCAAAACACCTTGCTAAGTCGGATTATGGCTTTGTACTTCTATCTTCATTTGTACAAAAATTTGTTGGCGATTTATTTCCTGGTCTCACGATAGTTGAGTGCCATCCGTTTCGCGTAACGCGTAATTCCGAATTGTTTGTGTCCGATGACGAAGTAACCGATCTGCGTAAAGCCCTGCAAGGCGAGCTACCAACCCGACACTTGGGTGATGCCGTGCGCCTCGAAACGTCGATCGACACCCCCCCTGCGCTGGTAGAGCGATTGCGTAAGGAAAATGGCCTGCAGCCACAAGACTGCTATCGAGTAGATGGGCCGGTCAATTTACTTCGCCTGTCTCAGGTACCCGATCTGGTTGACAAACCCGAACTCAAATTTGCTGTATATCGCCCCAAATCCTCATTTGGCTTAACCAAGCCAGGTCAGCAAGATTCAACTGATCCAGACGATTCCATCATTGAGAAAATTCGCCAAGGCGATATCTTGCTGCACCACCCCTATGAGAGCTTTGAGCCCGTATTGCAGCTATTGCGCGAGGCCTCGAATGATCCAGACGTATTAGCGATTAAACAAACGGTGTACCGCACAGGCGATGATTCCCCAGTAATGGATGCCCTGATTCAAGCAGCGCGAAATGGCAAAGAAGTAACGGTGGTCTTAGAGTTGTTTGCGCGATTTGACGAGCAAACCAATATCAACTGGGCAGCTAAATTAGAGAGTGTTGGCGCCCATGTGGTGTATGGCGTAGTGGGTCATAAATGCCATGCCAAAATGCTATTGGTAGTGCGGCGCGAGAAAATCGCAGGCAAGAAAAGTAAATCCCAACTCGTTCGCTATGTCCATTTGGGTACTGGAAACTACCATCCCAAAACAGCCAAGCTCTATACCGATTTTGGTCTCATGACCTGCGATGAATCCATTACCAATGATGTGCACCTTGTGTTTCAGCAACTCACAGGCACAGCCTTGCACCTCGAAACCCGTGAGCTATGGGAATCGCCCTTTACTCTGCTGGATGAACTGATTGCACACATTCGCGCTGAAGCAAAGGCTGCCAAAGCAGGAAAAAAGGCCCTCATCATTGCCAAAATGAACGCCTTGCTCGAGCCTACCATCATTACTGAGCTCTATAAAGCATCCCAAGCAGGCGTTAAAATCCAACTGATTGTGCGCGGCGTTTGTGCCCTGCAACCGGGCGTCAAAGGTTTATCAGACAACATTACCGTCAGATCGATCATTGGCCGCTTTTTAGAGCACCACCGCATCTACTATTTTTATGCCGCCGGCAAAGAATCGGTACACCTATCGAGCGCCGACTGGATGGATCGGAATTTACTTCGACGGGTGGAGGTAGCGTTTCCGGTTAAAGATCGGGCTTTGAAAAAACGTGTTATTACAGAAGGATTAAAGCTGCTGCTCAAAGACAATACAACGGCATGGAAAATGAATCCCGATGGCAGCTATCAACAAGTAAAGCCCCGGATCAATCAGGCTCCAGTGATTGCCCAGCTAGAGTTGATTAAACAATTCGCTCCGAAGGGAAAACTAAAGTAAATTGGCTGCCGCTACCCGGCATACTCTCAATCAAGAGCTGAGCCTGATGCCGACTCGCAATGTGCTTCACAATCGCTAGCCCTAGCCCTGTGCCGCCCGTATCGCGCGAGCGACTGCGATCAACGCGGTAAAAACGCTCGGTTAAGCGGGGCAAATGCTCAGCACTAATGCCAGGACCGGTATCGCGAACCGAAAAAATCCCCTGCCCATTGGAATTAACGCCCCACTGCACTGTTATGTCGCCGCCGCTCGGCGTATAGCGAATGGCATTCGAGATCAAATTACCAAAGGCTGACATTAGCTCGTGTTCATTACCCAAGAGCAATTGGGTCGACTCTGTTTCAAAGTGAATTTGATGAGCGCCTTGCGATAAGGCCTCGGCATCATTTTTTAATAGTGGAAACGCAAAATCCACCACATTGACTGAATCCTGCAATACCGGCAAGGCATTGGCCTCTAGATTGGCCAGGGTGAGCAAATCCTCAACCAAGCTTTTCATGCGCCGACCTTGCGCCATCATGAGCTCAAGGTACTCTGCTTTTTTAGATGGCGTCAAATCAATGGTCTGCACCGTTTCCAAGAAACCCATCATCACCGTAAGGGGCGTGCGCATTTCATGGGATACGTTTGCCACGAAGTCACGGCGCATGGCCTCTGCTTTATAGAGGTCAGTGACGTCTTGAGCCAACAATAAGCGCCGGTTATCCGCAAATGGGAAGGCCTGGATTCGAAGACTTAGGTTAGAGCCAGGACCCATTTTTTCAATCACCAGCGGCTCTTCAAAGTGGCGCGCACTCAGGTACTGAATAAATTCAGGATTGCGGAACAAATAATTGATACGCTGCATCGCATCGCGCTTAAAGTTGAGTCCAAAAAAACGTTCGGCAATGGCATTGCACCACTCAATTTGATCTTGGTTATCTAACATCACAATGCCATTGGGCGAAGCTTGGAATGCCTCGATAAACCGTTGATGCTGACGCTCAACCTCAAAAATGCGTTGCTTGATTGCTTTGACGTAACGCTGCAAACGGAAGAAGAGGTCTTCCAGGAATCCACTGGCGGCCGGTAGGTGCTCTAATTCATCGGCTTGTAGGTATTTTTTAAGGGTGGACAGCTTAAGGTAGAAATACCCCAGCGGAATGGCTAGAACAGTCAGGGCAATACTAAGCGCACCCCAATGACCCCATGCCGATAGGGTAAGCCAATACAACGCAATGGAACAGCTTAAGAGTACAAAAAGGCGGGCAATGGCAGCAAACATAGCGCTATCTTAGAGCATAGCCAATGGCGCAAGCCAAAGCTTAGCTGATAGGCTGTTAACGCTATGTATTTACTGGGTTCTTCGTAATTCGATAGCCACTGCCACGAACCGTTTCTACGTAATGATCACAGGCAAAAGGAGCTAAAGCAGCGCGAAGGCGCTTAATGTGCACGTCAACCGTACGCTCTTCGATGTACACCTCATTGCCCCATACGTTATCTAAAAGATGAGTTCGCGAATGTACCCGCTCAGGATTGGCCATCAAGAACTGCATTAAACGAAACTCGGTAGGCCCCAAAGCAAGGGCCTTGCTTGTGTTCTCAGAAATACGTATGGCTAAGCGGTGAGCGGCTGGATCGAGCTGCATGGGCCCCAGCACTAAGGCCTTCTCTTCAACCACCTCAAGTACATGGCGCCGTAACAAGGCTTTAACGCGTGCCACAAGCTCCTTCGGGGAAAATGGCTTGGTTACGTAGTCATCTGCGCCAGCATCAAGGCCTAATACTTTATCAGCCTCCTCCCCTTTGGCAGTCAACATCAGAATCGGAATGGCTTGCGTCGACGGATTGGATCGTAGTTCACGAGCAAACTGCACGCCTGATTTACCTGGCATCATCCAATCCAAAATGACCAAGTCAGGCTTAGTATTACGCAACAGTTGCAGGGCTTCATCGGCCTGCAAAGCCCGCGATACAGTATATCCAGCGTGCGTTAAATTGATTGAAAGGAGCTCAGCAATCGACGGCTCATCTTCCACAACCAGAATATGCTGGGGCATGGCTCTTATTTATGGGCTTCGCGGATTAAATCGTCTTGGGGCACATGCCGTACATCGGCACCCTTCACAATATAGATCACAAACTCGGCAATATTCTTTGCATGATCGCCAATACGCTCAATGGCCTTGGCAATGAAGAGTAAATCGAGGCCAGTCGAAATCATCTTGGGATCTTCGGCCATATACGTGATTAATTTGCGCACAAAACCGCGGAATTCATCATCGATCTGCTTATCATCTTGTACTACTTTTACTGCGGCAACGGCATCGAGACGAGCAAAGCAATCCAAACTTTGGCGGAGTAAATCAATCGCCATCTGACCAGATAATTTAATCTCTGCAGCATTAATATTAAAATTTCCGGCTTCATTAATAATACGGCGTGTTCGCTTTGCTACACGCTCTGCCTCATCCCCCGCTCTTTCTAGATTGGTAATGGCTTTGGATATCGCCATTACCAAGCGCAAGTCGCGTGCCGTAGGCTGACGCCGAGCAATCAGCTCGACGCAAGCCGAATCAATTTCAACTTCGAGTGAATTAACGGTCTTTTCGCTCTCAATCACTTGATTACATAAGTCCAAGTTCATTTGTGTGAAAGCGCGCATGGCGACCTCGATTTGCTGCTCTACTAACCCGCCCATTTGTAATAATTTTGCACATAAGGAGTTTAAGTCCTCGTCAAATTGCGATGATAAGTGTTTATCTTGCATAAGATCTCCCGATTAGCCGAAACGGCCTGTAATGTAGTCTTCTGTTTCTTTGCGTTTGGGCTTAATGAAA
>JBIJAC010000081.1:0-3370 GCA_044345935.1 Polynucleobacter sp. | reverse complement strand
TTGGAGTTCACATGAGCACAAAAACAAATCCACTTACACCCCCAGTGACCACTGCTTCGCGCAGAAAATTTTTCATTAGTGCTGGCGCTACGGTCGGTGCAGTTGCGGTTGTCTCGCAAACGCCCATCGGCAAAGCCATTATTCAAGAGGTGGGTAGCACTGTAGGCGAGAAGAAAGACGGATACCAGTTAACTGAACACGTACGCAAGTATTACGAAACAACCTTAATTTAAATACGTAGCAACCTTTACCTAAAAATATAAATCCCCTCAGGAGCATCAGATGAGTCTGATTCGTAAAAATCCAGTAAACACCACGACCCGCTCGGTACCGGTATCGAACTTAATTGGGAGTTTGTCGCGAGGCCTCAAGGCAGCCGTTCCCACCATGGATCGACGGACATTCCTGAAGCGCTCCGGAATTGGAGTCGGCGCAGGAATTGCGGTAAGCCAGCTCAATCTAGTGCAAAAAGCAACGGCAGCAGACCCAAGCAAAGCAATGCTGGATGGCAAGGGCAAGATTGAAGTAAAACGTACTGTTTGTACCCATTGCTCCGTTGGCTGTGCCAGCGATGCTACGGTTGAGAATGGCGTTTGGGTCCGTCAAGACCCGGTATTTGATTCCCCTATCAATATGGGTGGCCAGTGTGCCAAGGGCGCAGCATTGCGTGAGCATGGCCATGGCGATTACCGTTTGCGTTATCCCATGAAATTAGTGGATGGTAAATATCAGCGCATTACCTGGGATCAGGCTCTGGAAGAGATTACCGCCAAGATGAAAGATCTTCGCGCCAAGTACTCCCCTGATTCTTTGTACTTTATTGGCTCATCCAAGTGGAATAACGAGCAAGCCTATTTGATGCGTAAGTGGGTGTCGTTCTTCGGCACCAACAATACCGATCACCAGGCGCGTATTTGCCACTCAACTACCGTTGCTGGCGTTGCCAACACCTGGGGCTATGGTGCGATGACCAATAGCTACAACGACATGATGAATTCAAAGGCAGCGCTCTACATCGGCTCGAATGCCGCTGAAGCGCACCCTGTCTCCATGGTTCACATGTTGCATGCCAAAGAAAACGGCTGTAAGTTGATCGTGGTTGACCCACGCTACACGCGTACTGCAGCGAAGTCAGATCAATATGTTCGCATTCGTTCAGGCTCTGACATTCCATTCCTGTTCGGCGTGCTGTATCACGTATTCGCTAACAACTGGGAAGATAAGAAGTACATCAATGACCGCGTATTCGGCATGGATGATATTCGCAAAGAGGTAATGGAAAAATGGGGTCCCGCTGCAGTTGAAGAGGCATGCGGCGTTCCTGAGGCACAGGTATTCAAAGTGGCGCAAACCATGGCCATGAATCGCCCAAGCACCATTGTTTGGTGTATGGGTCAAACCCAGCACACCATCGGTAACGCCATGGTTCGTGCATCGTGCATCTTGCAATTGGCTTTGGGCAACATCGGCAAGTCCGGTGGTGGCGCCAACATTTTCCGTGGTCACGATAACGTGCAAGGTGCGACGGACGTTGGTCCTAACCCAGATTCCTTGCCTGGCTACTATGGCCTCGCTGCGGGATCGTGGAAACACTACGCTACCGTCTGGGGCGTGGATTACGAGTGGATTAAAGGCCGTTACGCTCCAAACATGATGGAGAAGTCTGGCACAACAGTCTCGCGTTGGGTTGATGCAGTGCTTGAAAATCCGGACATGATTGACCAAGAAACAGCCGTTAAAGGCTTGTTCTTCTGGGGCCATGCACCGAATTCACAGACACGCGGCTTGGATATGAAGCGCGCCATGAATAAATTGGATTTATTGGTCGTTGTTGATCCTTACCCAAGCGCCACAGCAGCGATGGCTGCCATGCCAGCCGCTAAAGGTGAAGAGGTTAATAAAAACCGCGCAGTCTATTTGTTGCCAGCATGTACCCAGTTTGAAACCACCGGATCGGTCACGGCTTCCAATCGTTCACTGCAGTGGCGCGAGAAAGTCATCGATCCATTATTTGAGTCGGTACCTGATCATGTGATCATGCAGGAGTTTGCAAACCGCCTTGGCTTCGGCAAAGAGCTGTCGGTTAACTTCAAGATGATCGATGCAAAATACGCTGGTAAAAACTGGCAAGAGCCTGAAATCGAATCCATCTTGCGCGAAATCAACCGCGCCGTTTGGACCATCGGCTACACAGGACAATCACCAGAGCGTCTCAAAGCGCACATGCGGATGATGAGCGTATTTGATCCGAAGACCCTGAAGTCGCGCGGCGGTAAAGACCCAGTTACTGGATACGATACAACTGGCGACTACTTCGGATTGCCATGGCCATGTTATGGCAATGCAGCCCTCAAGCATCCTGGCTCACCTAATTTGTATGACACCAGTAAGCACGTCATGGATGGAGGCGGTAATTTCCGCGCCAACTTTGGTGTGGAGAAGGATGGTAAGAGCCTGCTTGCTGCGGATGGTTCATTCTCGAAAGGTGCCGATATTAAAACGGGCTACCCTGAGTTTGATCACGTGCTCATGAAAAAATTAGGCTGGTGGAGTGAGCTCACGGAAGCAGAACAAAAGGCTGCTGAAGGCAAAAACTGGAAGACCGACTTATCGGGCGGCATTATTCGCGTTGCGATGAAAAACCACGGTTGCCATCCCTTCGGTAATGCGAAGGCAAGGGCGGTTGTTTGGAACTTCCCAGATGCGATACCGAAGCACCGCGAAGCCCTCTACAGCACTCGCCCTGATTTAGTGGCTAAGTACCCTGCATCGGCTGACCGTAAAACGTTCTGGCGCTTACCAACCCTCTACAAGTCACTTCAAGACAAGAATATTGAAGATAAATTGGCTGAGAAGTTCCCAATTATCCTCACTTCAGGTCGTTTGGTGGAGTACGAGGGCGGTGGTGAAGAAACCCGTTCGAATCCATGGCTGGCTGAGTTGCAACAAGAAAACTTTGTTGAGATCAACCCAACAGCAGCTTCGAAGCGCGGCATTAAGAACTGGGACTACGTCTGGGTTAAGTCACCCACTGGCGCCAAGATCAAAGTGCGCGCAATGGTAACCGAGCGCGTTGGAGCAGATACAGCCTTCATTCCATTCCACTTCTCGGGATGGTGGGAAGGTAAGGATTTGCTGGAGTACTACCCTAAGGGAGCGTATCCAATTGTGCGTGGTGAGGCTGTGAATACGGCAACAACCTACGGCTACGACGATGTAACGATGATGCAAGAAACCAAAACAACGATCTGCCAGATCGAAAAGTTTGCATAAGCCCAACCGCTAAAGTCAGGAGATCACAATGGCACGAATGAAATTTATCTGCGACGCGGAACGGTGTATTGAATGCAACGGCTGCGTTACTGCTTGT
>JBIJAC010000011.1:0-40543 GCA_044345935.1 Polynucleobacter sp. | reverse complement strand
GGTGCTGCAGTAGCGGCAGCGCCGAGCCCGATCATTCCGCCTGCGCCGGGTTTATTTTCAATGACGATGGCTTGGCCCAAAGCCTCTCCTAGCGGAACCATGATTGCCCTTGCAAACACATCAGTAGAGCCGCCCGCAGGGAAAGACAAAACAACTTTAATGGGTTTTTTTGGCCAATCACTGTCTGGGTTTGCTTGAGCAAAGCCGATGCAAAAACTGAGCAAGCCGATCGATGCAATCGTGCGTAATGAGAAAATTTTGCTGAGGTTCATGATTTCGTCTTTCAGGGAAGTAGGATTGAAATAGATGACTAATTAGTTAAATGACTTTTGAATGACGCGGGAAAAGGTTTCAACCAAGGATTGGACTTCTTCAGCGGTCGCTACAAAGGGTGGGCCCATGGCGATGGTATCGCCGGTAATGCGCACCAATATACCGTGCTCAATACAGCTCTCCAAAACCTGCATGCCACGTAAGCCAGGTTTACCCGCAATCGGCTCAAGATCGAATGCCGCTGAGACGCCACAATTCCGAATATCCAAAATCCCAGGCATGCCCTTGAGGGAGTGAACCGCGTCGCCTAAGACCTGCTCCAGAACTTTCGTGCGCGCCAAAATGTCATCATCTTCAAAGATATCCAAACATGCGTGGGCTGCCGCAGTAGCAAGTGGGTGCCCCGAATAGGTAAAGCCATGAAAAAACTCGATTAACTGCTCTTGGCCGCCACTGCCAGTGATGGTCTCGTAAATATCGTTGTGCGCAATAATGCCGCCCATCGGAATGACACCATTAGTGATGGCTTTAGCGAATGTAATCATGTCGGGCTTTACCCCAAAGCGATCTGCTCCAAAGTTGGCTGCGAGGCGACCAAAGCCAGTGATGACCTCATCAAAAATGAGCAGGATGCCGTGCTTTGTACAAATTTCACGAATTTTTTCCAGGTAACCGACCGGCGGAACAATGACCCCCGTTGATCCTTGCACCGGTTCCAAAATGACGGCAGCAATATTGCTGGCGTCATGTAATAACACCAATCGCTCCAGATCATCGGCTAGGTGAGCGCCCCAAGTAGGCTGCCCTCTTGAAAATGCCATTTGCGACAGGTTTAAGGTATGCGGTAAGTGATCGACTCCGGGCATCATCATCGAGCTAAACATTTTTCGATTCGTTGGTATCCCCCCCACTGAAATGCCACCAACGCAGCCTCCGTGATAGGCTCGCTCGCGCCCAATCATCCGAGTGCGACTCGACTCACCTCTGGCGCGATGGTAAGCAATGGCCATCTTGAGGGCAGTATCGACCGCTTCCGACCCCGAGTTAACAAAGAACACTTTTCCTAAATCAGCGGGAGCATATTGCGTAATGCGATTAGCCAATCGAAAAGTTTCTTTACTGGCCATTTGAAATGCCGGAACGTAATCCATCGTCTGGTATTGCTTCTGAATAGCCTCGATGATGCGGGGGTCGCCATGACCCAGTGGCGAGGTCCAAAGGCCAGAAGCACCATCAAATAATTTGCGCCCATGATCATCGGTGTAATAAACGCCTTTGGCGCTTGCCATCACCTTCGGATTCTTTCTAAAGTAACGATTCGGGGTGTAGGGCATCCAATATGCCTGCATGTCATCTTGGCAGTGCTTTGTATTGATTTTGCTAAATTGAGAGGTTTCGATTTTCATATCAGGTTTTGAGTAAAGGAATGGGTTGGCAGCGATTGGTCAGTAAGTTACAAGATCGGATTTTTGGGAATAACCGTCGCGCCGAATGACCGACTTGAATATGCTTTGCGTTAAACCTTACGTTATCAATTTTTACAAAAGTAGAAGATGAAACACCCCGACTTTCATCAATTACATCTTACACCGCTCGCATTGTAGATTTTGAGGGAGAAGCGATTTGGATATGGTGAGGGCACTTACTGCGGTTGATTTCCTTCTAAGATCAAAATCACTACCGAATAGGCTTTATTGGTGAATTAAATGGCGCTTATGGTTTTTAATTGCATGGCAGCATTTGCACTTGGTTTATCATCGAAAGAAGATAACTCTAGGGAAAACCCGATGAAAAAGACACTTCTCGCCATCAGTACTGTTTTCGCATTCTCAGGGGCCGTACAAGCCCAAGAGAAGATTCCGGTACTCAGCACCCAAGAGTTAGCCACCGTTTGCAAAACACCTGCCAGCCCTGAGTCACGGAGTTTTTGCATTGGCTATGTCACCGCAATTTATGACACCTACTTGGCTACCCGAAATCCAAAAACATCTCAGTCGAATATTTGCATCAAGCAGCCTGCGCCAACCCGCGATGAGGTGATTGCGGGCTACATGAAGTGGGTTCAAGATAATCCCCCAGCGGCGAGTAGCCCTGCCTCGGGTACCTTTTTGCGCTTCTTGACCGTACGCTTTCCATGCGCACGTTAATCCAATCAATGCCTGTTTGAGGGAGTTCAATCGATGAAAAAAATAATCACTATTACTTCAGTCGTATTTCTAGCTGCAGGGTGCTCGAATATGAGTAATACAGAGCAACGTACCCTGTCTGGCGCTTCAATAGGTGCTGCGGCAGGCGCTGTGGGCACGGCCATTTTCCACGGCAACCCCATTTGGGGTGCAGTTGGCGGCGCGGCAGTGGGCGCGGCATCGGGCTATGTTTACGATGCCTACGAAAAAGAAAAGCAAGCGCAATACAACCAAGGCTATAAGGCTGGAAAATCCTCTAGTTCAGGATCGAGTTCCAGCTCAGGATCTTCCAGCACCTCGAAGTAATCTAGCCGCCTAGCGGCAGCAGGCCCGGCTTGTGCTACGGCACAAGCTGCGTGTCAATCGCAATCGTGCCAATCAGTGCTTTATGCACTGGGCACTTATCTGCAATATCCAGTAAGCGAGCAACTTGTTCTGCATCCAAATTGCCGACGAGGGTAATCGTGCGCGTAAAGCGTTCGACCTCATCGGCGCGGCTGATGTCGACTGTCACAATCGCGTTCTCAAGCCCCCAGCTTTTACGACCAGCGTACATTTTGAGGGTCATGCCAGTGCAGCTCGCGAGGGCTGCAGCAAGGTACTCGTGGGGCGATGGACCGATGTCAGCGCCTCCTTTTGAGGAGTGGAGGTCAGACACGAGTTGATGCGTTCCAACGGCGACACTTTGGTCGTATGCGCCGCTACCAAATTGCGTTTCTACTTTTCTCATGGTGTTCTTAGCCCAGTAACATTTTATTCATGCGTTTTACAAAACTGGCGGGATCACTTAAGTGACCCCCTTCCGCAAGTAAGGCTTGATCAAATAGCAAATTAGCCCATTCGTCAAATGCAGCGTCATCGTACTTGAGTTTTAAAACCAAAGGATGCTCGGGATTGATTTCTAAAATGGGTTTAGTGCTGGGCGCTTCTTGACCTGCTGCTTTAAGCATGCGCAATAGATTGCCAGAGAGCTCGTTTTCATCGGCAACCAGGCAGGCCGGTGAATCGGTTAAGCGAAAGGTCACGCGTACGTCTTTTGCTTTATCGCTTAAGGCCGACTTCATTTTCTCAAGCAGGTCTTTAAATTCCTTCTCGGTTGACTCTTGTTCCTTCTTTTCTGCTTCGTCGGCGAGCTGACCTAGATCCAGCCCTCCCTTAGCAACCGAGGTGAGTTTTTTACCTTCAAACTCGGGCATAAACGACAGCATCCATTCATCGACACGATCTGAGAGCAACAAGACTTCGACGCCTTTTTTGCGGAAGATCTCCAGGTGCGGACTATTTTTGGCAGCATTAAATGTCTCGCCGGTGACATAAAAAATGGCATCTTGGCCTTCTTTCATGCGCCCGATGTAATCCGAGAGCGACGTTGTTTGCTCGGCAGTATCGCTGTGGGTGCTGGCAAAGCGCAAGAGCTTAGCTAAGCGCTCTTGATTGCCTTGGTCTTCGCCAATGCCTTCCTTGAGCACCTGGCCAAATTCAGTCCAAAAGGTACGGTACTTTTCTAGCTTGGCTGCATCGTCGCTATTCGCCAATTCTTCCAGCATGCTAATTACCCGCTTGGTTGAGCTCTCGCGAATGACTTTAACGTCGCGTGATTCTTGCAGGATTTCGCGCGAGACATTGAGCGGTAAGTCGGTCGAGTCAATCACGCCCGTCACAAAACGCAGGTAGGTTGGCATCAATTGTTCGGCATCATCCATGATGAACACCCGTTTGACGTAGAGCTGAATGCCGCCCCGCTTATTACGGTCCCATAAATCAAAGGGTGCATGGGCTGGGACATAAAGCAGTTGGGTAAATTCACTACGTCCCTCTACACGGTTGTGCGAATAACACAAGGGACCTTCATAGTCGTGCGAGAGGTGTTTATAAAACTCGGTGTATTGCTCTTCGCTGACTTCGGATTTAGAGCGAGACCATAAGGCGCTAGCTTGGTTGATGGCCTCAAACTCATCTTTGAGTACCTGCTCTTTTTTCTCCTCATCCCATTCTTCCTTGCGCATCTGAATTGGTAAGGAGATGTGATCGGAGTATTTACGAATGATGGACTTGAGTTTGTAGGGCGATAGGAAGTCATCTTCCCCTTCTCGCAGGTGCAAGATGATGGAGGTGCCGCGCTCAGGCCGGTTAATGGACTCGACGGTAAATTCGCCAGAGCCATCGGACTCCCAACGAATACCATCGCTGGCGGGTAGACCAGCTCTACGGGTTTCAACGGTAATGCGATCGGCAACGATAAAAGCCGAATAAAATCCAACACCAAACTGGCCAATCAGGGCGGCATCTTTTTGCTCGTCACCGGAGAGTTTGGAGAAAAATTCTTTGGTACCCGATTTGGCGATTGTGCCTAAATTGCTGATGACCTCATCGCGGCTCATGCCAATGCCGTTATCGGAAATGGTGAGGGTGCGCGCTGCTTTATCTAATTCGATCTGAATCGCCAAGTCTGGATTGGATTCATACCAATCGGAGTGGGCCATGGCTTCAAAGCGCAATTTATCCGCTGCATCGGATGCATTGGAGATGAGTTCACGCAAGAAAATTTCCTTGTTGGAATACAAGGAATGAATCATGAGTTGCAGTAATTGTTTTACTTCGGCCTGAAAGCCTAAGGTTTCTTTTGTAGCAGTAGTCATTGCGAATACCCTTTTTCGAACGAGGGAAGATTAAATGGACACCCTAAGATAAGGGGGCATTGTAGGGAATTTCAAGGTGGGCTTCCCCAGACCAAAACAGCCCAAGCGGATGGGCTGTTGAATGAGGCAAGGTGATTATTAGGCCGGGTGAGATTTGCTTGGCTTTTGGGCAATGGGAAGCTCGGCTTTTTTCCAGGCTGAAAAGCCCCCTTCGATATGGCAAACGCGGGGAACGCCCATACGCACCAGAATTTCAGCTGCCAGGGCAGAGCGCCAAGCGGAGCCGCAATAGAGCAGTAAGCGCTTGCCAGAGCCCAGCTCGGGTTTGTAATAAGGACTATCCGGATCAACCCAAAATTCCAGCATGCCGCGTGGCGCGTGAAATGCATTGGGAATCATGCCTTCACGCTCGAGTTCGCGCACATCGCGTATATCCACAAAGAGGGTGTCTGGGTCCTCAAGCAGAGCTTTTGCTTGCTCTAAGTCGAGGGTTTCAATTTTGCTCATCGCATCAGCGATTAAGTCTTTGTAGCCTAATTTGAGTGCCATGCGGTACTTTCATTCACAAGTGGGTAGGGTTTTATGTCGTAATGCCAATGAGGTATTGTAAGCAGAATCAGTAAAACTTCGATATGCTTAAACGATGATTCCATTGAATACTATGCTGGTATTGCCACGTATCCAAGCCCTACTCTACGGGCTGCTGGTCTTGCTGGCTTTGCATATGGCGAATAGCCCTGTGCATGCCAAAGAATCCCTCGATCCCTATGTTAAGGGTTTGCAATTGCAGGGCCAAGGCCGCATGACCTTTTGGGGCTTTGATGTCTACGACGCACGCCTTTACGTTGGCGATCAGCGCGGCCAAAGTGGCTTTGCTTTAGACCTCAATTACTTGCGCTCGCTCAAGGGTAGCGATATTACGAAAAGCACGATCGATGAAATGCAGCGCCTCGGTGTCAGCGAGGCAAATCGCAGCGCGTGGGGTAAAAGGCTGGAAGCAATTTTTCCGAATGTGGTCTCGGGTAGTTCACTGACTGCGATTCATGTCCCCGGGCGCGGCACGGTCTTTTTGCACAACGGTAAACCGGCGGGAGAAATTGCCGGCGATGATTTTGCCAAGGCATTTTTTTCCATCTGGCTTGATCCTAAAACCGTTGCCCCTAAGCTGAGAACCGCTTTGATTGGCCAAGCCTGCGCACCCTTCATTATTGCCCCAACCTGTGAGACCCCGCGATGAAATCCCCATTCCATTCTGCCTTATTGTGCTTTGCCACTCTGTTGCTTTTGGGTGGCTGCTCATCTCCGCAGGTGTCGATGTACGCCAAAGAGAAGCCCACACTCGATCTCACCAGCTATTTCAATGGCACGATTGACGCCTACGGCATCTTTACCAATCGCAGCAATGAGGTGGTGAAGCGCTTTAAGGTCGTCATGAAAGCCAGCTGGGTGGTGAAAGACGGTAAGCGCGTAGGTACCTTAGACGAAGACTTTTTCTACTCGGATGGGACTACCCAAAAACGCATTTGGATCTTGACCGAAACTGCGCCGGGTGTCTTTACTGGAACTGCGGATGATGTCGTCGGTTCCGCTACTGGCCTCATGGCAGGCAATGCATTGAACTGGAAATACACCTTGGCCTTGCCAGTCGATGGCAAGGTATATAACGTGCAATTCGATGACTGGATGTATTTGATGGATGACAAAGTCATGATCAATCGCGCACAAATGAGCAAGTTTGGCATTTACTTGGGTGAAGTTACCTTGGCTTTTTATAAGCGCTAAGCCATTCAACTGAGCAACGCCGTGCGTAAATTGATTAATTTTGTTTTGTTCCAGCTTGGCTGGTTTGCCTGCATTTTGGGCGCGGCGCATGGCTATGTCACTGCCGCAGTGCTCTTCTGTATCGCGATAGCCGCCTTTCACCTGTGGCAATCCCACAATCGCATCCAAGAAGGGGCGTTACTCCTCAAAATAGGCGTCCTGGGAATTGCTGCCGATACCCTGTTATTGCAAACCGGCAGTCTGGTTTTTGAGTCAAAAGGACTCTTGCCCGGTTTATCACCCATTTGGATGTGGTCTTTATGGGTCATTCTGGGCTGCACCCTCAACGAGTCGATGTCCTGGTTAAAGGGGCGTTTTGTCTTGGCGGCGATCTTGGGCGCCATTACGGGTCCCTTATCCTACTTCGCTGGGGTTAAATTGGGCGCGGCACAATGGGGTAATGAATTGCAAGCCCTTGTTTTACTTGGAATAATTTGGGCTATTGCAATGCCTTTGTTATTTTGGTGGGCAGGAAAAGTGCCTCCTAACAGGCCACCGGTATCTGCTCAGTAGGCAAAAAAGCAAGCCGAAATAAACAGCGCTTGCAATAAGTACTGTTTTTATATACAGTAGATCCCAGATTGATACAGGCAGCAGAACAGTAGAGCAAAGAGGCGGGTTGTACCCCCAATTTAAGGCAAAAGACAAAAAGGCGGAGAGCAAAAGATGGCAATGGACGATAAGAAAAAATCAGCATCATCGGAATTTGATGGCATGAGCGGCGATAAGCAAAAAGCCTTAACGGCGGCATTGGCACAAATTGAAAAGCAGTTTGGCAAGGGCTCGATCATGCGCCTGGGCGATGCTGAAATTAACCAAGACATTCAGGTGGTTTCAAGCGGATCCTTGGGGCTCGATATTGCCCTTGGAGTGGGTGGTCTTGCACGCGGCCGCGTAATTGAGATTTACGGCCCGGAGTCGTCTGGAAAAACAACCCTGACATTGCATGCGATCGCTGAAATGCAAAAGATTGGCGGCACCTGTGCATTTATCGATGCCGAGCATGCGCTCGATGTGCAATACGCCTCGCGCCTCGGTGTGGATGTGAACAACTTGCTGATTTCTCAGCCAGACACCGGTGAGCAAGCGCTTGAAATTGCAGATGCCTTAGTGCGTTCCGGCTCGATCGACTTAATCGTAATTGACTCCGTTGCCGCGTTGGTTCCCCGCGCAGAGATTGAAGGAGACATGGGTGATTCATTGCCGGGATTACAGGCGCGTTTGATGAGCCAAGCCTTGCGTAAATTGACCGGCACGATCAAGAAGACCAATTCCATGGTGATCTTTATTAACCAGATTCGCATGAAGATTGGTGTGATGTTTGGTTCCCCTGAAACAACCACGGGTGGTAATGCATTGAAGTTCTATGCCACCATGCGTTTGGATATTCGCCGTATTGGTAGCATCAAAAAAGGCGATGAGGTGGTCGGCAATGAAACCCGTGTCAAGGTCGTTAAGAACAAGGTTTCGCCGCCATTCCGCGAAGCTATTTTTGACATCATGTACGGCGCAGGAATTTCACGTGAGGGTGAAATAATCGATATGGGCGTTGAAGCCGATATCGTCGAGAAGTCCGGTTCTTGGTATAGCTATAACGGCGACCGCATTGGTCAAGGTAAAGATAATGTTCGTGATTTCCTGAAGGAAAATCCTGAAATTGCGAAAGACATCGAAGCCAAGATTCGTGCCAAGCTGGGCGTTAAAGCAGGTGTTGCAATTACAAATGCAGTAGACGATACGGAGATTGAATCGGCTGATGCCTGATTCGGTAAGTTCTAAAAAACAAAGCCCGAGTCTCAAAGCTCGGGCTTTGCGCCTTTTATCGCAGCGTGAGCATAGCCGTGCCGAATTAGCAAAAAAGCTGGGCGATTACTTAAGCCTCCAAGCCAAGGTAGATCGCACTAACAATGCACAGGATCGCGATCAAGAAAAGAGCCCAGCGGATATCCCGGTACTATCGCATGAGGTGCAAATTACCGCCGTATTGGATGACTTTGAGAAGCGTGGCTGGCTATCCGACGCCCGCTTTGCAGAGGCCTTGGTGCGACGGCGCAGTGAGCGCTATGGGGTGCGCAAAATAAAGGATGAATTGCAGCGGGCTGGTGTCGCAAGCGATGCTTCAGCAACGCTGCTGGACGGACTCAAACATACTGAATTTGAGCGAGCAAAAGAGCTCTTTGAGCGCAAATTTGACGGGATTGCAGAAGACCAGAAAATGCGCGCAAGACAGTACCGGTTTTTGGTCTCAAAAGGCTTTAACCCCGAAATCGTCGCTAAGGTCATTGGCGGGCGTCAAAAAGGGACTGAATAGCCCTACAAAATGGTAAATGATGCAGTGCAAAATGATAGACTTACACACGTTTGCCAATAACCTAATTTTTTTAAGTTGACCGCGGTCAAATCAGCAAAATTAAGGCGAGGGGCAAAATAGACCTTAATTAACCATTGGCAGCACGCAAAGACCGTTTCCGGAGTAACAATGAAAATTCACGAGTATCAGGGTAAGGCGCTGCTGCGCCAATTTAAAGTACCAGTCCCGAACGGCATTCCGGCGCATAGCGTGGAAGAGGCAATGGATGCCGCCGCAAAATTAGGCGGTCCAGTGTGGGTGGTGAAGGCTCAGATACATGCGGGCGGTCGCGGCAAGGGCGGCGGCGTTAAGTTAGCCAAGAGCATGGATGAAGTCAAAAAATACGCTAGCGAAATTATGGGCATGCAGCTCAAAACCCATCAAACTGGTCCAGACGGACAAAAAGTCCGCAGGCTTCTGATTGAAGATGGCGCAGATATTAAAAAAGAGTATTACTTCAGTATCGTCACCGATCGCGGATCACAGAAAAACGTCATCATGGCCTCTAGTGAAGGTGGCATGGACATTGAGGAAGTGGCAGAACACTCCCCTGAAAAAATCATCAAGGTATTTGTAGATCCGCTGATTGGATTAACCGATGCCCAGTGCGACACCGTTGCTCATGGCATTGGCGTACCAGAAGGATCGGTTGCGAAGGCCCGCGAGGTCTTTAAGAACTTATACAAGACCTATTGGGAAACTGACGCCTCTTTGGTTGAAATCAATCCACTGATTTTGGAAGGCAACGGCAACATTAAAGCCCTGGATGCCAAATTTAACTTTGATCCGAATGCCTTATTCCGCCATCCCGAGATTGTGGCGTATCGCGATGAAGATGAAGAAGATCCAGCTGAAATCGAAGCCTCGAAGTTTGATTTAGCCTACATTTCGCTCGATGGCAACATCGGTTGCCTCGTCAATGGCGCCGGTCTTGCAATGGCCACCATGGATACGATTAAGTTGTTTGGCGGGCAGCCAGCCAATTTCCTCGACGTAGGCGGCGGCGCGACTGCAGAAAAAGTAACGGAAGCATTTAAGATCATGCTCAAAAATAAGAGCGTGGAAGCCATTTTGGTCAATATCTTCGGCGGCATTATGCGCTGCGATGTGATTGCCGAAGGTGTGGTGACTGCCTGTAAGGCAGTGAATTTATCTGTGCCACTGGTGGTGCGCATGAAAGGTACGAACGAAGATTTGGGCAAAAAGATTTTGGCTGACTCTGGTTTACCGATCATCAGCGCCGACTCCATGGCGGAAGCGGCAACCAAAGTAGTTGCTGCCGCTAAAAAACAGAAATAATCAGGAAAATCACCATGTCAATTTTGATTAATAAAAATACAAAAGTAATTACGCAAGGCATTACTGGCAAGACCGGGCAGTTTCATACTGAGAAGTGCCAAGAGTACGCAAACGGAAAAAATTGTTTCGTAGCGGGCGTGAATCCCAAAAAAGCCGGTGAGTCCATTTTTAACATTCCGATTTACGGAACGGTAAAAGAAGCTGCTCAGCAAACTGGCGCAACCGCATCGGTTATTTATGTACCACCTCCTGGCGCGGCAGCGGCGATTTGGGAAGCGGTAGAGGCTGACTTGGATTTTGTGATCTGCATTACCGAAGGCATTCCAGTGCGCGATATGCTGGAAGTGCGGAACAAGATGGCACAAAAAGAAGCGAAGGGCGGTAAGAAGACCTTGCTCCTTGGCCCCAATTGCCCAGGCATCATCACCCCCGATGAAATCAAGATCGGCATCATGCCGGGCCACATTCATAAAAAAGGCCGCATTGGTGTTGTCAGTCGTTCCGGTACCTTGACCTATGAAGCTGTTGGTCAATTAAGCGCCATTGGTTTAGGTCAGTCGACGGCAGTCGGTATTGGTGGCGATCCGATTAATGGTCTGAAGCACATCGACATCATGCGTATGTTCAACGACGACCCTGAAACTGATGCCGTCATCATGATTGGTGAAATCGGCGGACCAGACGAGGCCGAAGCAGCCCTCTGGTGCAAAGACAATATGAAAAAACCCATCGTTGGTTTTATTGCTGGTGTGACGGCACCTCCTGGAAAGCGCATGGGCCATGCGGGCGCTTTGATTTCTGGTGGTGCGGACACGGCAGATGCCAAATTAGCAGTAATGGAAGAGTGTGGCTTTAAGGTCACGCGCAATCCATCGGAGATGGCTAGCCTGTTAAAGGCCATGATTTAGTTGTAGACAGTTGTTTTACCGGCAGTAGTTGTTCAACACACAATAATTATTAGAGGATGACATGGAATTTCTTGCAATGTTAGATTGGTCTGTAGTCTTGCAGATCATTTTGATTGATATTTTGTTGGGCGGTGACAATGCGGTGATCATTGCATTGGCCTGCCGTAACTTACACCCCAACCAACGTCGCGCTGGTATTTTATGGGGTACGGCTGGTGCGATTATTTTACGTATTGTCTTGACGATATTCGCCGTAACACTCTTGCAAATTCCGTATCTGAAGGTAGTAGGCGCTTTACTGCTACTCTGGATTGGTTACAAGCTGTTAGCAGATGCCGGCGGGCATGACGAGAATGACTTAGAGGCTCCAGATAAGTTATTTGCAGCGATAAAAACCATCATCGTTGCTGACTTGGTCATGAGCCTGGATAACGTCTTGGCGATTGCAGGTGCTGCAGGGCAAGTAGATGATCAGGCGCATCAATTTGGCTACATCGTCTTTGGCTTGATCGTCTCGGTACCTATCATCATTGCTGGTAGCCGCCTCGTGTTATTCCTAATCGATCGTTTCCCCATCATTGTTACGGCAGGCGCCGGACTGCTCGGCTGGATTGCGGGCGGCATGATGATGACCGATCCAGGCATGATCAAGCACTTTGGCGAAGGCATTCAAGACTACGGATTAATTGCTGGCATTATTGGTGCGCTGGGCGTCATGATTGTGGGTGAGCTTGCGAAACGTAAAGCCAATAAGGCGCACTAAGAGGCAGTAAAGTCGTACACTAAAATCAGAGTAATCTGATGCGGTCAGTCCCCTAGTCAGTGGGCTCTTTGTTAGATCATCGAGCTCCATTCACTAGGGGATTTTTATTGATATGACACCACACAACGAGAACGCTATTAGCAACATAGAGAAAAACGGATTTACCTTAATTGAGGTTATGGTGGTTGTTGCCATTATCGGAATTTTGGTTGCCGTTGCGGTTCCGCAGTACCAAGACTATATTGCGCGTAGTCGCGTTATTGAAGGTATGAATTTGTCTTCCAGTGCCAAGTTGGCTGTCACCGAAGCATTTGCCAGTCGCGGCGTAGCGCCTATGAATGATGCAGCCCAAGGGGCCTTTAGTTTTGCGCCAACACGCAGCGTCAAGGACATTGAGATTTTGCAGTCCGGCGCCATTGCGATTGATTTTCAGGCAACCGTTGCGCGAGAAGGAAGCAATAGCCTGGTACTGATCCCAACCAATTATCCGGATGCTGCTATCCCAACACCGGTTGATTTGTCAAAGCCAGAAGGCGCAACCTGGTCAGGAGGCTGGTCATGCCGCTCGGCGATGAGCAATCTACCTCAACCCTTACTACCATCGGAATGCCGTACTTCAAAGTAGTGAAATGATGACGGGCGGCTTTTTTCGAAAAAGGGATTAGCCGCCACCTATTAGATCGAATTACTTTCGACGCTTCTTCCAGGAATAATCCATTCCATCGGGACACTTACCATCTGCAACCCCGGTAGCACCAAAGACACCAACCACCTCTTTGCCATCAAACTGAATGCTGACAAACTCACCTAATTCTTTAGCAAAGGCCATGGCTTCATCCAAAGAGTTGAATTGATGGGTTGCTAGATTATGTTTAACTAAAACCAATAGGGACTTTTGCGAAAGATAAAAACGTGATGAGGCAGCCTACTTCGCTGCAACCCAAGTACCACTCTTGCCACCACTCTTTTCTAAGAGCTTCACATCCCCCATCACCATGCCACGGTCTACTGCTTTGCACATGTCATAGATGGTCAGGAGGGCAACTTGGACTGCGGTGAGAAACCCAATAAAAACAACGAACTAAGAAAAACTAAAACAACTTAAACCTAAACCCATCGGGTTAAAAGTTAGACCTGGAAGGACAGCACAAGGCCTAAAAAAAGAATAGCACAAGAAAAGCATAAGACCGAATCCATCCGCATACTGGATAAAAGAGGTACCCCCTTTGTGACTTTCTGGATGCCGACACCTGCGCCGCCCCCAGGCAGTCTTTTTAAAAAGGGTCCCATCCAGATAACCTCTTCACCTTGTTTTGCTCAAACGATTCTGAATTTTTTAATTAATGTCAATATAAGAGCTTTGATAATAAAATGCCTGCTATGAATCCTCAACTTCACTTAATGCTTCAACAAGCAATCCAAGCCTTTCAGAGCGGGCATTTAGAAAGTGCTGATTTAAGTCTAAGGAGGGTTTTACAGATTGATTCAAAAAATCTCCCAGCGCTACATATTCTTGGCTTAATTAAAGCCTCTCAATCAAATTATAAGGAAGCGGCTGATTATTTAGCTAGGGCGGCCCGAATTCACCCGAATGATGCCTCAATACATTACAACTTAGCAAAAGCTCTTTCGGACTCTGGAAATGATAAAGATGCTCTTGCTCATCATAAAAAGGCAGTTGCACTAGCCCCGAATAATCCAGAGGCTTGGTTTAGCTATGGAAAAACTGCATCTAATTTGGGTCGATATGAGGATGCTTTGGTTTGGTATGGCAATTCGCTAAGCCTCAAACCTGACTATGCGGAGGCTTCATTAAATATAGGCGCAACTTTTAAAGAGCTTGAGAGATACGAGGAGGCCATAGCTTTCGCTGAGCAGGCTTTATCAATAAATCCTAATTTAGCTGAGGCTTGGACCAATAAAGGCGTTGCCTTGAAAGCACTCAAGCGGTTTGATGAGGCTATTGCTCACTACGATAAAGCACTCAGTCTAAAACCTGACTATCACGAGGCCTGGACTAATAAAGGGGCGACCCTGCATGAACTCAAGCGGTTTGATGAGGCTATTGCTCACTACGATAAAGCACTCAGTCTAAAACCTGACTATCACGAAGCTTGGACCAATAAAGGCGTTGCCTTGAAAGCACTCAAGCGGTTTGATGAGGCTATTGCTCACTACGATAAAGCACTCAGTCTAAAATCTGACTATCACGAGGCCTGGACTAATAAAGGGGCGACCCTGCATGAACTCAAGCGGTTTGATGAGGCTATTGCTCACTACGATAAAGCACTCAGTCTAAAACCTGACTATCACGAAGCTTGGTCTAATAAGGGCATAACATTAAATGAACTCAAGCGGTTTGATGAGGCTATTGCTTACTACGATAAAGCACTCAGTCTAAAATCTGACTATCACGAGGCCTGGACTAATAAAGGGGCGACCCTGCATGAACTCAAGCGGTTTGATGAGGCTATTGCTCACTACGATAAAGCACTCAGTCTAAAACCTGACTATCACGAAGCTTGGTCCTTTAAAGGGATGACACTACATGCGTTGAAACGATATAACGAGGCTATTGCTCACTACGACAAAGCGCTTAGTTTTAAGCCTTATGAAGCAAGTTTTTTTTATCAAAAAAGTTTTACTAATATTGCACTCAATCAATATGCGCTTGCTGTAGAGAATTTAGAAGACGCAATAAAATACAAATTTAGTCCCGCAGGATATGCCGAATATATTCTTTCAGCATTAAAGCCTGAAATCGGCTTAAAGCCTATGCCAAAAAGTTATGTGGTGGATTTATTCGATAGTTATGCGAATTCGTTTGATAAACATCTTATTGATGCCCTTAAGTACGAGACCCCTAAAAACCTACTTGAATTATTAAATCCAAGCATCAATGACAAATTTGCAATACTGGATATAGGTTGTGGTACTGGGTTAATGGGAAGGTTGCTTAAGCCCTATGCTTCAAAAATCGTGGGGGTTGATTTATCAAAAGAGATGCTATCAAAGGCAGAATTAACGGGCGTTTATGATGAGTTGATTGCGGATGATATATTAGAGTTTGTTAACAAATGTAATGATAAATTTGATTTGGTTGTTTCTGCGGATGTTTTCATTTACATTGGGGAATTGAGTAATGTTTTCATGGATTTGGCTGAAATCATAAAAGCTGGCGGCCTTTTTTGTTTTAGCGTAGAAAAGCATGAATCTATCAACTTTGCTTTGTCACCAAGAACGCTGAGATATAGTCATTCAAAAGAATATATTCAACAATTAGCGTCTCTGAATAACTTCACAATTCAAAATGTTTTAGAGGGTCCCATAAGACAAGAAAGTCATGTTGATGTCGATGGGTACTGCTTTTTACTTAAAAAAGTCTATTAGTAGCTCCTCTTATGTATCTTTGAAATCATTTGCTTAACTGTGTTTAAAGAATTGCAATGGCTAATAATTCTGGGTCTGTGAGGACTAACTGCGTTCACACTGATGGGGTATCAGCCTTAGGCCGACTATTGTCCGATATTTCTTCAGCGTAGTGCTGCTACGTTTTTCTGCTCCCCAACGAGATAAAATTAGGCTCTAGCTTTTTATTCTTCTCTTTAAACGCTTCACTGGCAAGTGCCTACTTCCCTGCTACCCAAGTACCACTCTTGCCACCACTCTTTTCTAAGAGCTTCACATCCCCCATCACCATGCCACGGTCTACTGCTTTGCACATGTCATAGATGGTCAGGAGGGCAACTTGGACTGCGGTGAGGGCTTCCATTTCAACGCCGGTAGGGCCAGTAGTTTCTGCTTGGACTTGGCAGTGAATGCTGTGATTGGTGCGGTCTAGTTCAAATTGCAGGCTAACGTGGCTTAAGGCTAAGGGGTGGCAGAGCGGGATGAGTTCGGAGGTCTTCTTGGATGCCTGAATGCCGGCAATGCGGGCGATGCCTAAAACATCCCCTTTTTTGTGGTTACCGGCCTCAACCAAATCAAAGGTGGCTGGCAACATCGAAATGCTGCCGGTAGCGATGGCTATCCGGTGGGTATTGGGCTTATCGCCTACATTGACCATGTGGGCCTGGCCTGAGGAATCAAAATGAGTCAGTGGGTTCATGAAATAGGTTTTACCATAGAGGGATGGGGATCGTAAAACAAGCCTATTTTAAGTGGATGCAAAAACCGGTGCTATTGGGTATCGGGCGCAAATGCATGGCTTTGCAGTTGATTTTTGCAATGGGCCTTGCGGGCGCCCAAACACCCTTGCCCAAGCCGCCAGCCTCCGAAGTAATCGTAGAGGGTAATTCGGCGGCCCTTCAGAATTTGGGGCGAGCGGTTCAGTCGCAAGAGGCCCAATCCCCTTTTCTGCCCAATAAAAATACAGTACGTACTCAGCCTAATTTAGTCCTGCCTGATATGGGCGATCCGGGTGGTGATGCCTTAAGTCCAGTGGATGAGCGCCGCATCGGTGAGCGCATCATGCGCGAGATCCGCGCCGATCCCGATTACTCCAGTGATTTACCAATCTATGACTTTCTGAATCAAATGGATCGCCGCTTATTGCAGGCAGCAAAACGCCTGCAGTTGGGCGGAGCCAATGCCTTGGGTAGCGCCCAATACACCTTTGAAGTTTTTGCAGTGAAAGAGCCAAGCATTAATGCGTTTGCACTGCCCGGTGGCTTTATTGGCTTTCATACAGGGCTCTTGGTTGCCGCTGAAACCGAGTCTGAAGTTGCCTCCGTTATGGGTCATGAGATCGGCCACGTACTGCAGCGGCACATTGCGCGCTCGATGGACAAGCAGGCCATGAATACGATGATTGCCATCGCCGGCATGGTGCTGGGCGCTTTGGCTGCCTCTAGTAATCCATCCGCAGCAGTGGGTTTAATGCGTGGTGGGCAGGCCCTATCGGTTCAGAATCAATTAGCCTACTCACGCGACGCTGAGCGTGAAGCCGATCGCATTGGCTTTTTAATTTTGGAGGGCAGTGGTTACGACGTCAACGGCATGCCATCTTTTTTTCAGCGTTTACAAAAAGCCAGCAGCATTATGGACAGTGGTGTGCCAGCTTACGTTCGCACGCATCCCCTCACCATCGATCGCATCGCCGACATGCAAGACCGGGTACGCATGGTAAATGCCAAGACAGTACCGAGTTCATTGGAGTTTTATTTAATCAAAACGCGCGCTCGCCTCGATCAACAAAAGGGCTCTAGCGGCTTGTTTGATGCCCGCAATATTTTTGAGGGTTTTAGTAAGCAAGCCTCCCCCATAAAACAGATGGAAGGATTTTATGGGCTGGCTTTGGTTGCGCAGCGCCAGGGCAAAGTGGATATCGCTGAAGGTTATTTGCAAAAAACCCGCCAGATTATGCAGGCTGCGGCAGCACCGGGCTCGCCATTAGTGCGTCAAAGTGTGGCGCTCGACACCACCGCATCGGAATTGGCTTTGGCTAAAGGCAAGTCCCAAGAGGCACTGCAGATTGCGCAAGCGACATTGCGTGCCTACCCAGAATCATTTGCTGCAGCAGTTGCGATGATTCAGGCGGAGCTTAAGCTGGGCAAAACCGATGAAGCCATCAGCTGGCTTCGAAGCCGCACCAAGCAACAGCCTAATGAAACCATTTGGTGGACATTGTTAGCAGATGCCTATAACCAAAGCAATAACATCGCCTTACGGCATTACGCCATGGGAGAAAAGTTTGCCCTGACCGGTGCTTGGCCTTCTGCAATTGAGCAAATGCGAATTGCACGGGCAGCAGGCGGCAACAATTATTACCAAGGCTCAACGATTGATGCGCGCCTGCGGGAGTTTCAGAAAATGTACCTTGAAGAGCAGCGCGAGGATGCCAAAAGCAGGGGAGGCTAACCTTGCATTAATTGCTTAGGGGTGTGGGCTAGTCTGAAACTGAAAGCGACGCGCTACTTCAGCACTGGCAATCGGTTCCAGTTTTAAATCATGGCCATGCCACCGCCAACTTCCTTCCAGTGCGCATGCTGCGTTACTTAGTGTCGTCAGCCCTGAAAAGAGTTCAATGTCATGGTCATGTAGCAAAGCAATGCTGAGGCGCTCTATTTCACCAAACTGATCTGTAGGGGACCAAATGGTTTGCGCGAGCATTCCTTCAATCAAAATATGCCCCGCTTCATCCAGGAAGGCAGTAGTAGGCGTAAGCACACTGTCGGATTGCGTCTGAAATTGCCAAGGATGGTCTCCATTGCCGGTGGGCATCATCCGAACGACCCAAGGTGTTGCATCTAAGTTCACGTAGACCCGCTGTGGCCCATTCTGAAAAAAGTAGCGCCCGTCGACATCGCTGGCGTAATTGCGGGCAATGAATGCATTAAGCGCTGCATGCTTAATGACATCCCCAGGTAATCCATGCGCTTGAGCGTAGTCGTCGCGCATGCGCCAAGCCCCGCGCCGATCGAGTGCCAACCAGCCAAAGCAGTGCGGTATATTTGGCCACTTGACTAAAGACTGGGCAATGCCTTGATCCATTGCGTTTAATGCAAGCCATGCTGCGTGATGGGCGCACTTGAGCTGACATCAGTGGAATGGCTGGCATGCAAGTGGGCGATGCGCCACCCTTGACTGTCTTGCAACACAACCAAGGTGATATTGAGAAAAAAAGCCGACTCGACTTGATCGGCGCGTAAATGAACGGCCTCGGTAGTGTCGTAGATTGCCGTGCCTAAGGTCGAATGTGAGATGCATGCAATTGGCTCCAGAAACAAAGCTTGATTGGCGAGCAAGCGCTCTAAGCCACCACGAATTTCAGCATGACCACTGAGGCGCTGGCCTTCCGGCAGTACACAGGTAATGGAATCATCGTCTAGCCACAACGCCAGGGCAGCCACAACATCACGCCGCTTGAGCGCCTCTCGCCATGCATCCACCACTTCATCTGCGTTGTGAAAGAGTCTGGCAAGGTTGGGCATGACTGAATTCCTTTGCGATTAAGAAGTAAAGCAGTGCGATAAGGCTTACTGAAGTGATGCAAATACGCGTTCGGGACTAATCTGATTGAGGCAGTTTAAATGGCCGAGTGGACACTCGCGTTGATGGCAAGGGCTGCACGGCAAATGCAAGGAGATGACGGTTGCTTTTACGGAATTGGGTGGGGTATGGTTTGAATCGCTCGAACCAAAGATAGCCACCTGCGGAACCTGCAGTGCCGCAGCAATGTGCATGAGGCCCGAATCGTTGCTTACCACCTTGCTGCACATACCAATAATGGCGATGGCCTCATCCAGTGATGTGCTTCCGCACCAGTTGAAAATACGGCCATCAGAAGCTGTGGAAGAAACAATGGCATCGCCAATGGCGCGATCCGATGGGCCACCCAATAAAACGACCGAAGCAGTGGGCTTTGCGTTCAGGATCGATTGCGCAAGCGCTGCAAAGTGCGCAGCAGGCCAGCGTTTACTGGGGCCGTATTCTGCACCGGGGCAGAGTACAACGAGTGCATCCGTTTGAATGCAGGCCGCCTGTAATCGCGTGCGCGCTACTTCCAGTGCGGTTGCAGTTGGACTTAATTGTGGTGAGCGTATTGCCAGATCTAAATTGCGCGAGCACGCGCACAAATTGGCGTAGTGCTCCACCATGGGGATGCGCTGCATTTTGGGTGAATTGGCTTTGGTCTCAGTTAGTAAGATACGACGGAGCTCACCTTGATAGCCAATGCGGACTGGAATATTGGCCAGCCAAGGAATGAGCGCTGACTTGAGGCTATTCGGTAGAACATAGCAGCTAGCGTAGTTGCGCTTTTTAATCTGAGCAGCGAGTGTGCGCCGTAGACCCCACTGCAATTGCCCATGCCGAAGGTCAGCCTCAATTAACTCAGCTACTTCGCTGCAGGCCCGGTATATCGGCGCTACCCACGGTGTGGCTAAAACATCGATTGCTGCATTGGGATAGGAGACTTTGATTGCCGCCAGCAGGGGCTGTGACATCACGGCATCGCCAATCCAGTTGGGGGCAACGATCAGAATGCGATGCATTTGTAAGCCCCCGTCTCGGTTGATGGATGCGGGGATGGGGTGATTAATGGCCGTGCGGTTCCGTGCCGGGAATCAAATGATACTCAGTGCCGCAATAAGGACACTTTGCTTGCCCGGTGTGGATGATGTCTAAAAAAACACGGGGGTGTAAATTCCAGCTCGGCGTATCGCTCGTTGGGCAATGCAAGGGCAAATTAGCGCCATTGACCATGACGGGGCTTGGCATTGCAGTGGGTGCTTGACTCATGACGGATCCTTTTATGCGCTGTCTTACTTGACTGGGGTGAGCCAATCACTGTAACGGTCATTCTTGCCATACACCGTATCAAAAAACACATCTTGAATTTGCTTGGTAATCGGCCCCTTGGCGCCATCGCCAATCATGCGGTCATCGAGTTCGCGAATCGGCGTCACTTCTGCTGCGGTGCCGGTGAAGAAGGCTTCATCCGCGGTATAGACTTCATCGCGCGTTAGGCGTTTTTCACGTACTTCAAATCCCAAGTCTTTAGCAATCTGAATAATCGAGTCACGGGTAATGCCATCGAGGCACGATGCTAAATCCGGTGTGTAGACAATGCCATTGCGCACCATGAAGAGATTTTCGCCAGAACCTTCGGATACATAGCCTTCGGTATCGAGCAGTAAGGCTTCATCGTAGCCGTTGGCAGTGACTTCTTGATTGGCCAGAATCGAATTAATGTAATAGCCCGATGCCTTGGCACGCACTAAAGATGAATTAACAAAGTGCCGCGTGAAAGACGATGTCTTAACCCGAATGCCTTTATTGAGACCATCTTCACCAAGGTAAGCGCCCCACAACCAAGCCGCAATGATGGTATGAATGGTGTTGCCTTTGGGGGAAATGCCGAGTTTTTCTGAGCCGATGTAAATCAAGGGCCGGATGTAGCACGACTCCAATTTATTGGCATTAACAACATCGATGATGGCTTGCCGAATTTCTGCTTCGGTATAAGGCAGTGTGATTTGGAAAATTTTGGTGCCATTGAATAAGCGCTTAACGTGCTCATTGAGGCGAAAGATCGCAGTGCCTTTGGGTGTCTTGTAGGCCCGAATGCCCTCGAATACGCCCATGCCGTAATGCAAGCTGTGCGTTAGCACATGGGTTGTTGCTTCGCGCCATGGAATGAGTTTTCCATTGGACCAAATAAAACCATCGCGGTCAGACATCGACATGTTTTTTACCTTTTGCGTTGAATTAATCGGAGCCTTCAGTCCTGCAATCGACTTACAAAACCAAGCTGCCTAACATGGGCTTTATTGTAGAGCAGGCGGCAGCGCTTCCTATAATGGAGCTTCAATGCCTAAGCGCCCTAAAGTTCCTCTCATTTTGTGCCATTTGCCGTATTTAGCATGGCCGCACGAAGAGCGGCTGGCTTTTCAGGATGGTTTGCGCACCATGTCAAGGTCGGCGGTGACGATTTTTACCTGGGCCTTAGTGACCGGTTTGGCTATGGGGAAATCCACTTTGACCCTCTGGCAGGCTATCAGCATGAGCCTCTTGGTTTTTGCGGGCACAGCGCAATTGGCCGCATTACCCCTGATTGCTCTGGGTCTACCGATCTGGACCATCTTAATGACGGCATTTGTTGTCAATTTGCGCTTCGTTATCTTTAGTATTGGGATGCAGGCGCATTTTTACTCCTTGCCGCTCTGGCGCCGAGCCACCTTGGGTTATTTCACGGCCGATTTTGGCTATTTGATGTACACCGCGAGGTACCCAGAAGCCCATCCGCCTGAGGAAAGCCCTGCCGCCCGCCAATCCCGCATTGCCTTTATGTACGGACTGACCTGCGGTAACTGGGGTATTTGGCAGCTGGGCGCCCTTTTGGGAATTGCCTTAGCAGGGCAAATTCCGCAAAGCTGGGGACTGGAGTTTGCCGGCACTCTTGCCTTAATTGCGATTATTGTGCCTATGCTGGACCGTGCTGCAGCGCGCTGGGCTGCTGGAGTTGCAGCTCTCGTTGCCGTGCTGAGTATGGGCTTGCCGTTTAAGCTCAATATCGTTTTAGCGATCATTGCTGCAATTGTGGTGGGCATTGTCAGTGATCGCCGCCCCAAAGACTCCCTAACCAAATCAGTTAGTGCGGGAGATTAGCGTGTCCACCCTCACCTCCTTTGAAATCAGCGCACTCCTTGTGGGTATGGGCCTAGTGACCCTCGGTACGCGGAGCCTTTTTATGTTTTGGGGGGATCGGGTGCGGATGCCTGAAATCATTCTGCGCTCCATACGCTATGCCCCACTGGCAGCGATTGTGGCGATTTTGGCCCCCGAGATCCTTATGCCGGCCGGTGCCACGCAAATTAGCCAATTTAATTGGGCCCTACCGCAGATTTGGGCTGGTTTGGCCGCTTTCGTCACCTTCACCCGGGTGCGCACCATGCTACCGACCCTGATTATTGGGATGCTGGTTTATAGCGCGCTGCGCTACTGGTTTTAGAATGGGGGATTGTTCTTTTACCGAATTCCATTTCCATGTCCGATACCCTTTTTAAAGTAAAACGCCTCCATGACTTAGCGCAGGCCGGACTGTTAAAAGGCAAGCGAGTATTGATTCGCTCTGATTTGAATGTGCCCCAGGATGAGGCTGGCAATATTACAGAAGACACCCGCATTCGGGCATCCATTCCGGCGATTGAAATTTGCCTACAAGCTGGAGCCGCAGTGATGGTAACTTCCCACCTCGGTAGGCCAACCGAGGGTGAATTTAAACCGGAAGATAGCTTGGCTCCGGTAGCGCATCGCATCGCAGAAATTCTCAATCGCAAAGTACCCTTAATTAGTAATTGGGTCGATGGCGGTTTTGACCTTCAGCCCGGTGATCTCGTGTTGCTGGAGAACTGCCGCGTCAATGTGGGCGAAAAGAAAAACAGCGAAGCACTCTCAAAAAAAATTGCCGCACTCTGCGATGTCTATGTCAATGATGCGTTCGGGACAGCACATCGCGCTGAAGCCACTACCCATGGTGTGGCGCGTTTTGCGCCGATTGCCTGTGCCGGCCCACTCATGGCTGCAGAGCTCGATGCCTTAAGCCGAGCCCTCGCTAATCCTAAGCGCCCCTTGATCGCTATCGTCGCAGGATCAAAGGTATCGAGCAAGCTGACTATTCTGAAAGCCTTAGCTGAAAAAGTGGATGAGTTGATTGTGGGCGGCGGCATTGCGAATACATTCATGCTGGCCAAAGGTCTGCCGATTGGTAAGTCCTTGGCTGAGCCCGACCTCGTTAATGAGGCCCGCGAAATCATGGACCTAATGGAAAAGCGTGGCGCCCATGTGCCGATTCCAGAAGACGTGGTGGTAGCCAACGAACTCTCGCCATTGGCGCGCGCCAATCGTGTGCCATCCAATGAAGTGGCGGAGGACGACATGATTTTGGATGTGGGTCCAAAGACGGCCGCACGCCTATCTACTATGCTGGCCCACGCGGGCACGATTGTGTGGAACGGGCCTTTAGGGGTTTTTGAGATTGATCAATTTGGCGGCGGTACCAAAATGATTGCAGCAGCCATTGCCCATTCCCCCGCATTTTCGATTGCGGGCGGCGGCGATACCCTGGCAGCGATTGCGAAGTACGGCATCGAGAATCAAGTCGATTACATATCTACCGGCGGCGGCGCCTTCCTCGAGTTTTTGGAAGGCAAAACCTTACCGGCGTTTGCAGTATTAGTTGAGCGAGGAAGTGAATAAAAGGAGCGTTTCATGTTACGAGCCACAAAGATTATTGCAACACTAGGACCTGCATCAGAGAAGCCAGAGGTTTTGCGAGACATGATCCGCGCCGGATTGGATGTGGTTCGAATGAACTTTTCGCACGGTACTGTTGAAGATCACCGCGCACGCCATGATTTAGTCCGATCGATTTGCGCTGAAGTGGGTCGCGAGCTCGGCATCATGGCCGACCTACAAGGACCTAAAATCCGGGTTGGCAAGTTCGCAGACGGTAAAGCTATGCTGAAGGAAGGCGCTGCATTTATTTTGGATGTTGCCTGCAATCTGGGCAATGACGAGCGCGTTGGTCTGGACTACAAAAATTTACCCAATGACGTCCGCGCAGGCGATCGCTTGCTCCTTAATGACGGCTTGATCGTGTTGCGAGTCGAGTCGGTCAAGGGTGGCGAGATTCATACGCGGGTTGAGCTTGGCGGGGCACTCTCGAATAACAAAGGGATCAATCGTGCTGGCGGCGGCTTAACAGCGCCTGCCTTGACGGAGAAAGACATCCTCGATTTGGATGCCGCGATTGCAATGGGCGTGGACTTTGTTGCTATCAGCTTTCCAAAAGATGGCGCGGATATGGCCTACGCCCGCAAATTAGCGGATGCAGCGAGTGCCAAGCATGGTGTGCATAAGGTCAAATTGATTGCTAAAGTGGAGCGCGCCGAAGCGATTGAGCCCGATGCCCTCAATAGCATCATTGCAGAGAGCGACGGCATTATGGTGGCGCGTGGCGACCTCGCCATTGAGGTGGGTAACCCTGCTGTGCCAGCCTTACAAAAGCGCATGATCAAGCTTGCGCGCGAAGCTGATAAGTTTACGATTACCGCCACGCAAATGATGGAGTCTATGATTAGCGCACCGGTGCCAACGCGTGCTGAGGTGAGTGACGTCGCTAATGCGGTTTTGGATGGGACCGATGCGGTGATGCTGTCGGCAGAATCGGCCACGGGAATGTATCCCGTCAAGACCATTGAACAGATGGCAGAGATTTGCATCGCAGCAGAAAAATCAGAACAAGTTCGTCTTGATACCGACTTTTTGGATCAGACCTTCACCCGCATCGATCAGACTATTGCCTTAGGTGCTTTATTTACAGCGCACCATTTACACGCAACCGCAATTGCTGCATTAACGCAGTCGGGCTCTACTCCAATCTGGATGAGTCGCCATAACATTCATGTGCCTATTTTTGCCTTGACTCCCAATGTATCGACGCAGCGCGTGTTAAGTACGTACCGTAATGTCACACCCTTAAGCCTGGCCTTTAGTAATGATCGCGATACGGCACTGGCTCAAGTGGAGGAGCGGCTAAAGGAGATGGGCGCGGTAAAGGCCGGCGATACGATCGTCTTAACAGTGGGAGCGCCGATGGGATCCCCTGGCGGCACCAATACCTTGAAAATTATCAACGTAAAATAGAACTAGAATTTTTATCCTTTTAAATAGAAGAGACTGTTATGCCCCTCGTATCCATGCGCCAACTGCTAGACCATGCTGCCGAACACAGTTACGGATTACCTGCTTTCAATGTCAATAATTTAGAGCAGGTACAAGCCATCATGATGGCGGCAGATGAGGTGGGCGCACCCGTCATCATGCAAGCATCGGCAGGGGCGCGAAAGTATGCGGGGGAAGCATTTTTGCGCCACTTGATTTCCGCAGCTATTGAGGAATATCCGCACATTCCGGTGGTGATGCACCAAGACCATGGCCAAAGCCCAGCCGTATGCATGGCGGCAATTAAAAGCGGCTTCACCAGCGTGATGATGGACGGCTCACTTGAGGCCGACGGTAAATCGGTTGCGAGCTATGACTATAACGTTGCAGTGTCGCAAGAGGTGGTGAAATTTTCACACTCGATTGGCGTCACGGTAGAGGCGGAGCTGGGTGTTTTGGGTTCCCTTGAAACCATGATGGGCGATAAAGAAGATGGTCACGGTGCTGATGGCGCAATGACCCGCGAGCAGTTGTTAACCGATGTAGAGCAGGCCGCCGATTTTGTGCGCGCGACGCAGTGCGATGCACTGGCCATTGCGATTGGCACAAGCCATGGCGCATATAAATTTACCAAAAAGCCAACCGGCGATATTTTGGCCATTACCCGCATTAAAGAAATCAACCAGCGCATTCCGAACACCCATTTAGTGATGCACGGATCCTCGAGTGTTCCGCAAGAGTTGCTTGCCGAGATTCGCGCTTTTGGCGGGGATATGAAAGAAACTTACGGCGTGCCCGTAGAAGAAATACAAGAAGGCATCAAGCATGGTGTGCGCAAAATTAATATCGATACGGATATTCGTTTGGCCATGACGGCTGCGATCCGCCGTTATTTGTTTGAGAACCCCGGAAAATTTGATCCACGCGACTACCTCAAGCCAGCACGCGAAGCAGCGAAGGCCATCTGTGTTGCGCGTTACACCGCCTTTGGCTGTGCCGGTCAGGCGGCAAAAATTAAACCCATGTCCCTTGAAAAAATGGCCGAGCGCTATCGCGCAGGTCAGCTAGCGCAGATTGTGAAGTAATGGAATGAAAAAAGCATTACACGCAACTTCGATTGCCTCTTTGCCTTTGCTCTCCAAGGGTAAGGTACGCGATGTCTATGAAGTGGGTAGCCACCGTTTGCTGATGATCACAACCGACCGCTTATCGGCGTTTGATGTGATTTTGTCGCAGCCCATTCCTGAAAAAGGCATCATCCTCAATCAAATGGCGAATTTTTGGTTTGATAAATTGGCCCATGTAATTCCAAATCACCTTACTGGAATTGATCCAGCTAGCGTAGTGAGGGCAGATGAAGTAGAGCAGGTGCAAGGGCGTGCAGTGGTAGCAAAGCGACTCAAGCCCATTTTGGTTGAAGCCGTAGTCCGTGGTTATTTGGCGGGCAGTGGCTGGAAAGACTACCAAGAAACGGGTAGCGTGTGCGGCGTTCGGTTGCCATCCGGCTTACAAAATGCCCAAAAATTAGATCAACCCATTTTTACGCCCGCTGCCAAATCGGCTGTGGGTGAGCACGATGAGAATATTTCTTTTGAAGAGGTCGTAAGGCGCATCGGCGCTCCCTTGGCCAATCAAATTCGCGATGTCAGTATTCGTTTGTATGAGGAGGCGTCTCGCTACGCTGCAACCCGCGGGATCATCATTGCCGATACCAAATTCGAGTTTGGTTTGGACGAAGCCAATCAACTGGTCCTCATGGATGAAATTCTGACGGCAGACTCCTCCCGCTTTTGGCCAGCCGAGACCTACCAGATTGGCACCAATCCCCCCTCGTATGACAAGCAATTTGTACGTGACTGGTTAGAGCAAGTTCGGATCGACGGCAAGCCATGGCCTAAAACCCCACCAGCCCCCGATCTGCCCAATGAAGTGATCGAAAAGACCGCAGAAAAGTACCGCGAGGCGCTCACCCGCCTAAGTCAGGCAAGCTAATTGACCATCATTCCGCTGGAGTCCCTGTCAAAAGGCTGGGATAATAGATCCTCTTTTCGTATCCGGCATAAGTGGAGTAGTTAATGAGCACACCTTCAAGCGCAACAGCAGTCGTTGGCATTGTGATGGGTTCCAATTCCGATTGGGATGTCATGCAGCACGCTGCCCAGATGCTAGACCAGTTTAGCGTACCGTATGAGGCTCAGGTTTTATCTGCGCACCGCATGCCCGATGATATGTTTGCGTATGCAGAAGCAGCTCGCAGTCGTGGCCTTCGGGCGATTATTGCCGGCGCAGGGGGCGCTGCCCATTTGCCAGGCATGCTTGCCTCGAAAACCCTAGTCCCTGTTTTTGGCGTGCCGGTTCCGAGCAAGTATTTGCGTGGCGAAGACTCCTTGTATTCGATTGTGCAAATGCCCAAGGGCATACCGGTAGCGACCTTTGCGATTGGCGAGGCGGGTGCTGCCAATGCGGCTTTGCATGTCATTGCTATTTTGGCCGCACACGATGCCAACTTGATGGCTGCTCTGGAATCTTTTCGCAGTAAACAGACGGCAGTAGCGCAAGCCATGGAATTAGCACCAAAGTAATTGATGAGCATGAACGCAGCTTCTTCCTCGAGCCTCTGTAAATCGCCCGCATGGCTCGGCATTTTGGGCGGCGGTCAGCTTGGGCGTATGTTTATCCATGAAGCCCAGTCCTTGGGATTTAAAGTCTGCGTGCTGGATCCAGATCCCCTGAGTCCGGGCGGTTCGGTTGCTGAAAAGCATTTATGTGCTGATTACCTTGATGAGGCTGCGCTCTCTGAAATGGCCAGCTTGTGTTCTGCGATTAGCACCGAGTTTGAAAACGTCCCAGCGCAAGCGCTCGATTTTTTTAAAGCGCGCGGGATATTTGTTGCTCCGGATAGCAGCTGTGTCTCGATCGCACAAGACCGCATTAAAGAAAAAGCATTTTTGGCGCAGTGCGCCCCCATCTCGGGTGTCGGTCCGGTACCCTATGGTGTGATTAATAGTGCGGCTGATTTAGCCTTGCTTGCAGATGATCTATTCCCCGGTATTTTGAAAACAGTGCGTTTGGGTTATGACGGCAAGGGCCAAATTACAGTGCAGTCGCGTGATCAGTTGGCAGCGGCTTGGTCTGATTTAGGCCAGGTTGCTTGTGTATTAGAAAAGCGCATGGCATTGGCTTTTGAGGTATCGGCCATTGTGGCGCGTGGTCATGATGGTGATGTACGCTCATTCCCGCCCGCTGAAAATATTCATCGCCAGGGCATTTTGCATACCAGTACAGTGCCTTCACCATCATTGCAGCAGCATCCTGCTTTGCTCGAGCGCATTCAGAAAGCGACCAGTGCGATTGCGCAGGAGATGGGATATGTTGGCGTGCTTTGCGTCGAGTACTTTGTCCTTACCGATGGCAGCATCGTCGCCAATGAAGTGGCGCCACGCCCCCATAATTCAGGGCACTACACCATGGATGCCTGCGTTACCAGTCAGTTTCAGCAACAGGTCAGGGCAATGGCGCGCTTACCGCTGGGTGATACGCGTTTGCTCAGTCCCGTTGCCATGCTCAATATTTTGGGCGATGCGTGGTTTGTTAAAGAAGGCAAACAGCAAACGACTGCAAGCGAGCCAGCGTGGGAGCGCGTGCTTGGCCACCCCGATGCGAAACTGCATTTGTACGGCAAAGCCTCGCCCTTGCCCGGTCGCAAAATGGGCCATGTCAATTGCCTTGGCCAATCCCTGGATGAGGCCCGGCAAAGTTGCGGCGCCGTTGCTGGCGATTTGGGTATTGCTCCTTAAGTGATGCTGTAGTAGTGAAAGCCGATCCACAGCCCACCATTAGCAGTGCCGAATTGCAGCAAGCAGTAGAGCAAGCCGTGCGGCGCTTAAAGCAGGGCGGTTTAGTGGCGATTCCGACGGAGACGGTTTACGGACTCGCGGCAGATGCCAGCAATGAACAGGCAGTACAAAACATATTCTCCGCTAAAGGCAGGCCCGCTAATCATCCGCTGATTGTGCATTTGGCAGCGCCATCCATGCTAGATACATCCTTAGCAAATCGACCTGATGCCTGGTTTAAGTTGATTGCGCCTTGGGTACGCGATCTTCCAGAGGATGCAATGCGCTTGGTGGAGGCTTTCTGGCCCGGCCCTTTAACCCTGGTCTTGAAAAAAGACAAACACGTGCTGAGCGCGGTAACCGGCGGTCAAGACACCATTGCCTTGCGCTCGCCTGATCATCCGGTCGCACAAGCACTATTACAAGCGTTTGGTGGTGGTTTAGCAGCACCATCGGCGAACCGTTTTGGCAAGGTGTCGCCCACCCGAGCTGCGGATGTCAGTGCTGAATTCAGTGACCAAGCCGATTTGTTGATCTTGGACGGTGGTGATTGCGCTGTAGGTATCGAGTCGACGATTGTGGATATGTCGTCTGGCGCGCCCGTCTTGCTGCGCCCTGGTGCAATTACGCCAGAGCAGATTGCGCAGCAAACGGGAGTGCATGTATTGCAAGCAGGCGCACGTGCAGATTCAGACCAAATTACTCCGCGTGTGTCGGGCAGCCTCAAAGCCCATTACGCACCCAATACACCATTGCGTTTGTATGCGTCGGGTACAGCGCTCGATTGCATCGCGCAATACCCGGATACCAAATCCCAGGTAGCTTTGGTGGTGTGGGAGTCAGAGCAAATGCGGGATCCACAGGCATTGGGTGCATCGCACATTCAGCAGGTGACCATTCCCGAGCAGAGTGATTTATTTGCTAGTCGTCTATACCGACTGTTACGCGATCTAGACGATCATTCTTGGGATTTAATTGTGATGCCTGAACCGCCCATGGGGCAAGAGTGGGATGGGGTGCGAGACCGGCTTCAGCGGGCTTGTTTTGGTTCTGGCCCGCCCGTTAACAACCACGTCAGCAGTTGATCGTGGGCATCCATGCCACGAAAGGCATTGGGGTGATTAATGAATGAACTAACGGCATAGGTTTTGCCTGATTGGCTAATGACGTAGCCTGAGATCGCCCGCACTTCCGTAAGTGATCCAGTCTTAATGCGCGCTTCCGGTTTTTTCTTGAGGTGCAAGAATTGCCGCAATTGCCGTATCAGGCGGTTTTTCATGGTGCCGTCAGATCCAGCTAATGGCAGTGATTGTACAAAGAGATCTCCCGATGGAAGTTGGCGGGCAGTAATTAATAGATCGTTGAGGTGGCGCGCGCTAATGGCTTCGTTGCGTGATAAGCCCGAACCATTTTCTAAAACCAATTCAGGAAATTCCAGGCCCCGTTGTTTGAGCCACGCCTGCATGACACGATCGCTCGCGCCGATGGATGCGGGCTTGCCTAAACGATCTAAGCTCAAAGTTAGAAAGACTTGCCGCGCCATAACGTTATTGGAAAATTTATTGATGTCGTTCACCGCATGAATTAATGGCCCACCCTGAAACTCCAGTAGCGGCCGCGCAAACAGGGGAACTTCGCCACTTCTGCCTTGTGGTTGTTTGACCCAGGAGCCGCCAGCCAATTCCCATGCCGCTGCAAATCCTAAGGTTAAAAACGTATTGGCATCCAGCGCCACTACGTTATAAGCAATGTTTTTACATGCACTCGGAAACTCGCCATTAAATAAGGCCTGCCATTGATCCGACTTCGCAGAGGCTGATTCAAGCTGCTTCACGAGCTCAAACTGAATTTGCTTACGCCAGGTATCACACGCTTGATTGCTAGGACGCAATTGATTGACTACTTTAAATTGCGTCAATGCCGGTGTATAGCTAATTGCAATGCGATCATTCTCACGCGCTTGACTAACCTGAAATGACAGTGTTCTAAAAGCGTACAGAAGTGGATCGGGTGGCACGTTATAGGACCGCATTGATTCACCATCGATGGTGGCATGTTCCATCACCTCAGGGCTATAGGCGCTGCGATCAAAAATCAAATTCCCTTCAATGCGCTGAATACCTAAAGCGCGCAAGCTTTTCATCATCTGCCCAAGCTCTTCAGGTACTAATTTAGGATCACCACTGCCGCGCAGGTAAAGATTGCCCTTGAGGAGACCATTTTTGATCTGGCCATCGGTATACAGATTGGTATTCCAGCGGTACTGTGGGCCCAGTAAATCCAGCGCGGCTAAGGTGGTTAGCAGCTTAATTGCGGAGGCGGGGTTCATGGATTGTTTTGCGCGCCAATCCAGTATTTCCCGCGCATTACCACCTGGAGCGCTGGGCAACTCCAAAACCGAAATACTCACCGCATCGCGCGGAATTTGATTCTTGGCAAATGACTGCCACACAGCAGCCGGAACCTCGATCATGCCGCTAGGGGTCGATGCCCACAGGGACTGACTGCTAAGTCCCCAAAGCAAGAGCAGTACTAGCCATTGAAATGGCCAGATTGCATGCTGAACAGCAGGAAGGGCTGCGGGGCGTGAAGTAGAAAAGAGGGACACCGACTTATGGTAAGCCAAAACAGCAAAAACACTAAAAATTGAGCTAGCTACTTAACTCAAGCGAGTACCCGGAGGCCGCTATCGTTTTTACTCAAACGAATCGCGGTTTAAAAAAGCATCAATCACGCTATTTTGCCTTAGGAGCATTTCTTTTAATAGCGCTGCCCGTTTTGTGGTGGAGTCAGTGCGGTTAGTGGCGAGACTATCGAGGCGATTGGCAAAACGCAGACCATTCATTAATAATGCCCCACCTTTAATTCTATGAATCAGACCACTCAGGTCGGATTGGGATATAGCCCCAGTTGACAGCTCTGCAATCGCCTGGTGGTGTACCTCCATGATTTCATGCAAGATAAGCCTGCCGATTTGATTTTGATCGGAACTGCCTTTGCCGAGTTGCGGAAACGCAATCGTGTCTTCTTCGGTATCGCTGTCTACTTCGTCGATGGTGAAGTGGCGTGCCAATTCATTCTCTAAGGTGGCCAAATTAAGGGGCTTGATCAGAACCGCATTCATGCCCGAAGCAAGCAGTCGATGCCGAATTTCCAAGGCATAGATATCGGCGGTAACACCAATAATGATGAGCTCTGAAAATCCATCGGCGCGGATCGATTGCGATAAATCAGCGCCATGCATCCCAGGCATGGAGTGGTCGGTTAGCATGAGATCAAAATGCCGCTGCTTCAGTAGCGTTAATGCTTGCCCAGCATTTTCACAGACCGTGACCAGTGCGCCAAGGGCCTCTAATTGCAGGGATAGCACTTGACGGCTAGCAGGGTGATCCTCGACAACCAAAGCACAGACTTGCTTGCCGTGGTGCTGCATGCGCTGCGCGCAATGTAGGGTGGCCTCGGTGATTAATCGATTCGAAGCCACTTGGGTTGTTCTGGGGAAAGCGGCAGAAAAATAGACATTACTACCCATGCCGGGTTCGCTATCAAAATACAAGTGACTGTCCATCGATCGAATCAAATGGCTGGAAATGGTTAAACCGAGCCCAGTACCTTGTGGGGTATTGCTCGTATGGTGTTGGGCTCGGACTTGCTCAAAGGGCTGAAGGGCAATGGCAATATCAGCAGGGTTCATGCCAATGCCGGTATCAATTACGCGAAACTCAATTAATTGGCCCGCATGGTCATCGGCCAAGATGCGTACTGAAAAGTGAATCGATCCTGCATTCGTAAACTTAATGGCATTGCTTAGGATGTTGTTTAAAACTTGGCGCAGTCGCAAAGAGTCAACCATCAATACTTCTGCAATCCGCAGGTCTAGATGGGTATGCATGCTCAATTGGCGATTTGATGCAAAGATCGAAAAAGCGGCATCAATTTCCTCGACCAAGGTTTTAAGGCAGCAGGGCTCCGGTGTTAGGGTGAGCTTGCCCGCCTCAATCTTGGAAAGATCAAGGACTTGATTCAGCATACTTAGGAGTGATTCTGCCGAGGCATGGGCGCTCTGCAACAACGGCTTCTCGCTATCCGGCAAGCGTGGACTTTTCAGCAATAACTCTTGAACTCCCAAAATGGCATTCATTGGCGTTCGAATTTCATGGCTCATTTCAGCCAAAAAATTCGACTTGGCATTATTGGCTCGCTCCGCAAGTTCTTTTTGCATCAATAGGGCGGCATTCTGCCGCGCATGCTGTTTTCGATTGCGCTGCAAATGAATAATCCAAGCCAATCCGCCCAAGAGCATGGCGCATAAAAAGCCAAACAGAATATGGCGCCTCCACGGGGCATGATGCTGGTGCATAAAGTCAAGATCAGCACCATTCGAATCGTCGCTTGGCTCGATACCAAAACCGGGGATGGAAAAGATGGCGCGCGACGCTACTGGATCAAGCGCATGCAAGGTCTTTTCCAGGATGCCTTTGAGGTGCTGGGCATGGCTACCAATAAACCAGCGGTATGCCAGTGGTTCGCGACCATATAAACCATTAAGCTTTAGATACGCTTGGTATTCCGCATGCATGGCATACCGAGCAAGCCGAATCGGCATGACTACGGCGTCGTATTCGCGCTTCATGAGTGCGGCAAATAAATGGGCTAGGGATTGGTGGTCATGGTGGCTGGAGCTTGTTCCAAAAAAAGCCGTTTTTGGGGCGATCACTGCGCTGTCCAGCAAGGTCTCGGTACGCGTTACCATCACCTGATGACCCCAAAATACCGGCTCTGACCAGATACCTGCCTGCATTTTCTTTTGAGAAGCTGGGGGTGGATCAATCACAAAATCAATCGATCGCTTGTTGAGTAGAACGGGTAACTCGGCATCGGTAGCGCGCCAAATCGGTTGGTACTGCTGCTGCGTTTGCTGACTCAGTGCATCAATCAGTGATTGGTAAACACCAACGTGCCCACTTCCATCTATGGGCGCAATGTAAGGCGCATGTTGCTCATGAATACTGAAATACACCACCGGCCTTGCTTTGATCCACGCCTCTTCTGCCGGAGTGAGTTCAATGTGGTGTGCAAACGCCGTACTGCTAAAAAGCAATACGGCGCTGCAAGCGAATGGCCCGAATGCAATTGCCCGCATCATCCCTCAATGATGTGGTTGTTGCGGCAAAACATAATGAGGTCCGCAATATTATTGATGCCTAGCTTTTCAAAGATACGCGTTTTGTAGGTTGCTACGGTTTTATTGCTGATATGCAATAGGTCTGAAATGTGTTGATTACTGTTGCCTTTGCCCAAATACTTCATGACTTGCAATTCACGATCAGAGATGAGGGCCAGTTTCTCCTGGTCGCTGAGCGAGCTATGCCCATTGCGGGTGTGTGAAAAGCAAGCATAGCCTTGCGAGATGGCCACACAGGCCGCCAAAATGATATCGGCCCCGGCCGTTTTGTTGATAAAACCATGGGCACCCAGGGAACGAACCCGTCCCCCGTAAACATGCTCATCTAGACTCGATAAAACCAGTAAGCGGATATCGGGGTAAGTCAAACTAATGCGGCGAATCACATCAAACCCATCTGTTTTTGGCATATCGAGATCGAGAATCACAATATCGGGATTGATTTGCTTCATACTTTGTAAGCACTCCTCTCCATTGCGGCACTGACCTACTACTTCAAACAGCAGTTGGTCCTGCAGCATACTTTTGAGGGCCATCAACATGGCGGGGTGATCGTCTACCAACATGACACTTTTCTTCATTGCCTATCTCCGTTCTGGTTTGTACTTCCATGGGGTTTCACTGCAAAAATGGCTTTCGCAATTCGACTGTCGCTGATATGAAGAATTTGGTGCCTACTGACGGGCGACATCATTAAGCCGCCGTAACAAAAATCCACCGGCAAGAGCCTGGCGTTTTCGAGGTCTTTAATCAAGGTAATGCCGTTGGCATAAAGCATTGCCCCCAGTTCCCTTGCCATCGCGAGGGCATCAAGTAATAGGGCTTGTTGGTTCGCTAGGGCAATATCATCACTGCGCAGCTCCTGAATGGAAAAATGGATACCGTCAAATTTAATTTCTTCTAGCCACTGTGGCTGGATTGACTGCGGATTGGCATTCATGAGGTGCAGGAGTACGCCGATGCGACGTAGGCGCAATAGACCCTCTTTGCAATTGGTTCGAAGCACTTCGGTTGGTATTGCAGTAACGCCAATGTGAACTAAGCCAACGGGCAGTCTGGAATTTAAAATCAGATCGCACAGGGCATCAATGCGCTGTGGATTGGCGAGTATGCCGGGCGATAACGGCAAAAGAATCTGAATGGGTCGATTACAGCAGTGCCAGTAACTGGCTGCATCCAGCCCTTCCATGGAAAAGCGCAACACCTGCGAGTCGCTGGCACCCAAAAGCGGTCTGAACATCGCAGCAGACATGGTATTGCCCGCCGCATTAAAAATGGGTTCGTAGCTGACGGTTTGGCGTTTAGACCAGTTGGCATTGCTGCCGGCATCCTGGGTTTCGTGGGCTAGATTAGGCACATGAGTGCCTTGGATATCCCGCAACTCATGAAAAGGCTTGTTCTTCCATGCGTGAACAAGCGTATACAGCCGAGATTTGGGACTCATATGGTGTTCTCCAGTCGATGACTGTCCAGTCTAGGCAGGACGCGTCCGGGAAGTAAGCAGGCAGATCTGATTTGTCTGTAGGAAAAGACCTACAGCAGGCTTTTATTGGGCCGCCCCCTTGAAATCAGCGGGAATAGACCTATATAATCAGCACTCACTGCAATCGAGTGCTAAAACGACCTTGACCAGTCAAAATCGTTTTAACTTGAGGTGTAGAGATTATAACCCGACGATTTATATCGATTTTTATGTAGTTAACACTCACTAACTTAGGAGAAGGAATGAATCTACGTCCTTTACATGATCGCGTGATCATCAAGCGTATGGATCAAGAAACCAAGACTGCCTCAGGAATCGTTATTCCAGATGCAGCAGCCGAGAAGCCAGACCAGGGCGAAGTTTTAGCCGTAGGTCCAGGCAAGCGCGATGACAGCGGCAAATTAAATGCCCCTGATGTCAAAGTAGGCGACCGTGTGTTGTTCGGTAAATATGCCGGACAAACCGTCAAAGTGGGCGCAGATGAGCTACTCGTCATGCGCGAAGAAGACATCATGGCCGTTGTTCAGAAGTAATTGAGAGCATAAGAAAGGAATTCAATCATGGCAGCAAAAGACGTCGTATTTGGCGATAGCGCCCGTACCAAAATGGTAGAGGGTGTCAATATCCTCGCCAATGCAGTAAAAGTTACCCTCGGACCTAAGGGTCGTAACGTTGTAATCGAGCGCTCGTTCGGTGGCCCAACCATCACTAAAGATGGCGTGAGCGTAGCAAAAGAAATCGAACTCAAAGACAAGCTCCAGAACATGGGTGCGCAGATGGTGAAAGAAGTGGCTTCCAAAACTGCTGACATCGCTGGTGACGGCACAACAACTGCAACCGTACTCGCACAGTCCATCGTTCGCGAAGGTATGAAGTATGTTGTTTCGGGCCACAACCCAATGGATTTGAAGCGCGGTATTGATAAAGCAGTCACTGCTGCTTTAGAAGAGCTCAAAAAAATTAGCAAGCCATGCACTACCACCAAAGAAATCGCTCAAGTCGGTTCGATCTCTGCTAACAGCGATGTCAGCATTGGTCAGCGCATTGCTGAGGCGATGGAAAAAGTGGGCAAGGAAGGCGTGATTACCGTTGAAGATGGTAAGTCACTCGAAGACGAACTCGAAGTCGTAGAAGGTATGCAGTTTGATCGCGGCTACCTCTCGCCTTACTTCATTAATCAGCCAGAGAAGCAAGTAGCTGTCTTGGAAAGCCCATACATCCTCTTGTTTGACAAGAAGATCAGCAACATTCGTGATTTGCTGCCCGTACTCGAGCAAGTAGCGAAGTCGGGTCGTCCACTGATGATCGTCGCGGAAGACGTCGAAGGCGAAGCCTTAGCTACATTGGTTGTAAACAACATCCGCGGCATTATTAAAACCTGTGCTGTGAAGGCTCCTGGTTTTGGTGATCGCCGTAAAGCGATGCTTGAAGACATCGCCATTTTGACTGGCGGTCAAGTGATTGCCGAAGAAATTGGATTAACTCTCGAGAAAACAACCTTAGAGCATTTGGGTCAAGCCAAGCGCGTTGAGATTGGCAAAGAAAACACCATCATCATCGATGGCGCAGGCGATGCCAAAGCAATCGAGGCACGCGTGAAGAACATACGCGTTCAAATCGACGAAGCAACCAGCGATTACGACCGTGAAAAATTGCAAGAGCGCGTTGCCAAGTTGGCGGGCGGTGTTGCAGTGATTCGGGTTGGTGCTGCTACTGAAGTCGAAATGAAAGAGAAAAAAGCACGCGTTGATGACGCTCTGCACGCAACCCGTGCTGCAGTGGAAGAAGGCATTGTTCCTGGCGGCGGCGTAGCTTTGATTCGTGCTAAGCAAGGCATCATGGGCCTCAAAGGTGACAACGCTGATCAAGATGCTGGTATCAGTATCGTTCTGCGCGCTATGGAAGAGCCACTGAGAATCATCGTTTCAAACGCAGGCGACGAAGCCAGTGTGGTTGTGAATGCGGTAATGGCCAGCAAGGGCAACAACGGCTATAACGCAGCTACAAGCGAGTACGGCGATTTGGTAGCTCAGGGTGTTATCGATCCGACCAAAGTAACCAAAACTGCTTTAGTTAATGCAGCCTCGGTTGCAGCACTGCTCCTCACAACGGATTGTGCAATCTGCGAGTCACCTAAAGATGACAGCGCAGGCGGCATGCCCGATATGAGCGGTATGGGCGGCGGCATGGGCGGTATGGGCGGCATGATGTAATGATCTAGCCTAGCTAGAACTGAAAAGGGCAGCCTAGCTGCCCTTTTTTATTTCCGTTTTAACCTTCGATTAATTAGGCTCAATCCCACCATCCTTAATTACTCGCTTCATACGGGCCAATCCTTGTGCAGTAATTTCCTTGAGGTTCTCAGACCCAATTGGACTAATCTCAAAACCTTGCTGCGTCAGTTGTTCACGCAACTTAGGGTCCTTTAGGGCCGTAGCAAGAGAATCATTGATCTTGCTAACTACAGCGTTTGATGTTCCTTTTGGCGCAACAATTGCACCCCATGTTGAGAATTCATAGCCACGAACACTCTCATCAATGGTTGGAGTGTTCGGAAGTAATGAGGAGCGTTTTTTACTAGCAACGCCTAAAACTTTAAGCCTGCCAGATTTTATATGGGGTAACACAACAGATAAGGCACTGATCATCACTGGAACTTGGCCGGCCATGACATCCGTTACTGCAGCAGCGGCACCGCGATACGGTATGTGCACCAACGGGGCTCCACTTAGCTGGCGAAAAATTTCCATGCCGATGTGCTGGGGCGATCCATTTCCACCCGAAGCATAGTCAATTTTTCCGGGATTGGCTTTGGCAATTCTCACTAGATCGGCCGCTGTGTTAGCCGAAAAAGAGGGGTTGGCCACCATGACAAACGTGATGGATGCAACCTGGGAGATGGGCACAAAGCTGGTGATGGGGTCATATTCCACTTTTGGGTATAAATTGGGCACCATGGTCAAAATGCTGTCGTTAAATGCACCCAAAACGTAGCCTTCGGACGGCGATTGTGCAACTTTAGTGGCCCCAATCAGACCAGCCCCGCCTGGAATATTTTCAATAACAATCGCTTGGTTTAAGTTTTCGCCCATACGTTGAACAATGGGGCGCATCAATATATCTACGCCACTTCCAGCCTGCAGGGGCATGATCATTTGAATGTTACGATTCGGATACGTTTGTTGCGCAAATACAGTAGCCGAACAAAGAAGGCCAATAAGACAAAATAATGTTGGAAATTTTTTCACGATAAGCTCTCTGTGTGTAATTGCACTGGATACTAAAAAGGAAAAAGCCACTCGAAAGTGGCTTATCCCAAGGCTCTGCATTTAATTATTCAACCGCCTTAACCATGTCTTCGATGACCTTCTTCGCATCACCGAAGACCATCATGGTTTTATCCATGTAGAAGAGTTCGTTATCTAAGCCAGCGTAACCGGCGGCCATCGAACGCTTATTCACAATGATGGTTTTCGCTTTAAAGGCTTCCAGAATAGGCATGCCAAAAATCGGGCTACCTGGCGTGCGTGCTGCTGGGTTAACCACGTCGTTTGCGCCCAGAACCAAAACCACGTCAGCCTGACCGAAGTCGCTGTTGATGTCTTCCATTTCAAATACTTGGTCGTATGGAACTTCGGCTTCCGCCAGCAAGACGTTCATGTGGCCTGGCATCCGTCCGGCAACCGGATGAATTGCATACTTCACCGTCACGCCATGGTGCGTCAACTTCTCGGTTAACTCTTTGAGTGCATGTTGCGCGCGCGCAACCGCTAAACCGTAGCCTGGAACAATAATCACGGTATCGGCATTGGTCATTAAGAATGCCGCATCTTCAGCTGAACCCGATTTATAGTTCTTTGGAGCGCCGTCATCATCGCCGCCGCCAGCCGCTTCAGCGCCAAAGCCGCCAAGCAAAACCGCGATGATCGAGCGGTTCATCGCCTTACACATGATGTAAGACAGAATCGCACCCGAGGAGCCGACGCAGGCACCGGCAATGATCAAGACTGGGTTGTTGAGCGTAAAACCAATACCCGCCGCTGCCCAGCCCGAGTAGCTGTTAAGCATCGATACTACTACGGGCATATCAGCACCACCAATTGGGATGATGAGGGTGACACCCAGTACCAATGCAACAGCACACATCGCGAGGAATGCAGCATGGCTGTCGGTTAAGAAATATACGACGCCACCGGCAACCATCAAAATAGCCAGTACCAAGTTCAGCATGTGCTGGCCAGAGAAAGTCACTGGCTTGCCGCTGACTTTGCCGGACAACTTACCGAAAGCAATGATCGAGGCAGTAAAGGTAATCGCACCGATAAAGGCGCCAATAAAGAGTTCGATCTTCTGCGCGCCAGAGTGGTCTTGTGCTGGGTTGATGACCGCCGCAATCGCGATCAATACCGCCGAAAGGCCAACAAAGGAATGCATTAAGGCAACCAGCTCAGGCATCTTGGTCATTTGCACACGTTTGGCAGCAATCGAGCCGATGATTGCGCCAGCAACAATGGCAACGCCAATCAGCCAATAGACGGGCTTAAATGTGGGGATCAAGAATGTGGTGATGACGGCGAGCAGCATGCCGATCATTCCATAGACGTTACCTTGACGGGAGGTGGTCGGAGACGAT